>NZ_JBHIRE010000001.1:0-323000 GCF_042196885.1 Bartonella sp. AA86SXKL | reverse complement strand
TAAAAAATATTCGCACTGAAATTGAGCTATTTTCATAAATTAAAAAATGAAATTAAGAAAAGATAAATTATCGTAAACTATACACTTTACTTTAGTGTCAAAATTATAATAATGACAACAAATATCAGAATGTATATAACAGTAAAAAGAGTCATATTAAAATGAAAAATATCATTCTTGTAATTTTGATTGCAAACCTTTTATCGGCTTGTGCATTAGCACCAAAGCTAAAACAGCCCAATGATAGGAACCGCGTGCCTATTAATAAAACAATCCCTGCCGAAATCAAGCGAGGAGACAGATGAAAACAAAACAAGCAAAACCAGTGAAAGCCGAACAACTTAGAAGTTATTATGAAGAAAGCCGTGGCTTAGAACGTGATCTTATCAATGAATTTATAAGGTCGCGCAGAACGGCATGGCGTGTTGCGAGTACTGTGGGTCTTTTTGGCTTATTCGGTATGATATGTGGAGTTGTTGGATTTTCTCAACCAGCTCCAACTCCCTTAGTATTGCGCGTTGATAATACGACAGGTGCAGTTGATGTTATCTCAATCATGCGTGAACACGAAGAAAGCTATGGTGAAGTTGTAGATAGATATTGGCTAAATCAATATGTGCTTAACCGCGAAACTTACGACTACGATACTATTCAACTGAACTATGACACAACAGCACTTTTAAGTGCGGCATCTGTTCAACAAGAATATTATAAAATCTATGATGGAGAAAATGCACGGGACAAAGTGCTTTCCAACAAAGCACGTATTACAGTTAAAGTACGATCAATCCAGCCTAATGGACTCGGTCAAGCAACTGTACGTTTTACGACTCAGCAACTTGACAGCAACGGTGCTGCTACTGGACCAAAACAGCACCAAATTGCAACAATTGGTTACACCTATGTTGGTGCACCCATGAAATCATCTGATCGATTGCTTAACCCCCTTGGTTTTCAAGTAACAAGTTACCGTTCTGACCCAGAAATACTGTTGAATGATTAAGGAATTGATTGTTATGAAAAAACTTGCGTTCGTTGTTCTATTGTCTTCGTTTTCTTCTCTTTATACGGTACCTGTGCAGGCGCTCAAAAGTCCATCAAATTCACAATATGATCACCGCATTCGCTATATAACATATAACGAAGCCGATGTGGTTCAAATCGAAACAGTTCTTGGTGTGGCAACACATATTATTCTTGAAGAAGGTGAACAGTACATAACTCATGCCTTTGGCGATTCTGAAGCCTATGCCTTTGCTCATAAAGGGCGGCATATTTTTATTAAACCAAAAGCAGAACTTGCCAATACCAATCTCATCGTTGTAACCGACAAACGGAGTTATAAATTCCGACTACAATTTCGGAATGACCGTGCGGGATCAACATATGAATTGGCTTTCCATTATCCCGATTCAAACGATGAAAAGTCAGAAGAAAACAATCGGCGCCTTGCGATTGAACGTGGTTTTCACCAAAGCGTCAACGGCTATAATCTCAGTTATACCATGAGTGGTCACCAAGATATTGCTCCGATAAATGCTTGGGACAATGGGCGTATTACTTACTTTAAATTTCCCGCTAACATGGATATGCCATCGATTTATGTCGTAGATGCTGAAGGTAATGAAAGCTTAATACCACGCACCGTTATCGGCAGTTCTAATGATATTATCGCCGTTCATAAGGTCAATCCTAAATGGCTTATACGGCTTGGTAAACGCGCTCTAGCTGTTTTTAATGAAGCCTATGACCCCAATGGCGTACCAAACACAACAGGGACAGTATCTTCGGTGGTTTATCGTATCAATAAAGGAGGAAAATGATGTTTGACAATAAGGAAGGAGAGGGAAAAGGTACAAAACTGGACAACGTCGAACAAAAACATATTGAAGGTACCTATGGAGGGTCCGAACTAGGTTCTGAACGTCGTCCAACAATTCCAGGTACCCGTGCATTGTTAATGGTAGGACTTATTGTCATAGTAGCGATACCGATTGCCTTGACTTGGAAAGCTTTTAAAATGCGTAATACCGTGGAGGTTGAGGAAGAAAAACCACAACAAATAGTACAGCAAATTATACCAAACTATGTCCCTCGGATTATAGAAGAGCCAAAGATTGTAGAAGAAACAGAAAAATCAACACAAACAGAAGATTCAAACTTGGATATTCCACCGGCATTGAGTAAACTTCTTCAAACAGCCATTCCTCCACATATGCTCCAAGATTCTGAAGAATTAGCACGCAAACGTATGCTCAGTTCTAGCCTTAACAACGGTGGTAGCGAAGGATCTACAGATACAAATAATAAAGCATCGAATAATGATAGAGGTAATGGCGTATTATTTGATAACCTTCAGCCCGTGCGTTTAGGTCAATCACATGCGATGCAACTTCGTAACCGTGACTTTTTGATTACACAAGGAACGCAAATAGATTGTACGTTAGAAACAAAAATCATTACATCACAACCCGGAATGACGACGTGTCATTTAACACGCGATATTTATTCCACGAGTGGACGTGTTGTTTTGCTTGACCGTGGTTCTAAAGTTGTTGGTTTTTACCAAAGTGGCATACAACAAGGACAAACGCGCGTGTTTGTGCAATGGTTACGCATTGAAACGCCTTCTGGTGTTGTTGTCAATCTTGACTCACCAGGCACAGGTCCTCTGGGTGAAGCGGGTATTGGTGGCTGGGTTGACAGACATTTTTGGGAACGATTTGGTAGTGCAATTATGGTAAGCATTATCGGTGATTTAGGAGAATGGGTAAGAGGAAAAGTTGGTAAAAGCAGCAAAGAAAATAAAGATAACTCACAAAATAAAGGAGCTCAGAATGCTGAATCTATAGCAATCGATGTTCTTCAAAATTCCATCAATATCACACCAACACTTTACAAAAACCAAGGCGAACGAGTAAATATTTTTGTTGCTCGTGATCTGGATTTCAGCGATGTCTACAGTCTCGTCACACGTTAACTCGATACAAAAAGATCAAGCAGTTTTTCAGCTTCTGCAACCGCTTGATTGTTTTTTAGAAGATCCCACGATCACTGAATTATCGATTTGCCGCCCCTGTGAAGTATGGACGAAAAGCTTTAAGGGTTGGCAAGTACATAGCGTACCAGAGTTAACAACCACTTTTTTGCAAACGCTTATTACAGCTATTATCGTTTATAACGGTATGGCTCCCAGAAGTATTAATTATGTGCTCTTGCCTGGTGGGCAACGTGGTACAATTATACAAACACCAGCTGTTGTTGATGGTGCTCTTTCCTTTGTAATTCGTAAACATTCTCTCATAGTTAAGACGTTAGAAGAACTCAAAGAAGAAGGGGCTTTTGACGATTTTTCTGATGTAAGTTTTAATAAGCCTTCAGCAAAAGAAGCCAATAACTTGTTATCGAGGCAGGACTTCACACGGTTGGAACCATTTGAAGTTCAACTCTTACAAAGTAAACGTGAGGGAAAAATTCTTGAATTTTTGGAAAAATGCGTCCTTCACAAACGCAACATTATTATCGCAGGCAAAACAGGATCTGGTAAAACAACATTTGCTCGCTCTTTAATTGAAAAGGTCCCTGTAGAGGAGCGTATTATCACAATTGAAGATGTTCATGAGCTTTTTCTACCCAATCATCCCAATCATGTACATATGATTTATGGTAACAATGTAGGTCGTGTTTCAGCTGAAGAATGCCTAGATGCGTGTATGCGTCAGTCGCCTGACAGAATTTTTCTCGCTGAATTGCGAGGCAATGAAGCATGGGAATATCTCAATTCGCTCAACACTGGTCATCCCGGATCGATTACAACAACGCATGCCAACAGCGCTTTGCAGACATTTGAGCGATGTGCCACCTTGATTAAAAGATCAGAAATTGGCCGGCAACTCGAGTTAGAAATGATAAAAATCGTTCTCTATACAACAGTTGACGTAGTGTTGTTCTTTAAAGATAGAAAACTCTCTGAAGTCTTTTACGACCCGATTTTTGCTAAATCAAAAATCGCTTAAGGGGAGCTTCCTCTCTCGGTAATATGAAGCAAACAAAAATAGCCGTAACTAATTGTTACGGCTATTTATTTAACTTTTCCTATTCTCTTTGCTTCTCCAATGGATTTTCTACACTCTTCATGAAGAAAAAAAGAAAAAAGTTAATAGACAACAACTCTACGAGAAAACCAAATTATACATAAGGCTCTCTCTATTCTCTTGCCTTTGATCATTCTTTCCATTTACCTTTTGAAAAAGTATCTTTGATGCAAAAAAGAAAAAATAGCTGCAAAATAAATATTTAAACAAAAGAAAAGAATAAATTTTGATTCGCCTATCAATGAAAGCTTCGTAAAATAGATACTTTCGATCATCACAAACAATTATCGTCATCAAGACCAAAACTTATCGTTTAAAAATTCTAAGTGCTATCTTCAAGTGATTAATAAATGTGTTTTTTAACCAAACAATCTCCAAATACGGAAAACCTCATACGAAATAAATTATCATTTCAATTTAGCATCCATAAACCACATTCTATTTGGTAATAAAAAGTATAGTGGCATATCAACGTCTTCTTCGGACGAAGAAAGATTCTTAACCTCCAGTTGTTCGTAAACAACCAAATTTCTCTTAAGCAAGCTTTGCTAACCATATCACGTGGCTTATGTCCCTCTCCTAAAGACGATATCCATAGATTACATAAGGTAAGCTCTACTCTGAATATTCCTGCTCTCTTCTCTGCACCTCAAAAAGAAAAAATTCCTAAAAGCACAGATCTACAATCACTCTTCTTAAGATGCATCACATTGTCTTATAAAGAGTGTTCATTATTTTGCGTGTTGGATAAAAGATCTTAATACCGTAGGATTCTCTCATTTCAAAGCTGTTTATTAACCAAAACCATGTCTCTTGCACATTATAAGTAAATAAAGCCGTATAGAATGAAACTGTACAAAAAGCACTAAAAATGCCTTTTATAAACCATCCAAAATGCCCAAAATTGTCACAACATTGGGAGTTTGCAAAGTGTCTAATGGCGCCCAACTTGTTCTTTTATGAAGTGTAAAAATGGAGATGCTCTATAAATTTTATATTATTCATCGGGGCTTTACCATTATACCATCCACGAACTCTGTAGTGAAATAAGCTTAGGCACCTTAAAGAAAGGTTTCTTAAAAACAAGCGTGCAAATTGACAAGCAAAGTGTATTTGGTTCGGGGCGTTCTGTTTTACATAAGGGTTTTGATCTTATTAAAGAACGAGAGAAACAAAAGCGTGAAGCAATGCGTAATCTCTATTATTTAAAAGACATTACTCTAGATGCTTTTGAAAGTCGTAAAGCAGAATTAAAAAATGATGCTAAAAATGGAAACTGGTTTGCACCTTTACAGCTTCATATTCTCCTCAAATTAGGCGGCTGTATAGCAACTTTCAAAGATTACGTCAACAGAGATACATAATACTCTTAACTCCCATTTGATAAGTAAAAGCTGCAACAGCAAAAGCTCTTTTAGAAAAACAACGCCATAAAGTCATTAATAAACCGGCAATGAATTGGAGAAATGTTCCAGATTTTTATCAAACACTCTGCAAAGCAACAATAATGATACAACTGGCTTTGCATCTGCTTATTCTTACAGGTGTTCGTACCCATCTCTTGCATCAATTCGTGAAGATCAGATTGAAGAGGATATATGAACAATTCTTGGCTCGAGAATACGAACGGTCTGCGTGATACTACAGGAGATTTCACATGCCATTATGATCACATAATATTAAAAATTTTAAAATAAGCACGCTTGTTTTTTCGCAATGATTTCTGTTTTCTGTAACCGGTCGTAGTCCTTATTAATGTGAATTTCCTATCACAATATATAAGAGAGATTAGACTAAAAACCTGTCCACGTAGATTTCGCTCTAGTTTACGTAATTGGCTAACAGACTCCACCTATCACACCTCAAAGGACGAAGCCTCTTAACACGCCACTGATCTGCAAACAATCCGCCCCCTCACCTAGCAGATTTCACCTTCTAACCACTCTAATTACCACATCCTAAATAAGATAGTGTTTTACAGCACAACAGAATAAATACCAAAACAATGGCTGATTATACCGTTAATACTTGGACACCTCTCTTTCATGTTAAGAAATATCTTTTATGCTAAAAAATAAAATAAAAAACACTTTTACTGCTTAAATAACTTTCTTCAGCATATATACAAGAAAAAATGAAATCCCCTAACATAATAAATAAGACCTAAATCTAGAAATCTCTATTTTTTATAGATAAAAACATATAAAATAAAAACCCACGAAACTCATAAAAATACAACATGTTTTCTTTGATGATTGAATTCATTCAACTCAAACGAACCTATAAACATCCCTTGTACCACATTCGCAACACGTGTTCTTAGAATTCTCACTAGTGTTTTCTAAATTTTTAGAAAAAACTATAAATTTGATATTTTTTAAAAACGTCTTATTTGCTCTTTAGTGAATTTAAATCTATGATGTTACAATATTTTTTAATTACTACCCCCTTAACTATATAATCTATCTCTACAATAGAGAAGGATTTTACGTTCTCCATTTTTTAAGAACTATAAATTTTGCTTTTTAATACGATTAACAATCCAATCTTTAAAACAAAAAATATGACCTTTATATATATATATATATAATGATATTATCAAAAATTCCTAATCCTTGAATATTAGCAATGTTTTCGATATTACAATAAATGTGTCGTAAAATGACGAATTGTCATAATGATCACTCCTTTGTATTTCATTTAGATAATTTACATGCGTTATAATATTTGTATCAGCATTTATTTTTGTGCTATATTTATACAGAGTAATCATTTTTTATAAAAAATGATTACTTAAATCTGCATCAAAGTATAAATTATGATGCGAATTTAATAAAAATAAAAACACATGGCATATTGATTTTATTGTTTTTACATAGAACGCTATTTAAAGTATAGTTTACTCGAAAGACTAATGCCTTTTTAAAGGCAATAATAACTATACTAACCGCCTCATAGAAGCCAATAAATTTTTAGAGATTAAGCCTCAAAGAGGCACAAAAACATGCACAATTTTCTATTTTTCTTTTTACTGTTCGTTAATCGGTCAAATTTCAAAGATAATATTCAACTATGAGTTTTCTGCTCAGCCATTGCAAGGATTGCTTAATTTTTTAGGGATTACTTCACTTTTAGAATGATTATAGCTACTGCACCCTCATAAGCAGCCGATCTTCTTTTAGAGATTTAATTGCTAAAAGGAGATACAATTTTTTCCACCTTACGCTTTATTTTGATCAATCAGTAAATTTTCAAAGGCGGCGTTCAACCATGAGTTTTTTAATTTCAGCAATCGCTTTCGCTGGATTTAATCCCTTTGGACAAGTTTGCGCACAATTCATAATCGTATGGCAACGATAAAGGCGGAAAGGATCTTCTAAATTATCAAGACGTTCACCACACATCTCATCACGTGAATCCGCAATCCAGCGATAAGCTTGAAGCAAAACAGCGGGCCCCAAATAACGATCACCGTTCCACCAATAACTTGGACATGAAGTCTGACAACACGCACACAAAATACATTCATAAAGGCCATCGATTTTTTGGCGATCGGAGTGACTTTGTAACCATTCTTTTGCAGGTTCAGGAGAAACTGTTTGCAACCAAGGCTCAATGACTCGGTGTTGTGCATAAAAACGCTTTAAATCAGGAACCAAATCTTTAACAACCGGCATGGAAGGCAACGGATAGACCTTAATGGGATGTTTTACATCATCCATCCCTTTGGTACAAGCTAATGTATTGGTTCCATCAATATTCATCGCACATGAACCACAGATGCCTTCACGGCATGATCGACGAAGTGTCAAAGTTGGATCAATATGGTTTTTAATAAACAAAAGCCCATCAAGAATCATAGGACCACAAGCAGAACGATCCACATAATAAGTATCTAAATGAGGATTTTCCTCATCATCAGGCGACCAACGATACACGTGAAATTCCGTCAGCTTTGTAGCACCTTCAGGTTTAGGCCAAACCTTTCCCGGTTTTACTTGAGAATTTTTGGGAAGCTTAATTTGTACCATATTTCATTCTCCCCTTAATAAACCCGTTTTTTAGGTGCAATGCGCTTTAAATCGATCCCACCATCAGCTTCAGATGTTAACGGGTCCACATGGACAGGTCGATATGATAATGTCACCTTACCCTCTTTTGACAAATGTGAAATCGTATGTTTACGCCAGTTTTTATCATCACGCTCTGGATAATCTTCACGAGCGTGAGCGCCACGGCTTTCTGAACGTGCTTCGGCAGAATGAACAGTCATGATTGCATTCGCCATAAGATTTTCAAGCTCTAATGTTTCAACCAAATCAGAATTCCATATCAGAGAACAATCTGTGACTTTGAGATCCGACAATTCCCCCCAGATTTTATTCATCCGTTGACATCCCTGTTTCAAAGAATCTTCTGTACGGAAGACTGCTGCATCTTCTTGCATCGTGCGTTGCATTTTTTCACGCAATACAGCTGTTGGTATTGCCCCTTGTGCAAAACGTAAACGATCAAAACGCGCTATAATTTCGTCAACAGCTTCTTCATTGATGGGTGGAATTTCTGCATTCCGATCAATAACTTCACCCGCGCGAATGGCAGCAGCACGACCAAACACCACAAGATCAATTAATGAATTTGACCCCAAGCGATTAGCACCATGAACAGAAGCACATCCTGCTTCTCCTACCGCCATCAGCCCTGGTTGAATACGATCAGGCGAATCAGCCGTTGGATTGAGAACTTCCCCGTAGTAATTGGTAGGAATCCCACCCATATTATAATGAACCGTTGGCAAGATGGGGATAGGCTCTTTTGTTACATCCACCCCTGCAAAAATCCGTGCTGATTCTGAAATCCCTGGTAAACGCTCATGCAAGATTGCAGGATCAATATGATTGAGAACCAAATGAATATGATCCTTCTTAGGTCCAACGCCACGCCCTTCACGAATTTCAAGTGTGATACAACGCGAAACCAAGTCACGTGAAGCCAAATCCTTAAAGGAAGGTGCATAACGCTCCATAAAGCGTTCACCTTCAGAATTGATTAAATAGCCTCCTTCACCACGAGCTCCTTCTGTAATTAAGCAGCCAGAACCGTAAATCCCTGTCGGATGGAATTGCACAAACTCCATATCCTGAAGTGGCAATCCAGCGCGTGCGATCATTCCACCACCATCACCCGTACAGGTATGCGCCGATGTCGCAGAAAAATAAGCGCGTCCATAACCACCGGTTGCAAGAACAACCATTTTGGCAGAAAAACGATGTATTGTACCATCATCGAGATTCCATGCCACAACCCCCGTACAAACCCCATCCGTCATGATGAGATCGAGTGCAAAATATTCAATAAAAAATTGCGCATCATGCTTTAAGCTTTGTCCATAAAGCGTATGCAAAATGGCATGGCCTGTACGGTCAGCTGCTGCACAAGTACGCTGAACAGGTGGACCTTCACCAAATTGTGTCGTATGTCCACCAAAAGGACGCTGATAAATTTTGCCTTCTTGCGTTCGCGAAAAAGGAACGCCATAATGTTCTAATTCATACACAGCAGCAGGAGCATTACGCACCAAATATTCCATTGCATCGGTATCGCCCAACCAATCAGAACCTTTCACGGTATCATATAAATGCCACTGCCAATTGTCAGGTCCCATATTTGAAAGCGATGCAGCAATTCCCCCTTGTGCTGCAACCGTATGTGAGCGCGTTGGAAAAACCTTCGTAATACAAGCTGTCTTTAATCCTTGTTCTGCCATACCCAGTGTCGCACGTAATCCTGCACCACCTGCCCCAACAACAACAACATCAAATTTATGATCCACAGTGCGATAAGGGGCGTTACCTGCTTTAGCACCCAGAGATGATCCTGTACCCGCCATACTTGTTTAACCCCCTAATGCAATTTTCAAAAGAGAAAAAATAATGATACCACCTATGAGAAAACAAAATAAAATATTTAACGTCAAAAAGAATATCCGAAAACCTTCACGTGGAATATAATCTTCAATCACTACCTGCATACCAAGTTTCATATGATAAAGGACCGAAAAAGTCATCAATCCCATCAAAATAGCAACAATAGGATGTGCAAGTCTTGCACGCACAATACTATAATCCTTGCCCACAAGCGAAAGAATAAGAACAATAAAAAATATCAAAAGTGGTAGATTGATAAACCCCGTCAAACGTTCTAGCCAAAAATGCTCTGTTCCTTCATGAGCACTGCCACGCCCCCGTACTTTTCCAAGTTCCGTTCGAAAATCTTTTTTCATGTCTCTTTTCACCCCCAGCTAAACAACCGTATATCCAATAATCCAAATCGCAAAAGTAACAATAAGAGAAATAAAAACTGTCGCCCAAGCAGTGACTGTTGCCTTTTCTTTTGCCAAAAAGCAAGGCTTCAGATCCCAAACAATGTGGCGAACACCACCAACCATGTGATGAACCCCTGCCAAAGTATAAAGAAACAAAATACACAATCCAAACCAAGAACTATAAATTTCGTAAACTGTTCTAAATGTCTCCTCGCCACACGCAATAGCAATTAACCAAACAGCAAGAAAAACCGTTCCAACATAAAGCGCCATACCCGTAATTCGGTGTGCAATGGACATGGCCATAGTAATTGTCCAACGATAAATACTTATATGAGGGGAACGAGGGCGCTCTTTTATCCTAGTTGTCTCTATCATAAAATATCCTGACCTGGTTTATCATAAAATATCCTGACCTGGTTTTTGCAACCGCAATGAACGAGAAAGTTCGCGCAAAACGACTAAACATACTCTCTCGTTTTTACTTGTTTGGCATCTCAAGATACCGATATTACAGGTCGGTTGTCTCAAATAACGGATTAAAGGTCACGCATAAAAAACCGATTACTCCCTGGATATGATCCGCAAAACTCGCCTTAATCTAATACACTTTTATCTTCACGTCAAAGGTCTAAAATCGTTTCCAAATATAAACAGACATTTTTTCAGATTAAACTTATCCTTTTGAGTATTCACGATATATGCAATAGTCTCTTAAACTGCACCCATAATTAAGAATAAAAAGAGGAAAAATTGATAGATTGAACATTTTTATGTCCACTCCAAGCCTTTTAAAAGGCAAAACGAATCAAGAAAGACACAAATAAGCGGCATAAAAGCCGCTTTTGCATAAAGTTTAGCCGATATAATCTTTACTCAGAAACTTGCTTTTCAACATCTGTGCTGACAGATGCTGCTTCTACTTTCTCAACAACCTTTTCAGCTTTTTTCCGATAATCTCTCTTTTCAGCGATACGTGCAGCTTTACCTCTCAAGCCACGTAGATAATAGAGTTTTGCACGGCGCACTTTACCACGGCGCACCAGCTCAACACCTTCAATCAAAGGAGAATAAACAGGAAATACCCTCTCCACCCCTTCACCATAAGAAATCTTGCGTACTGTAAAGGTCTCATTCAACCCACCGCCTGAACGCGCAATACAGACACCTTCATAAGCCTGAACACGCGTCCGTGTACCTTCCGTCACACGCACCATGACACGGACTGTATCTCCTGGCTGAAATGCTGGAAATTGGCGCTTTTCTTCAATTTTTGCACATTGTTCAGCTTCAAGCTGTGCGATAATATTCATTTCTTTTATCCTTCATGTTCTTTATCGAACAGTCAGAGCGCTCAACTCTTACCAAAAAAGCCTTTATTAAGAATAAGGAGCTCTTTAGGCTATGTCTTACACAGGAGCGAATACACCATTCCTTCATTTTAATTTTGGAACTACAGAAAACCTTTTATAAAAAACTCTCTAAAAAGAGAGCCATGCAATACACCACCTTATCATATGAATCAAGTTTTCTGATGATTTTTATTATAACGCGCATAAAGATCAGGGCGACGTTGACGTGTTAACAATTCGGCTTGGCTTTGACGCCAATCTGCGATCGCTTTGTGATGACCTGAGAGCAATACAGGCGGAATACCCCGCCCTTCGAAAAGAGAAGGGCGGGTATATTGCGGATGTTCCAGCAAGTCATTTTCAAAACTTTCACACCTTGCAGAAGCTGCATTCCCCATCACTCCAGGCAGAAGACGTATAATAGCATCTAAGATAACCAATGCAGCTGTTTCACCCCCTGAAAGAATATAATCACCAATAGAAACTTCTTCTAATTCTCGTGCTTCTATGACTCGCTCATCAACCCCTTCAAAACGTCCACAAACTAACGTTACACCCGTATCACGAGCCAAGCTATGCGCGTAAGCTTGATCAAAAGGGCGTCCACGTGGACTCATCAACAATCTTGGCGAATCCTGTGGACAGCAATCAAGAGCAGCCGCCAATACATCCGCCCGCATTACCATACCAGCTCCCCCACCAGCAGGTTTATCATCAACGCTATGGTGTTTGTCTAAAGCAAAATCCCTAATCTGTACCGTCTCCAGTGACCAAATTCCACGCTCTAAAGCTTGCCCTGCTAAAGAATACCCTAAAAAACCAGGAAACATTTCAGGATAAAGGGTTAAAACGCGCGCCTGAAACTTCATTTTATTTCTTATCCTTATTTTCTTAAACAGACTCTTAATAGCAAAAATAGCACAAACAAGACTTTTAACGCTATAGAGTTAATTTGAGTCTCCTTGATCTGCGCCATATTCAATACGATCCTTCTAAATACTTGCACTAAAAAAGACTCTAAAAATTCAGGACTATTTCGAGATAAAGTGCTTACAATATCTGCTCAAAAGAGCATTTTTAATATTTTCACACATTCCACTTTTTATTGACGAAATTCATCTGTTGTTTTTTACCTTCATCTTTATTTTTAGATTCAAGCTATTTCCTTTTTATCATTGTCTCCCCCATCAATTAAACCAGCGGCCATGGGATCAACAACAAGAAAACCAGAATCCATACAAATTTCTGGTACCGCCGCCTTACTAAAGGGAATAAGAACTCTTTTACCTGTATTCAAACGTATTTCAAGCAAATCACCAGCCCCGAAATTAAAAAAACCACACACTTCACCTAAGATTTTTCCCCCACAATCTTGGACACACAAGCCTATTAAATCGACTTGATAAAACTCATCCTCCATCAAATCATCAATTAATTGATCACGCGTCACATAAAGGCGAATACCTTTTAAAGACTCAGCCGCATTACGATTTTCTACCCCTTTAAAACGTACAATCGCCTTATTTTTTTGTATGCGAAGAGTTACAATTTCATAAGAACGCCCCATATCATCATAAAGAGTGCTGTAAAACTTGAAACGCTGTGGCTCAGCACTTAGAATTTTAACAAAAACATCTCCTTTTATACCATGAGGCATACCAATAATGGCAAGATAGACTTTATTTTTAAGCTTTTCTTTATTATACTTCATGCAAAAATATTATCTCTCAAAAATGAACCCTTCAATCTTATAGTTTTCTATTCAATCTTGTTGCCATATGAGACAATCTTCTAAAAGACCTTTCTTGGTAACAAAACAAATTAATAAAGGAGAAAGTCTTATGGCAAATATTATGCTATTTTACAAAGATATCACACCAATCAACAAAATTTCCCATAAAAATCTAAAATTTGCTCCTCCAACTGATATGTCTTTTGCCAAGGATACTCATTGGGTTCCTTTAGCAAGTACTGAATATTTTCAAGCAGCACTAGACTATCCTATTTTATTTATGTGCGCCGAAGATGAACAAAAAAAACGGCACTACACATCCGCAGCTCTTGTCGGTCTTTCTAATGACGAAAATGACTATATCGCTTCTGATAAAAGTTGGAAAAACAATACTTATGTTCCTGCTTTTGTCCGTCGCTATCCTTTTGTTTTGGCACAAATTAGCAATGAAAAAGAACTTTCTGTCTGCTTTGATCAACAGTCCGGTATGTTTAATGAAGTTGCAGGAACAGAACTTTTTAATTCCGATGGCTCTATTTCTCCTTTTATGGAAGAACGTATTCGCTTTCTTGAAAGTTTTAAAATCGCTATGGAGAAAACCTCTGAGTTTATTGATGTTCTTGTAGAAATGGATCTTCTAAGCCAAAAATCCATCAATGTGAAAAACGATAAAGGTCTCTCAGCGCAATTGGAACATTTTTGGGTTGTTGATGAAGAAAAATTGAATAAATTATCAGCAAGCCAACTTGCCAAACTTCATAAAAATGGCTTTTTAGGATTAATTTTTGCGCATTTGATGTCAACACACAATCTTGTGAAAATACTCTCTCTCAAAGGTGAAAAGCAACTTATCAATCGTGAAGAGCAACCCCAAAACAAGAATGGTCATTCTAACGATGAAAAATCTAAAAAGAAAGAAACTCTCAACTAGATAATGCCTATCAAAAACGACAAGAGAAAAGATGAAAATATTCCTCTCATTCCAGCAGACCATGCACTTTTAAACGCAAGGAAAAATTGGTTAGAGTGTCTTACCCAAACACGTCGTATGTCAGCACAAACAGTGCAAGCCTATGAACGTGATACGCGGCAATTTTTGTCTTTTCTCTGTCAACACTTAAATCATACACCAACCCTTACAGATCTTGCTCATTTACGCATCAGTGACTTGCGTGCTTATCTTGCTTATCGGCGTACAAACAATGTAAGTGCTCGTTCTTTAAGCCGCGGAGTAGCAGGCATCCGTTCTTTTTTCAAGTACCTATCACGTGAAGGAATCGTCAATGTTCCGGCGGCTCAGCTTATCCGAAGCCCCAAACACCCAAGATCGCTCCCAAAACCTTTAGCGATCAAATCAGCACTTCACATAGTCAAACAAGAAAACCAGCTAGAAAATGAACCTTGGATTAGCGCTCGTAATGCGGCTGTCCTCATGCTTCTCTATGGCTGTGGAATGCGAATATCAGAAGCCTTAAGCCTCACACCAGAACAATTTTCTGATCCTAAAAAAACAAGTTTATTTATAACAGGAAAAGGCGGCAAAACACGCCTTGTTCCTCTCATCAAAATTGTTTACGAAGCTGTACAAAATTATCTCAAATGTTGCCCATATCCTTTAGTGGATAACCAACCCATATTTCGCGGGGCACGAGGCGGTCCCCTACAGCCCGCCATTATTCAGAAAACTGTACGCAACTTACGAGCAAGCCTTGGTTTACCAGAAACTGTAACGCCTCATACACTGCGCCATTCTTTTGCCACCCATCTTTTATCACGGGGGGGAGATTTGCGCACGATTCAAGAACTTCTTGGGCACGCTAGTCTTTCCACCACACAAATCTATACCCACGTCGATACAGACCATTTGTTAAAAATCTATCAAAAGGCCCATCCCCGTTCCTAAAAACGTCTCATCAAAAAATTAGAGTGTTTCAACCTCAAGTGCCAAAGCATGAACACAAGTAGCTAACTCTTCTTGTAAAACTTTATAAATCGCTCGATGTATTTCTACGCGTGTCATATTAGAAAAAGAAGAAGATAAAATTTTCACTCGAAAATGTGTTTCTCCTTTACCATCAAAAGCATGTTCATTATGAGGATGTCCCTCATGAAGATGACTTTCGTTAATCACTTCAAGCTTTTGCGGATGAAAAGCATCCTGAAGCTTTCTCTGAATTATTGTTTCTATAAACATTTTTCATTCCTCAAACAAAATGAACGTGCAAAAATACACCTTTTTCATAATAGAATAAGTGTGAAAACAAATTTTTCAAAAGTCAATTCTTGTAAAATTAATCAATTTTGCATAAACCAATAATATGACAATAACATCTAAATTATTCGATTCAATTCGCATAAGCTCAAATAAAAAACAAAAAGCTGAGCCAGAAGCACAACAGTGTCAGTGGGAAGGTTGTGAAAAAACAGGGTCCCATAAAGCACCAGCAGGTCGAAATCACGAAGGACAATATTTATATTTTTGTATTGAACACGTACGCGCCTATAATAAAAATTTTAATTACTTCTCTGGTCTTAGCAATAAAGATATCGCAAAATTTCAAAAGGATGCTCTCACAGGACATCGTCCGACATGGCCTACAGATCTGAGCAATGGTACATCGAAAAAAACAGCCGCGAATTATGCAAAGATTCGCTCTGGCACAGCTGCCTATCAAAATCGCATGCGCGATCCCTTCACGCTTTTTACTGGGCAGCATTCAAGCAATAAGTTCTCACGAAAATTAAAGCCCTTAGAAGCAAAAGCTTTTGATACACTGGGACTACAGGCAAACGCTTCAGCAGAAGACATCAAAATGAAATATAAAGAGTTGGTAAAAAAGCACCATCCTGATTCCAATGGTGGTAATCGTGCTTCAGAAGAGCGCTTTCGTGATGTTTTACATGCTTACAATTTGCTAAAAAAGTCTGGTTTGTGCTGAAAACATGCGCTTATATGAGTCTATTTTCATTTAGACCATCATTATTTGCGCAAAATGTTACTTTTTTGCAAAACATTATAGAATACGTAAAAAAATCTTTCTTCAATATCTAAGGCTCTCATTATAGAGCATTGCATAAATACTTTAACTCTTGTATCGTTTCTAATGAATAAATAGCGTCCTCTCCCTTCCAGAAACATAATGACAAATCTTACCGTTGAAAATTTGCCCGATATTACACTTTGTGCTCGCGATCTATTTCATATTGAAACAGATCTGAAAGTCCCTGCTTTTAGCACAAAAAGTCCCCATGTTCCTGATATCGATCCTGATTATCTTTTTGATCAGCAAACAACTTTAGCGATTCTCGCAGGTTTTGCCTTTAACCGCCGTGTAATGGTTTCTGGCTATCACGGTACAGGGAAATCAACGCATATTGAACAAGTTGCTGCACGTCTTAACTGGCCTTGTCTTCGCATTAATCTTGATAGTCATGTAAGTCGTATCGATCTTGTAGGAAAAGATGCTATCGTTTTAAAAGATGGCTTACAAATCACTGAATTTAAAGAGGGCATTTTGCCATGGGCTTATCAAAATAATATTGCTCTTGTTTTCGACGAATATGATGCAGGGCGTCCCGATGTTATGTTTGTTATCCAACGCGTTCTTGAAACCTCTGGAAAACTAAGCTTACTTGATCAAAGCCGTGTCATCTCTCCCCATCCAGCATTTCGTCTTTTTGCAACGGCAAACACCATTGGTCTTGGTGATACAACCGGTCTCTATCATGGTACCCAACAGATCAATCAAGCTCAAATGGACCGCTGGTCTATTGTTACGATACTCAATTATTTACCCCATGATAAAGAGGTTAATATCATTTGTTCAAAGGTCAAATCTTTTCAAACGGCTGAGGGAAAAAAGACAATTTCACAAATGGTTCATGTTGCTGATATGGTACGCCAATCTTTTATCAATGGAGATCTTTCAACTGTCATGAGTCCACGTACCGTCATTACTTGGGCAGAAAATACAACAATTTTTCAAGATGTCGGCTTTGCCTTCCGATTAACCTTTCTCAATAAATGTGATGAACTCGAACGTGCCACTGTTGCAGAATTTTATCAACGCGCCTTTGGACAAGAGCTTCCCGAATCACTCATTCATGGTGTTTCGCCTTAAGGAATCTGTCACTCATGGCTACCGATATTGGCGACAACAAAAATCTGGCAAAGGACTCTTCCAACAACACTCTTAATGCTGAAGCTTTTAAAAAAGCACTTTCCACCTGTATGCGTGCAATTGCAGGCACAAACAACCTTGAAGTTTCCTTTAGTCATAACCGACCATCTTTAAGCGAAAGTTGCGCGCGTTTACCAGAATTACCTCAATACGCAACGAATAAAGACATAACTATTACCCGCGGACTAGGTGATTCCATGGCTCTGCGCAAAGCATGGCATGACAACCGCATTCACATGCAATTTTCTCCACCAGAATCAGAAGCACGTGCTATCTTTGATGCCCTCGAACAAACACGTGTTGAAGCAATTGGTACTTTAGCCATGGAGGGACTTGCAAAAAATCTTGATGTCATGCTCGCCGATAAATACAAAAGAGCCCATTATCATAAGATTAGCAACCAAAGTGAAGCCCCCATCCAAGAAGCGATTGCACTTTTATTGCGTGAAAAAATAACAAAGCGCGCAGCTCCAAGAGAAGCGGGTCCTGTTTTAGAATTGTGGCGTCAAGAACTCGAACAAAAAGCAGCATCACAACTCAATGAACTCCCACATCATATTTACAACCAACAAGCTTTTGCACAGATTGTTCGCCAAATGCTTGTTACACTCAAAATGACAGTGCAACAAGCTGAAGCTTCTAACAGTGAAAACAATAAAAAATTAAAAAATGCGTGTGAACCTCAAGACCAAAGAGAAGAAGAGAGTAAAAACAAAAAACACGCTCAAAGTGAAGAACAAACCAGCACTGAACAAGAAAGTGATGTGCAAGATGATGGAAAAACACAAGCGACACAATCAAACAACAATGATCAAGCTGACGGCGAGCAAAAAAATGGACCTTGGCAAGAAAAGCCGAGCAAACCCAAACACCTTTTTTCTGATTCGGAACAAATGCAAAGACTTGGCAATTATAAAATATTCACCCGTCAATTTGATGAAATTTTGGAAGCAACAGATTTTTGTTCTGAAAACGAGTTAGATCACTTACGCCGTTATCTTGATAAGCAAATCAATCATCTGCAAAACATCGTTGGACGTTTAGCAAACCGTCTCCAGCGCCGCTTGATGGCGCAACAAAATCGCAACTGGAACTTTGACCTTGAAGAAGGATATCTTGATACAACACGGCTTCCACGTCTAATTATTGACCCCATGCAACCCCTTTCTTTTAAAATGGAAAGCAACACCCAATTTCGGGACACAGTTGTTTCACTCCTCATTGATAATTCTGGCTCAATGCGTGGACGCCCCATTAGCGTTGCTGCAAGTTGTGCTGATATTTTGGCACAAACTCTTGAACGTTGTGGTGTCAAAGTTGAAATTTTAGGTTTTACCACCAAAACTTGGAAAGGGGGCAAATCGCGCGAACAATGGCTTACCCAAAACAAACTCCATAATCCTGGACGCCTCAATGATTTATGCCATATCATCTATAAAAGTGCTGATACCCCATGGCGTCGCGCACAACGCAATTTAGGTTTGATGATGCAAGAAGGATTATTAAAAGAAAATATCGACGGAGAAGCTTTGATTTGGGCTCATCAACGCCTTTTATCACGGCGTGAACAACGTCGCATCCTCATGGTCATTTCTGATGGTGCTCCTGTTGACGATTCGACACTATCGGTCAACTCCAGCAATTATTTAGAAAAACACTTACGCGCAGTGATTCAAGAAATCCAAACACACTCCCCTATCGAACTCATTGCCATTGGAATTGGTCATGACGTCACACGTTATTATCAACGTGCTGTAACAATTATGAATGCTGAAGAACTCGCCGACGCCATAACAAAACAATTAGAAATACTTTTTAGTGATAAAAGAACTCATATTCATAAGAAATAAACCTGCCTTGAATCAGCAACGATTACATTTTAAAAAATTATCTCTATCATTAAACCATCGGAATTTGATGACTAACAACCTGAGAAGATAATCCCACAAATTGAATATCGAACTTTAAAGAAGCTTCTACTTTACTGGATGCATTATGAATCCTAAAAGAAATGCTCCAACCATCTTCAAAAATTATAATGAGTTTGTTTTTACTTTCTGGTTTTAGTGAAACGGATAAAATTTTGCTTGGAATTTTCCATTTACGACCATATCCTAGAGTGCCATTCAAATTAAAAGACTGAATAATAACCCGTTTTTGTTTAGATCTTGTATCTATCATAATCTTATAAAAATCATAAGAACCTATAACATACTGAAACAATAGCTTCACAAATTTATCTTGATAATCTAAACAAAGCCTTTGAAGTTCTTTAGAAAAAGCTTCTAGGATTGGAAGATAAACTCTGCTGTCTTTATCCTCTATATCTCTAAAGAACATCTTCTTATCTCTAAGCTCTGCTAAATAATCAAAAATAGGCCTAACCTCATTGAAATAAACGCTGCTACAAGAATAACCTGTCCATTCTTTACCAAAATCTATTTTACTGGAAAGGCGAGGATGTTTGATAGCGCTATGATTATGTTTTGCAGAAATACCAATAGGATTTTCAGGAACTTTTAAAATAATATCACGGACATCTCCTTTGATCCCAACAAAATCTTCCTGAAGAACAATAGTTTTCGTGTTTCTAATATTTTTATCATGTAACTGTAAAAAAACGGCTGCTTCAATAGAAGCAAGATTTAAAAGCCTTTTTTCAGTATCATTAAATAAATTATAAAAAGACTCCGCTATTTGAAAAGACGAATTAAACTCTATAGAAGCCTTTGTTGCTTTTTTAAAACCCATAGCCAAAGCATATTCAAAGGCTTTTCCATTTTCTACCTGATTCATGCAATTTCCTAAAGATCCTTACTCAAAATTACGAGTTCATTTGATTTTTTATTGTTTCCCATACCGTAAGTCCATTCAGGATTAAGTATTGTATGTCCTTTATAAAGTTCTCTAACTTCCACACAATCATTATAAGATAAAACCCATCCTTGACGCTTTCTCAAAAGTTCAGCAAGAGCTTGATGATCAAAAGAATTATGTTTATCGCCTTTGTGACCGTAAAGTTTTTGATTAATAAGGTACGGAGGATCACAATAAAGAAAATCGTTAGAGTGTTTAGGAATACTTTCTGTAAAATCTCTGTGTTCCACTATGAAGTTTTCAATCTTAAAATCTTTAAGCCGTTCAATAGAACGATAATTGAATCGGGGATGTCCTGGAGACATACCACCAGAAAGTGTCGTTCCGGAAAAAGAAGAACGATTAAGAACAAAAAAAACGGCAGCAATCTCTAATTGATTTTTAATATTCCCAAAAGTTTTTTGGAGATTATAAAACATTACGGGAGTCATATCTTCATATTCTCTCACTTTTTCTGCAAGAGCTGAAGCATCTTTCAAAAGCATCTGCCAAAAAATAACAAGCGGCTTAAAAGCATCATAAGCATAAACCCTTGTTCCTCTTTTTGCTAAGGTTAATTCAATTGAACCGCCTCCCACAAAAGGAGAACATAAAGTTTTCTGTTTCCTTATATAGTTATTAATAATCATAGGAACAGCACGACTTTTCCCTCCCGGATAACGAAGAGGTGATTTTACAATAGGCAACTCCCTAGTCTCTCTCTGTTTTTTCAAGGAAGTTAATACAAAATTATCAAATAAAGCCTCTGTATGATCTGTTTGATTTATCATTTTATTCATACTATCAGCTCCAAGTATCGCATTTCTAACCTACAATTATCTAAAATAAACACTCGAAGCGTTTGCCAAATTCTACAGAGATCGCATTATAACAAATTGTAAATTCATTAACATATCTGCACAAACATTTGTTACTAAAATAATGATAAATATCAGTATAACCAAATTTTAAAACTGTCAAAAAAGACTTGATACCATTGGTATTTATTTTTCTATTTATATACTACCCAAATGTATATCGAAATGTTTTTTCCTTTATAAGAACCAAGTTTCTTATAGCTCAAATAATCATAAGTAAGACATCACAACTCTTAACAAAACATTTTTGATCCTTTATAAGAGCTTTATTATCTGTTTTTAATGCTGATAAGATGCTCTTATCCCATACTGAATCAGTCAAAACCATTTCCTTACACATCGTAAGCATAGATGATGTATGGATAAATACAACTTGAGAAAAGAATCAAAATACCTCTTATAAATCCGCTTAAATTCTGCCCTTAGAGGACAGAACTCCCCTCCCCTCTTCTTTAGCAAAACAAAAGAACAAAGACCATTATTTGTTACAAACAAAAGAAGAATCATCCTTTGAAGGACTTTGATAAAGAGGAAGCTTTACAATATTAAGAATTGTTCCATAAGGAATCAACATAAACAGGCTCATAATAATTTTTACCGAAAAATCACCAAAAGCAAGCGATAGCCAAACTGGCATGCCTATCCCTCCCAAAACAGTACTCTCCACTAGTGAACTATCAGCATAGCCTGTTATCTTATCAAGAACAGCAAACGAGCTAGAAAAAGCAAGAGCAAAAAACAGCACTGTATCCAAAGCTGAACCAACCAACGCTGCTGCTAAAGGTGCTTTCCACCATGTTTTACGTCGCAAAGGAGTAAAAACAACAATATCAAGGAGTTGCCCAAATAAAAATGCAAAACTAGAAGCAAGTGCAAGCCGTGGTGTCGCCAATATCCAAGAAACAAAGACACCCGTAAAAAAACCAGCATAAACCACACGCCGCGCAGCAGATGGACCATAAAAACGATTGGTCAAATCATTGATTAGAAAAGCAAATGGATAGGTAAAAGCCCCATAAGTCAACAGCGCATTCAAATCAAACCAATAGACAGGATATTGAACTAAAATATTAGAAGCCGTGACAGCAAGGCACATTGCAAAAATAGAAAAAACAACATACCTTTTCTTTTGCTGTTCTAATAAAGGACCGCTTGAAGACATTTTTTTTAACCTGGGATATGGAACCAATAAAACAGAGCGATCAAAAAGAAAAAAGCCAAAAACAATAACGCTGAAAATTACGCTGCTTGTTCAGCCTTCTGCTCACCTTCTTGCTCAGCTTTTTTCTTAACGATTTGGCGTTTTAACAAACGCGCACGTTGTGACAACTCTTTATCGTCTGCTTTAATCAAAAAACCATCAAGACCACCGCGGTGCTCAACAGAACGCAACGCATTTGCTGAAATACGCAAGCGATAACTTTGCTGTAACACCTCTGAAATCAATGTCACATTGCAAAGATTTGGTAAAAAACGACGCCGAGTCTTATTATTCGCATGGCTAACATTATTACCATACAGAACCGTCTTCCCTGTCAATTCACATGCACGAGACATAAACTTCACCCTTAAACTCTAAGAAACTTTCAAATCCCCATACCCAAAGGACACAATGAACGCAAAACACGCGCAATGCAACCTTGAACGGGCATCATTGGGAAGTTTCTTTCTAATAGGGGGTCGACAACAAAAGGTCAAGTCTTTTATAAAACCTTTTTCATCTCTTGTTGGCTCATTTTTCATCTTTTTCCTCAATAAGGCGTGCAAATTCCACCAAAACGCGTACAAAATGTTTTTTTTAATATATACATGTTAGAATAAAAGCCTATTGTCCCGAAAGGAAGCACAAATCATGAGCAAAAAAGAGCCCCCTATGACAAAGCTTCAGGGAAATTCTTGCCGTTTTTCTTCTTTTTTATTTGGAACTTTATGTATTTGTTTTTTTCTTCTCTTCAGTGCATTAGGTATATGGCAAGTACAACGGTTAAACTGGAAAACAAATCTTATCACCAGTACCAATCAACGCATTCATTTGCCCCCCATAAAAGCCCCTCCAAAAAATCAATGGTCAGATGTTACTTTTGAAAAATATGAATATCAACCTGTTATTATCACAGGAAAATTTTTAACAGATAAAAATATTTTAGTCACTGCTGCCGCTCAAAATACTACAGGCTATTGGGTTTTGACTCCTTTAAAAACTGCTGATAATACACTGATCTTTATCAACCGTGGCTTTATCCCCATGGATGAACGTAACAATTTTCAAAACACAGAGCAATCACATACAAATGCCTTATCTCAGCAAAATTCTACCACAGACACAGAACAAACAACGATTATAGGTTTATTACGCATGAGTGAAAAAAATGGATTTTTCCCGCGTAAAAATAATCCTGACAAAAATTTATGGTATACGCGCGATCTCCCCGCTATGGCACAAAAACTTGGTTTGTCCACTGTTGCCCCTTATTTCATTGATGCCAGAAAAACATCTCCACAAGCAAAACTTCCCGTCGTTGGTCTTACGATTATCCATTTTCGAAATAATCATCTCGTTTATGCAATCACGTGGTTTATTTTAGCTACTGGTGTGTTAGGAGGTTTTCTTTTTCTGCTACGGCAAAAAAACTAAAAAAAAATACCTCTTCCATCTCAAGTAACAAAAATTTTTAGAATCTTGAAAACTGATAAAGAGAATAAAAGCTACCAACTTGCGCCTTTGTTAAATTAAAGATCATAAGCATACAATGAACTTTATACCATCCACAAAAGATTTACGCGACACTCTTATCAAAAAAACATCATAAAATAGGGTTGATTCATTAAAGATGTAATGCCCAAAAATGTGAAGAAATGCATTATCTTCACTCTTAAAAAGAATTGTCATAAACGCTTTTGAAAAACATAAAGCCAAATTTTAAAATGATAGAAAAGATAGGCACCTATTTTTGCCTTTATAATTTTATATTCTTGCTTCATTAGATTGTTTCCCATTTCAGAGATTACTCCAATTGATATACGCAATACTTTCGCCTTCATCTAATATAAAAGCTAATATAGCAAAGAACATACGGATACATTTTTTGTTTCACAACTGCTATGAAGATGAGATATTGAATTATAAGCAACAAAAAAACATTTAATTTCTCAACGCGACTTTTATACCTATCATCACACCTCAAATGAGAGGTTTTTACAGGATAATAGAAAAAGGTGAGTCATCCTATATTCTAAAAAGGCAGTTTATCCTTTCAGTGTATTTTGCTAAAGGCTTATGCTATAAACGTATAAGCGTGTTTTACTAGAATTTTAACTCTTTCATTTTTAAGGCTGCTGTTATGGGTGTTGTTGCCAAAAATTTTCCCATACCTGATCTTCATCGGGTTCGTCGTGTTCTCTTTTCTGTGTCTGATAAAACGGGTGTGGTTGCTTTTGCACAAGCCCTTCATGCTACTTACAATGTTGAATTAATTTCAACAGGAGGAACAGCCAAAACCCTCATAGCGGCTGGTTTACCCGTAAAAGATGTTGCTGAAGTTACCGGATTTCCTGAAATAATGGATGGGCGTGTAAAAACACTCCATCCTTTGATTCATGGTGCTTTGTTAGGGGTAAGAGAAGATCCTAACCATAGGGAAGCTATGGAAAAGAACAGCATTCATGGAATTGATCTTTTGGTGGTGAATCTTTACCCTTTTGAAGAGACGATCCTTTCGGGAGCTGATGGGCAAACGATTCTTGAAAATATTGATATCGGTGGACCGGCGATGATTCGCGCCGCGGCAAAAAATTATGCTTATACCGGTGTTGTAACAGCGATAAAAGATTATGATTCGATTCTAGCTGAATTAAAGCAGCATAATGGATGTTTAAGCTTATCTATGCGTCATCAGCTAGCAATGCGCGCTTATGCACACACCGCTGCTTATGATACGGCAATAGCATCATGGTTTGCACGGGATTTAGAAATTGAAACTCCATCGTGGCAGAGTTTTTCTGGTCATCTTGAAAACGTTATGCGCTATGGAGAAAATCCACATCAACAGGCAGCATTTTATCGCAATAATGAAAAACGTTTTGGTATTGCAACAGCAAAACTTTTACAAGGCAAAGCGCTTTCTTATAACAATCTGAATGATACAGATGCAGCCTTTGAACTTGTGGCAGAATTTGATCCGCAAAAAACCGCTGCTGTCGCTCTTATTAAACATGCCAATCCTTGTGGTGTTGCGGAAGGAGAAAATTTGAAAGAAGCTTATTTGAAAGCTTTTATGTGTGATAATGTATCGGCATTTGGTGGAATTGTTGCTTTAAATCAAATCCTTGATGAGGAATGTGCTGAAGAGATTGTTAAAATTTTCACAGAAGTGATTATTGCTCCTGATGCCACAATGGCGGCACGTGAAATTATTGCCAAGAAAAAAAATCTTCGTTTGCTCATTACAGGTGGAGTTCCTGATCCACGCTGTGGAGGACTTCTTGCGAAAACACTTGCAGGAGGTATTTTAGTGCAATCACGTGATAACGTGGTAGTCGATGATCTTAAATTGCAAGTAGTGACAAAGCGGGCACCAACTCAAGATGAAATGCGTGATCTTCAATTTGCTTTTCGTGTAGCAAAGCACGTTAAATCAAATGCTATTGTGTACGCGAAAAATAGCGCAACAGTTGGAATTGGAGCCGGACAAATGAGCCGCATCGATTCAGCCAAAATTGCTGCAAGTAAAGCAGCAGAAAGTGCGCAAAGAGCAGGCTTAATAGAAACTCTCACAAAAGGATCTGTTGTTGCATCAGATGCATTTTTTCCTTTTGCAGATGGTTTATTAGCAGCAGCTGAAGCAGGAGCAACAGCAGTTATTCAACCAGGAGGCTCCATGCGTGATGAAGAAGTTATCGCCGCTGCTGATGCACAGGGGTTAGCGATGGTTTTTACAGGAACACGTCACTTCCGCCATTAATAATTTTGCTGCTTTTCTTTTCGTATGAGACAAATGTTTCAAGGAATTTTTCATAATTATCGTATGACTATTGATAACTGTTGAAATGGAAGCAGTTATTCAATCCAAAGAATCTACACGTGAAGAAGTTTATCACCGCAGAAAATGCACATAATTTAGCCATTGATTAGGGATAAGATGTTCTTGTTGATATTTTTAATGGTTACCCTTTCGCATGAGGAAAATGTTAAAGGGATATTATCTTGTATGTAGATGCATACCTGCTATGATATTATAACACAACTCTTTTTAGTAATATACTCTATTCTTAAACTAAAGAGTGTAATGAAAAGTTTGAGTAGAGGATATGAATATTCTACGTTTTTATAGTAATTGGCGCCGTTATCGTCGAACCGTTAATGCGTTAAGTCGTCTTTCAACATATGAACTCAGCGATCTTGGAATTTGTCGAGGTGATATTGATTCAATTGCACGACGTTATTCGCGTAAATCTTTATGAAAATTGTTTGAGATATTTGAGAGAATGCTTTGCTATAAAAAAGTGCGCATTTTGTGGTTTGTTATTATGACTTCATTTTTAGTATAATAACAAAGAGCAGAAGGGTTATTTTTCTTGGCCATTGTAATGTATTGTTTCTCGAATTTTCAATGCTTCTGTGATGTACAACATTTGATTTGTAATAATAATTTAGCGTTATTCATATTAAATTAGAACCCCGAATACCGTAAGTTTCTCTCATTTCAAATCTATGTATGTTGAATCAACCAAAACCATTCGCCTGCACGTTACAAGCGGGGGGAGCTGTATGGATAAAAGCTATTAAGAAAAGGCTAAAAATGCCTCTTATGAACCCTCTCTAGTGCCAAGAACTGTTACAAACATTGGACACTGATAAATAGTGTGATAGTGCCGAACTGCTCTTTCATAAGCATAAAGATGGGGGGTGCTTAATGGATTTACCGTTATACCCATCACGGGCATCGTCGCAAAATAGGCTTGGAAGCGTTAAGGGATTTTTCTTTAAAATAAGTCCGTGAATATACAATACAATAGCGCTCTGTTTTTCGTGAAGAGCGTAATCCTATTAATGCAACTCTCTCAGAGAGAAATATTGATCCCAACAGCACACTTAAAAACTTATCGAAGATAAGCAACGGCTTAATTTTCTCTCCATATCTTTAAAGGATCAAAATCCTTAACTAGTACTCATCTGTCAACAAGGGTCTTTCAAAAACCTTTTTTTCTGAAGCCAATCCCTTTAGCATCACCTCATGAGATTCTATGAGCAAACCTTGCCTAAAAACATCCAACCCATACTCCCAAAAAATGCTTCGTGTATAAAATTGATATGATCTTCAAATTTTGAGAATATTACCACAATAAACAATAATGTTTTGCGACACGCAATATAAAACGCAATATACTATGGGTTGGAACAATGTTCTAATTTTTTATCAAACGCTTTACGGATAAAACGCCAACGAACTTTTTCCTGAAATGCAGGACGAAAATATAAAACAATCTGTTGTGTCCGTTGTGGACCTGTTAATTCTGCAAAATCAATCGAATCTTCAAGACAAATATCTGCGTCAGGCGATATAAAATACCATATTTGTTCGCTCTTCACGTTCTCGTTCTTTACGGCTAAACACACACGTTTGCCATCATAGTTAACTTCAACTTGTGGATGAAGATGAAATCGAACAGCAACATAATTTTGTTCATTTTGCACACTCTTGTGTCTCTTTCTCCCTTTACTTGGCATAAAAAAGCGATCAAAACCTTCGATCGTATCTCCATTTGTCGCCAAAATAAGACCACGCTCATGAATAAGATTAAAGGGTCGCACATAACCATTATGACTCGCAATAAAACCCGTCTTCTCTGAATCATCTATACGGCACACTTGAACATCTGTTGGTCCATCAAACAAAAATGGCGCGCCATTTTTCTTTTTATGATAAAAAGAACCCACTGAACAATCATTAAGCGTAGCTGTTGAATGTGCTGCAGTAACACGCCCTAAATGTCGATAATCTTCCCTCCCATCAGGATTAACACCGGTATTGATAATAAAACGGTGCCCTTGTGAAGACATTTCAAAAGACAAACACCCCGAACAAGCCTGCTGTGCTACAGAGCGGGGTGGAAACTTTCCTGTATCTGCAAGCACTGTTGTTTGATTGGCTTTTAAGCGCTGAAATCCTGAATAACGGGCATAACTAAAAGGATGTCCTCCTGTTTCATCAAGCTCCAAAAGTGATGATAACCGTTCCGACACAAGGGGACCAACCCCATTAAAATGGGCCAACGTCTGATCCTCATGGATAAAGAATCGTAAAGCTGGCAACATACGCTCAACAGAATCAATCAAAATACGGGGTGCCGTTTCATTGCTACGCATAAAAAGATGCCGTAACGACAATAAATCCGATAACAAATTCAGCAAAATAACAGGACTACGGGAAATATGCCCACCATCAACTAGGATTTGACGGGAAAGCTCCTCTATAAGCGTCGTTTGTACCTTTTTTTTCACTGCCACAGAAACAGGCAAAGCAAGAGATGCGAATGTCAAAGCCACTGCTGCTTGTAAACGTTGATCATTGTGCTCCATACTACAAATTGTCACGCGCAAATAACGAAATTGCAAACCAAGTGCACGCAAAAAGCGTTTTTCAAACCGCTCACTTGCCCCTTCTAACAACATTTTCGAATGACAAATCCATGAAATCAAGCGCCGCGCCACAACAGGACCACTCCAAGCAAGTCCTTTTACCTTCTTGCCAGCATGGTCAAACCAATCTTCTAAAAGAGAGCGTGCATGTGCAGAAGCTAAATCACTTCCTGCTGCCTCCATATGGCGCAACCAATGAAAATCATGTAGAGCCGCTTCCCATTCTAGCGTTGGTGGAACCAATGAAAACGGCGAAACAGCACCAGAATGAACAATGTGACCAGCAAAAGCAAAACGACCATGATAAAATTCATGCGCCATCATAGAGTCTGCTACATGCAAATCCATGGGATGCGCTAAAATTTTATGAGGACGAAACCCTGAAAATCGCCAACGAAACAATGGTCCAACCCATAAACGCCGCATAACATTCTGTATCGTATCGATACAGGCTGCCACTTTTACCTGAGGAGCTTTTACCGCAACCGCCAAAATTTCATCTCCATTTATGCTGAATCAAATACAATTTCGACCATTTTTGTAAATGAAGCGTTAATTAAGCAATTTTTCGTAAGCGCGCAGCGAAAAAACCATCCATTCCTAAAAATACGGTTTTCTCAGCATCAAAATTTTTATGACAAAAATCCGCAGGCGTTGTCCGTAACACCCCCTCACAAAGCAAATGCTCCAGTGCTCCTATTTCCTCTGGACAAATAGGGTCTAAAACAATGTCATTGCGTGTCGACAAAATTTTCTCAATAAGATCTTCACCTTCTTCTCTTGCCAATGAACAATTGGAAAAAACAATCCGCCCCTCTACCTTCACCAAAGAAATTGCTGCGACAAGCAAATCATATTGCAACGCCGCTAACTTGACGATATCATCCTTCGATTTCGTCCATAAAATATCTGGATGACGACGGATTGTTCCTGTAGAAGAACAAGGAGCATCAAGAAGAATCGCATCAAAAAGCTGTGTGGGATAGAAATTTCTCACATCGCCCTGCCAAATGTGAACTGAAAAATGAAGCCGTTCCATATTTTCTTTTAAACGCTTTATGCGGTTAGCAGAAAGCTCAATTGCAGTCACCTCAGCCCCTTGCAAAGCCAATTGTGCTGTTTTTCCCCCAGGGCTCGCACAAAGATCAGAAACGCGTTTACCCTCAATACTCCCAAGTAAACAAGCAGGCAACGATGCAGCGAAATCTTGAACCCACCAAGACCCTTCACGATAGCCTGGTAAATCAGAAACAGAACACTCCAGACGATTCAATCGAACAGAACCATTGGGCAATACCACACCACCAAGCCTTTCAGCCCATCCACCACTATCAGATTTCACTGTCAAATCGAGAGGGGGTTCCACACTTTGAATTGCGATAATCTGATGTGCCTTTTCTGTTCCATAAGCTGACACTAAAAGTTGTCCAAACCACGCTGGAACACCTTCAATGGTAGGAACTTGTTGGCGTAAAGGCTCTGCCTCACGCGCAACATTGCGCAAAAGAGCATTCACTACCCCTGAAAAACGGCGCATTCGAGGATCAAGTTTCGCCACACGCACAGCTAAATCAATAGCCGCATGATCAGGAATATCAAGATAAAGAATTTGTGCAACACTGATATGCAAAAGATTCTGAAGTGAAAGTGCTTGTGAAGGCAAAGGACGCGCCAAAAAGCGTGAGAGAGCCGCCATAATCTGCCCTCGATGACGCAATGAAGCTGTTAAAATAGCCCGACATAACAAACGATCTCGTTGTGAAAGTTTTAAATATTGTGGATTTCCGTGTTCATTATCTGTCAAACCAGAAAGAGGCGTGTACTTATCAACTACCGCCCCAAAAAGACGCACACACACCTGCCGAACAGCTAATCCTGGAACATTTTTTTCAGACACATGCCCCGCTTTTTTGTGTTTCAAAACACCACCTTTATATCACAGTTTTCTCAAAAGCTCCCTCAATAACTCTATGAACGAGATCTTTTTGAATTTTCATAACGAAGCCAAGAAGGACGTTTTGTAACACGTTGAAAAGAACTGTTTTCCTGTTCACCTAATACATGAGTCTGACCACTATGAAAATCTCCATAGTTCATCCCGCTGCTTTTTTCATGTATAGCGTCTTCTTTATTCCATCCCACACTTTTGGCAAGAGCCCCTTTCATCTCTTCTGCTTGCTGATAAAGAGCAGCGATACGATTTGCAGTTGCTGGATGTGTCGAAAAAAGACTATCCGCTCCCTCACCGCTCAAAGGATTAATAATAAACAGATGCGCGGTTGCTGGATTATGCTCTGCTTCTTCATTATATACCCCACGTCCCCCATCAGCAATCTTACGCAATGCCGAAGCCAACCATAAAGGATTACCACATATTTCAGCCCCTCTACGATCCGCAGCATATTCCCGTGTACGGCTAATCGCCATTTGCACCAGCATCGCTGCAAAAGGCGCCACAAGCAATGCAATAAATCCTCCAATTGCCCCTGCGCCATGAGAATCTTCTGAAGAGTTACGCTGTCCTCCCATAAAGAAAGCAAAATTACCAAGCATTGAAATTGCCCCTGCAATCGTTGCGGTTAGAGTCATTGTTAACGTATCACGATGCTCAATATGTGCGAGCTCATGCGCCATAACGCCGGCAATTTCCTCAGCGCTTAACCGCTCTAACAACCCAGTACTTGCAGCAACAGCTGCATTTTGCGGATTACGTCCCGTCGCAAAAGCATTTGGCTGTGCATTCTCAATAACATAAATTTTTGGTTGAGGAAGAGAAGCTTTTTTAGCTAAATCGCTTACAATCTTATAATAAACTGGTGCTGAATGCTGATCAACTTCACGCGCCCCGTACATGCGTAAAACGATTTTATCTGAATTCCAATAAGAAAAAAAGTTTAAACCACTTGCCATCAAAAGAGCAATGACCATGCCACCACCCCCTCCAACAAGATAACCAACTCCCATAAAAAGAGCAGTTAAAAAAGCCAAAAGCATAGCTGTACGCATTATATTCATTACTCAAAAAACTCCATGATAAAAGTCAATCAATACTATATGATGGTGTTTTCTTTCTGCTTTTTCAATGGAATAGGTGTAAAATGAATAAAAAAGATGAGAAAACAAGCAAAAAAAATGCAACTGTCATTAAACAGCAATCTCTTTCTCCCGCAGCACAACGCGCCCTTAAAGAAGCTGAGGAAAGACGAAAACGCGCAACAAAAAAAGAACAACCTTTAGAAAACGGCGGACGCGGCGGCAAAGACCCTTCCCGCTATGGAGACTGGGAAATTAAAGGCCGCGCCATTGATTTTTAAAAAAAACCAGCGCGGTTTAAACAAGCAGCTTTTTAAAGAAAATCCGTTTTTGATAGACAAAAACGGATAATATTTATTTTTCTAAAGCTTTTAAAAACACGTTGATTAAACAACCATGCTTCTTATGCTGTAGCAGATTCTGCTTCAGCCGCTGCCGCTGCTTCTTCTGCCGCTTGCTTTGCTGCTGCTATACGTTCTTGTGCTTTTTTACCCGGTTCACCTTTATGTGGATTATTACGAGTTGGACGCTTTTTCAAGCCAGCTGCATCTAAAAACCGTAAAACGCGATCTGTTGGTTGAGCCCCTTGCGCAAGCCAATATTGGATACGTTCTTCATTAAGTTTCACCCTCGGTCCATCTTTAGGCAACATTGGATCCCATGCACCAACACGTTCAAGAAACCGTCCATCGCGCGGACTACGAACATCTGCAACGACGATATGATAGTAAGGACGTTTTTTTGAACCTCCACGGGACAAACGAATTTTCAATGCCATATTTTATCTCCTATTGTCAGCTCTGGCTTTCGTTTAAATTGACTTTTTTTGTTTTTTGCTCTTCAGCAATAACTTCATGATGACTCACAACTTCTTTAATAATAAATTTTAAAAATCTTTCAGCAAAATCAGGATCAAGATGACTATCTATAGCCAATTGCCGCAAACGCGCTACCTGATATTGCTCACGCAGAGGATCTACTTTAGGCAAATCATAATGGGCTTTTAAGCGCCCAACAGCTTTCGTACAACGAAACCGCTCTGCTAAGATATGAATCAAGGTTGCATCAAAATTATCAATGGATGCTCGTAAATGTGCCAATTCGTTTAATACTGTTTCCTGCATTATATTCCTTTCCCTCTTTACATCTTATTTTTTCTTAGGATGCTGAGGAAAATTTCCCCCATCGACAATGCCATTGGAAAAACCAGGAAATGTAGGTCCACGCTTAGGAAGTCCGGGCAAGAGCTTCCCTCCATTACCATTTTCAATTTGCTTTTGAAGCATTGAGAATTGCTTTGGATCCAATCCCGACAAATCCGGCATAGCTGAAGAATCCCCTCCCAAGTTTCCCATACCACCAAAACCCATTTTGGAACCAAGGCCTCCCAACATTTTTCCCATAAAACCACTTTTTCCTTTACCACCCATGGCTTTCATCATATCAGCCATTTGGCGATACATCTTCAAAAGTTTATTAATATCAGCCGCTGTCGTACCAGACCCCTTAGCAATTCGTTGTTTGCGGCTATGTTTTAAAAGCTCTGGATTCGCCCGCTCTTTCGGTGTCATAGATGAAATAATGGCCAATTGACGATCAAACAAACGATCATCAAACCCCGCAGCCGCAATCTGCTCTTTGACCTTCCCCATTCCTGGCAACATGCCCATAATACCGCCCATTCCACCCAGTTTTTTCATTTTCTGCAACTGTTCTGCAAGATCATTCAGATCAAATTTTCCGGCTTGCATTTTTTTTGCAAAAGCAGCAGCTTTCTCGTGATCCATTGTTTCTGCAGCTTTTTCAACCAAAGAAACAATATCCCCCATTCCGAGAATACGATCAGCAATACGACTGGGATGAAATTCTTCTAAAGCATCTATTTTTTCACCAGTTCCAATTGCTTTAATTGGTTTACCTGTAACAGCACGCATAGAAAGAGCAGCGCCACCACGCCCATCACTATCCATCCGTGTTAAAATAATCCCCGTAATCCCTACACGCTCATCAAAAGAACGAGCAAGATGAACGGCATCTTGCCCCGTCAAACTATCAGCCACCAACATAATCTCATGAGGAAGGGAACATGCTTTAATTTCAGCCAATTCGAGCATCAAAGCTTCATCAATATGATTACGTCCTGCTGTGTCAAGAAGAAGCACGTCATAACCACCCAATTTAGCAGCCTGCACGGCACGTGATGCAATATCAACGGGCAGCTGACCCGCAATAATAGGCAAGCTTGCAAGTTTTGCCTGCTCTCCCAATTGGCGCAATTGCTCCTGTGCAGCGGGACGGCGTGTATCTAATGACGCCATGAGAACTTTTTTATTGTGCTTATCAGTAAAACGTTTTGCAAGCTTTGCTGTTGTGGTTGTTTTTCCCGAACCTTGCAAACCAGTCATCATGATAACAACAGGAGCTGGTGCATTTAAATCACTCAGAACGCTTTCATTTCCAAGAATATGAACCAATTCATCATGAACAATTTTAACCACCATTTGGCCTGGTTTAATTGATTTAACGATTTCGGCCCCAACAGCTTTTTCCCGAACTCTATCGGTAAAAGAGCGCACAACATCAAGAGCAACATCAGCTTCCAATAAAGCGCGACGAATTTCACGCAGCGCCTCTACAACATCCTGATCCGATAAAGCGCCACGTCCCGTCAAATGAGACAGGATAGAACCAAGTCGCTCTTGCAAGGATTCAAACATCATTTACCTCATTGTTGCATAACAAACAAACCAAAATAGCATCCGAGAACGCATCGCGCCGTCGGATGTTGACCTCTGAGATCTCTTTATACCCTTAAACCGGGGTCTCAGTCGGTGGCTCCAAGTTAATTTTGTCACTGAAAGCTTGCTCCTTCAAACAATAAAACCCCAGCTTTGTCAAGTTTTATCATAAAATATCTTTTTATACGAAGAAATAAAAACAACAAATACTATACTTCAAAACTTTCAACTTCAACACGCATAAAACAACCTGTTTCCTGTTCCATGCTCCATAATTTTCCGCTAGAGATATCAAACCAAACCCCATGCAATGTCAAAAAACCTTGATCTTTGCGAAGCTTTATCCACGGAAACGTCTCTAAATTTCTCAACGAATGGCGAATAGAAAGCTGCTCTAATGCCGTCTGTTTTTCTGGCCAAGACAGCGACTTATTATTCAAAACGATTTCTGCTGCTGGAGCTAAGAGACTTATCCATTGACCGATAAAATCATTTGATAATAAAGATTTATATGTCTCATTAAGAGCAGTACGAATGCCTCCACAATGGGCATGACCAAAAACAACAATATGTCTCACCTCAAGCAATTGCACAGCATATTCAAGAGCTGCTGATGTTGCGTGATATTGGTCATCAGGAGAAAAAGGAGGAACCACATTCGCCACGTTGCGCAGAGTGAAAATTTCCCCTGGCTTAGCATCAAAAATCATTTCTGGTACTGCACGCGAATCACAACAAGCAATGACCAAAACTTCAGGTTTCTGCCCCTCAATCGCCAATTGCTGATAATCTGCTATTTTATATAAAAAATGATTGTTTATAAAGTTTTGGTAACCACTTAAAAGTCTTTCTGGTAAATGCGCCATTCTCTCTTTACTTTTGCTTCTTTTTTTACTTTCATTTTGTATAGTTTAAAAAACAAACTATTAACATACAAAAATACTAAAAATGCCCTTTCCTTGAAGCAAAATATTTCTTTAAAGTACAAAATATTACTAAAAATAGCAAAAACAAACTCATTCTTTCCAAATAAAGAGCTATTTTCTTCAGAAAGAAGGTGTTACAGTATATAAAAAATATAATGGTCTGCTTTTAAAAAGAGAAGAAAAGACCCCTTAAGAGCAAAAAGGGAGAGTGAATGTGTTGCAACAAAAAAAAACAGAAACAAAAAACACCCAAGATAAAATAGAACAAATCCTTTTTGCCCAAACCGATAAAGAAGATATTACTTATTATGAAAATGAAGAACTTAAAAAGGCCACAGCCATCGCGGTAAAAGCTTTTAATCTCCATCAGACGGGAAACAACACCATCTGCTTTGAGCAAAATTTAACCCGTAGTAACAGACCTGTAACCGTTATCACGCTTGTCAATGATAACAAACCCTTCCTTCTCGATTCTATTTTAAATGTTTTCAATCAACACAAAAACCATATCTATTTGATTGCACACCCCATTATTGATTGTGCTTCTGGAAAACGCATCAGTCTGATGCAAATTCACATCGAGTCATTAAACAAACAGCAAATACAAAAACTTGAAAATGAACTCACCTTAGTTCTTGAACAGGTTAATGCTGCTGTACAAGACTGGAAACCTATGCTTGAAGAAGTTGAAAAGCATATTCATGCCTACCAAATAAGTCTTCCCCCGCACTACAAACAAGAAGGCGAAAAAGCCATTGAGTTTCTTCACTGGCTAATGGACGATAATTTCATTTTCCTTGGTATGCGCACTTACAACTTCATCAAAGACCAAAAACCCCTAAAATCCTTTACAGCGAGTAATATTGAACTTGGTATACTCACGGATGCTTCTATTCATATTATTGACGATAAAAGCATGAAAGAACCTCCTCAAGAAGTTTTATCCTTCATGGAAAGCGATAATCTGTTTATCGTGACAAAAGCGAACAGCCGCTCCAAAATTCACCGTTCTGTTTGGCTCGATTATATTGGTCTTAAAATCTTTGATAAAGAAAACCAACTCTGTGGAGAATTACGCATTGTAGGGCTTTTTACCTCCTCAGCTTATACACGTTCTATTTTGCAAATTCCTTTCTTAAAAGAAAAAGCCCGAACTATTATTCAACGTCTTGGACACAATCACGCCGATTATTCAGGAAAAGCACTCATCAGTGCTTTAGAAACCTATCCAAGAGATGAAATGTTTCGCTCTGATGTTGATACATTGACAGAAAACACTAAGCTTATTCTACAATTAGATGAGCGCCCACGTTTACGGGTTCTTGCCCACACTGATTCTTTTGGACGCTTTGTTTCTATCCTGGTCTACGTACCGCGTGACCAATATAGCAGCAGCCTGCGTGAAAAAGTTGGCGAACATTTTGTTGAGCTTTATAAAGGTGACTTTTTTGAATCTTATCCGCTATTTTTGGAAAGCACTCTTATACGTGTCTATTATATCATCCATCGCAAAGGAAATGAAACTGTTCCTCTTCACGAGCGCTCCACACTTGAACAACATGTACGTTCGATTGCACGAAGTTGGGAAGACAGGGTTCAAGCCATCGCTCTTAACAAGAAAATAACAGAGCAACAAACACGTCTAGCCAGTGAATTCCCCAACAGCTATCGTGATTTATTTTCAGCTGAAGACGCTATTAACGATGCCGGACATATTCTAAGTCTTCATGATGAAAAGCCCCTTTTCGTGATCTTTTATCACGCACAAAACAAAGAAAAACAGTGCATTTCTCTTCGGCTTTTTCACCGCCATGAAGCACTTGCCCTTTCCAAACGTGTACCACTCCTTGAAAACATGGGGTTTCGCGTTATTGCTGAACAAACCCTTGAATTACCAGATGGCAATGGGCGCTCTGTGTATCTTCATGATATGCAGCTAGAAAGTACTTTCCAACGCTGTATCGATTTTGAAAAAGACGGTCAAAAACACGCCGAAACCTTTGAAGCCATTTGGGCACAAAATGCTGATAATGACGGCTTTAATGCTCTCACCCAGACAGCTGAGCTTGATTGGCATGAAATTGTTATTTTGCGCCATTATGGGCGCTATCTCCAACAAGCTGGAATTCCTTATTCGCAAGATCGCGTTGCCCAAACTTTAAATGCTTATCCTGACATTACCCAAGATCTTTATGCTTTATTTCATTTAAAATTTCATCAAAGCCATACAGAAAAAGAACGGGAAAAAAACCAACAAGTCATTCAAAAGCGCATTGAAGAAAAATTACGGAAAGTCTCTGGTTTAGACGATGATCTCATTTTACGCCGTTATTGTAACCTTATCGAGGCGAGTTTACGAACGAATGCCTTTACACCTCTTCCTGATGGAAGTCCACGGCGTATTTTAGCCACCAAATTAAATCCGCGCCAGATTGAAGGTTTGCCTGAACCGCGCCCTTACCGAGAAATTTTTGTTTATGGACCAGAAGTTGAAGGGGTCCATTTGCGTTTTGGACCTATCGCTCGTGGTGGAATTCGTTGGTCTGACCGTGCATTAGATTATCGCACCGAAGTGCTTAGCTTAGTCAAAGCCCAACAAGTTAAAAATGCGGTTATCGTTCCTGCAGGTGCAAAAGGTGGATTCTATCCCCATCGGCTTCCCCAAACAAATGACCGTGCTGTCATCATAGAAGCAGCACGACAAGCTTATACAGACTTTATCACAGCTTTGCTCTCCATTACAGACAATCTGATTAACGGCAAAATAAGTTCTCCCCACAATGTCATCTGTCATGATGACCCTGACCCCTATTTTGTTGTTGCGGCAGACAAAGGAACAGCAACTTTTTCTGATACAGCCAACGCCATCAGCCAAGCAAACCACTTTTGGCTTGATGATGCTTTTGCCTCTGGAGGTTCAGCAGGTTACGACCACAAAGACATTGGTATTACAGCTAAAGGTGCATGGGAAGCCGTCAAAAGACATTTTAGAGAGTCATTTAATCACGATATTCAAACAACGCCCTTCACCTGTGTCGGTGTTGGCGATATGTCTGGTGATGTCTTTGGCAATGGAATGCTGCTTTCCAAACAAACAAAATTGATTGCCGCTTTTGATCACCGCGATATCTTTATTGATCCAGATCCGAACATAGACGAAAGCTATGCAGAGCGTACGCGTCTCTTCAGACTGCCTCGCTCAAGCTGGCAGGATTACGATAAAACCAAATTATCAAAGGGCGGTGGTATCTTCTCACGAAAAGAAAAAACCATTACTCTCTCACCTGAAGCAGCACAAGCCATTGGTTTCGAAAAACAAACAGGAACACCCTTTGAAATTATCTCTGCTCTTCTCAAAGCCCCTGTTGATCTTTTATGGTTCGGTGGCATTGGTACTTATATCCGTGCTGCAACAGAAAACGATGCCCAAGTAGGTGATCGCGCAAATGATGCAATACGCATTACCGGAGAACAAGTGCGTGCAAAAATTATTGGTGAAGGAGCTAATCTTGGTGTTACACAACGTGGACGGATTGAATATGTCTTAAATGGTGGTCGATGCAATACGGATGCCATTGACAATTCTGCTGGTGTGAATTGTTCTGATATTGAGGTCAATCTCAAAATTGTTCTTGCATCAGCACTACGTGCCAAAACGTTAACCCGCGAAGATCGCAATAAGCTCTTGAAAAAAATGACGCCTCAAGTCGAGCAACTCGTCTTGCGCAACAATTATCTACAACCCCTTGCGCTTTCTTTGGCGGAAAACCAAAGCACTACTGATTTGCCCTATCAAATACGCTTTATGCACGATTTGGAACAAAAAAAGCTTCTAGATCGTAGAGTTGAAATACTCCCTGATGAGCAAATTTTACGACAAAGAACAACCCAAGGCAAAGGTCTTCTCCGTCCAGAACTCGCCGTTATTTTTGCCTATGCTAAATTGACCTTAAAAGAAGAAATTGCTAATAGCCCCATTGTTGATGATCACTATTTCAATACAGCCTTGCTGAACTATTTTCCAACCCAAATTCAAGAAAATTTTAAGAAGGAAGTTATTAACCATCAATTGCGTCGTAATATTATCGCAACGCTGATTGCCAACGATATTGTAAATCGTGGAGGCCCCACTTTTGTTAATAGACTACACGATGCAACAGAACAAAAGACTGAAAATATTATTCGCGTTTTCATTGCCATCCGCGATGGTTTCGAAATTCCTCAATTGTCTGAGCAAATTGATAAGCTTGATAATAAAATACCCGGTCTTGTCCAAAATAAATTCTACGCAACAATGACCCCAATGCTCTTTGAAACAACCAATTGGGGGTTGCACAACATAGATCTCTCACGTCCATTAGAAGAAATTGTAAAAACAATAAAGCAAGCCCGTAGCGTTATTGAAAAAGAGCTTATGCATTCTCACGACAACGATATTAAGCAAAAGATTGAAGAAAAAGCATTACACTACAGCGAAGAGGGAGCACCAAAAGCATTAGCGAAACAATTAGCCCTCTTGGAAGCTGCTTCAACAATCTGTGATATTTCTTTAATTGCAAAAAAAAGCAACAGTGATCTTATTAAAACCGCAGAGATCTACTTTTCACTTGCGCAAATCATTCGTATAAACCGCATTAACGAAGCAAGTCGTATAATCCCTGTAGTAGATTATTATGATAGTATGGCTTTAAGCCAAGCCAAAGAAAATGTTTCTGAAAGCTTTCGGCAAATCGTTATGAAAATCCTCAAAAATTATGGAAAGAAAAAAGATCCTTTTGACACTTGGAAAAAAACAGAAGAAGATCATATTCACAACATTACAAACCGCATTAGCGCCCTTATTGAAAATGATCTCAATATTTCTCGTTTTACTTTTGCAGCAGGATTGATTTCTCAACTTCAAAATATTGGCTTTCAAACCTAAAGAAAATACAAAACGACCCCCTCAATCTCCCGTTCTATCCCACCACCACAACAAACCAACTAAGACAGAGCAGAAGTTTGCATTTTAGACATAACACCAAAAATAAAAATCTCGCTATTTATCACAATAGAATTGTTTGCAACAATTTCAAAAAAAACAACAGGATTGATTTCTCACCCTAAAAACATAAACTTTCAGACTTAAAAGCAGTACAAAACAGCTAAGCTTTTGCTCCGTTCTATCCATCCATGACTAATCAACAAGGGAAGAACGGAAACCCTATCCCGCATTTTTAGACAGAGCACTCAAAATAAAAAATAAATTCAAATTTTACTGTCAAATATCCTTCATCATAAAAATATAATATATTGATTTACAATCATAATTTTATCATTTTTATGATAATCCGATATTCTAAATTTGTCTCATTTAAAATCTATTTATATTCAATTAATTAACCCCATTTCCCCTTGCATATTGCAAATGGGAAAGCCGAATAGATAAAAACAGTAAAGAAAGGACTAAAAATGCCCCTCATAAACCGCCACAAGTGCCAAAAGCTGCAGTAAGATTGAGAATTAGCAAATATAAGCAAATATAATATGATGATGTTTTCCCCTAGCTTGTTACTCCGTAACCGAAAAGATGATGGTGCTTAATGGCTTTATCCTTATACCATTCACAGGCGACATCGTGAAATAGGAAGCACTGAGAAATATTTTTTTAACAAATGCGTAAATATGCAATACAAATATATTCTGTTTTACGTGGAAGACATATGGCTTCATTAAAAAATATCAGAAATAAAAGGATAAGTTTAATCCATTATTTAAAAGATATAACTGTAACTGCTTTTGAAATGCGTAAAATCGAATAAAAAATGACAGTAAAGATGGATGTTGATTTTCCCCTTTACAACTTCATATCTTCCTCCAACTAGGCTATTTACTTGTTTTTAGAGGTTACACCCAAACAAATATATGCAATATGCTCAATCCATATATAAAGAAAAAGGTTCCTAACAAAAACCACACCACCTGTATAAAAAGGCAATTCAGCATACTTTAAAATGCCACTTTTTCCATACAAACACTGTTGCTATATGTAGTTTGACATAAGATTTTGTACTAAGTGAAAAGAGGTTGGACGAATTAGGAGTAGGTGGTAATTTTTTATTTTTATAGCTATTTTTTTACCATTAAATACGCATTTTGTTAAAATAGATTTTGACACTCTAAAATTGCAAAAAAGTATGAAAATCAGAAAAAATCGAAATTTGGTAGTAAAAATGAAAAAAGACTTTGGTACAACACCTAAAGCGGAGCAAGACGACCAAGTTTTAAAAAGCCTAATTTTACCCACCCATTGTTAATGAGCAAGGAAAGAACGGGAGTGCCGTCCGCATTTTTAGGCAAAACACCCAAAATAAAAAATAACGCTTGAAGATTATTGGCTTGCGCGGGAAATAAGTGCTGCAAAGTGTCAAGAAGCTTCATGGACTGAATAAGGACAAGTTCAAATTTTGCTGTCAAATATCCTTCATCATCAAAAGAAAAAGGTCCACTAATACGCACTGCACCACCTGTATGAAAAGTCAATTCACCTTGCTTTAAAAGTCCACTTTTTCCATACAGTCGCTGTTGCCAATTTTTTTCTTCATCTTCAGACTGAAAAGAGATGTCATTTAAAATCCATTTCAAATTGCCATCAATTTTAGGAATATCAACAAAAGAAGATTTTAAAAAAGGAGAAGCATCAAAACCGTCAAAAGTTATATGTCCCGATAAATTATTCTTTTCATGTTTTAGATCAAAACGCAAAAATTCTGCCGTTATTTTTTGAAGCATATCTTGTGGCTCTAACGGCTGAATAATCACGTCATGCGTATTTTGCAAAGATGCCGGATCTTCAATATTTTCTTGTGTCGTTTTTTTATCTGCCGTTTGTGCTCTTAATGCTTCTTGAAGCTTTTGATCTTCAGGGGAAGAGGAAAAAGATGAAATATCAAGCCCTTCAGCTATAAATTTCAATGTTTTACCCGTTTTCCAATAAGGCTCTGTTTCAATCACCAAATTGCGCCAATGCGATACTATGGGAGTTTTTCCGGAAAAAACAATTAATGCAGGAGAATGAACATTAAACTCGACTAAATGAGGTGCGTAAATTGGTGCACCAGCTGTCAAACGCCCCGTCGATAAAGAAACCCCATGTAAAGGCCAAGAAAATTGAAACTTGTCACAAACAACACCGACACGTAAAGGATAACCATCCTTGTGCACATTCTCACATACCACCGCCATATTATGGGAAGATACTTTTGTGAATATATCAGAAACATAGTCTTCTATTTTACGTGAAAAAAAAACCAGAGTGCACTATAAATAAATATCAGAGCAAGACAAAAGAGCCCACAAATTAAATAACTCAAAGAAAAACTTTTTTGTGATGATGGTATTTGAAAGGATTTAGACAATATTCAAACTTTCTTTATCTCTTAACTTCCTCCCCACCCTAAAAAGGATAAAGATTCCCAACCACGTTCAGTTTATACACAATCCAACTTCTTAATCGATCGGATTTTATCTACTGATCACTTCAAGAAGTCTCTATACATCGTTCTAAAGTACAGTATCTCATAAGCTCAATAAACAAGATTTTCTTAAAAAAAAACCATTACACCCTTTAACAAAAAACACCTCATGTGTAAAGTTTTACATAGATTTTCTACCTCTGCCTTAAACCATACTGTTTTACAGCACAACAAAAATGATAATGAATAGTGTCTCTTAACGATAAAGCCATTGAGCTCCCCATCTTTACGCTTATGGAGGACCCAAAGCCAACACCATCATTATATTTGGCTAGCCCCCAAATGTTGCGACAGCCCTTGGCACTTAAGACAGTTCATAAGAAGCATTTTTAGTCTTTTCTTATACAGTTTTTGCCCACATACCAGCCCTACTTGTGACATGCAAGCAAGAAGTTTTTATTGAGTCAACATACACAGATTTGGAATGAGAAAACCTTACTATATTCGGGGTTCTCATTCAATATACAAAACCGTGAATTACCTATATAAATCAATGCTTTGTCAACAATCACACAAGTACGGGCGGTGTACAAAAAATCTGGTGTAATGCACTTTCAAACCATTGGCTCAAAGCTCGATCATAGATTAAACGACCTTTCAAATGTGCACAAGCAGGTTGAGCACCTTTTTCAGTCAATTTATGTGCCGAACGCACGACCAAACGCCGCATCATAGCGCGTGTAAATTCAGCATGAAACTGCAAGCCCCATGCATTGTTTCCATAACGAAAAGCTTGTGTAGGATATGTATTCCCTGTTGCCAAAAGCATTGCCTCTTTCGGTAAATCATAAATACCTTCATCATGGAAATGGTAGACCATCTCTGGCCAATTCATCAATTCCTTCCCTTGTGGGGTTGCTTCTAGTGGATACCAGCCGACTTCAACAGTCCCATCACTTCTTGTACCAACGCGCCCCCCTAGATTTCGCGCTAACATTTGTGCTCCAAGACAAATACCCAAAAAAGGCTTATTTTCCTTTAGTGATAACGAAATCCAATCAATTTCCTCACCAATATAGGCTTCGCTGTCATTCACACTCATCGGTCCCCCTAAAATAACAACGCCGGCATAATGCTCTAATGTATCAGGGAGTTTTTGTCCAAAAATAGGACGATAAATATCAAGAACAAAACCATTTTGTTGTAAAAATTTTCCCAACCGACCAGTATAAGTAGAGCGCCGATGAATAACGACAGCAATCCTTGGTTTGTTATTTTTTTGTTTTTTATCAAGACATCTCTGATTTAAAAACATTTTTTAACCAATCACCTCTGCTACCAAGCAAAACTTTATTTTTAAAGCATAAGAGAATAATTTTATTGGACAAGACTAACGATATTTTTTCTTCTAGGTCAATTGTTTCTTCTGAGAAAACATTCGTATTATCAACATTGGTGCAATTTAAAATAAACGAAATTTTTTCCTCGATAAAGATGTTTCTTCTTCTGTTTTAACCCCTGGATCATCAACATTTAAGTGAGTTTGACTGAACATTTTTACATCTTTTTCTTTTATATCTTGTTTCTCCACCTGCACATTATGCAAAAGAGAATCATCTACAGGTGTTAATTTTTCAAGCTTCTTATCTCCAACATCATCACTTTTTCCCATAACATACTCTTTGTCTTGCCTTTTCGACACAATATTGTCCGCCTCTAATGTGAGAGAAGGCATACAAGGAGGCGCCTTCCATTCAAAACAGCCCAAACGTCCACTGATTGGAGAAACCACTGACCAAGAAGAAAAAATGGCCCCATCACACATCCACACTGGATCACGTTCAGCACGAAGTGCTAAAGAAAGCCATTGACGCACAGCACCTTGATTGTTTCCCTGTGCCTCTTCAATATCTGCCAACAATAAATAAACACTTTCCCGTGGATGACATTGTAATGCTTTTTGTGCCTTCTCTCTTGCTAATGCTGTTTCACCAGCATCCAAAGCTGCTTTAGCAATAAGGAAAGCCGACTCAAATGCATCTTTATTATAAGAAGCAAGTGTCTTAGCCCTTTTCAATCGCCCAATGGCTCCTTCTTCTCTTTCAAGATAAAGCGCTCCCAAGTCAGGATGAGGCTCCTTTTGCCAAGCCGCTATAATCATTTTATCCGCTTTACGCGTTTCGTTTAATTTATAAAGAATATCAGCAGCAATAACTATTATTGGAACAAAATCAGGCGCCAATTTATGGGCTTTCAAAATAGCTTCACGTGCTTGTACAGGATGTGTATCAAACAAAGAAAGTGCCTGCCCACTTAGTAGTAAAACCTGTATATGCTGCCGCTCTGGAATCGCGCGAATAGAACGCGGGAGAGCTTTTTGCGTTCTTTCAAAAATAGTAAGTGCCTTATCCCATTTACCCTCAGTACTTAACCGATCAAGCACCGCCTGATGCGCCCATAAAAGTGCTGGCGATAAAGTCAGTGCCTCTTCAGCATATTGTTGCGCTGCCTCATAAGCTTTACTCTTCATTGCTTCACGAAACAAACCATAAAGTCCAACCAGTTTTGTCGGATCTTCCTTTCTCATCTCTTCATAAAGACCGATGGCGCGAACAGAGTCATTTTGTAAAGACAAGGTTTGCGCTTGTAAGAGTTTTACCAATGGCTCTTGTTTCCCTGCAAGATATTTAGCAACACGTGCTTCCATTTTTTGCGCAACCATACTATCACCAGCAAAAGTTGCAAGAATCCCCTTTGAAAGAGCTTCGTAACCACGCTTTTGATGGCGTTTATAAAAATAATTGGAAAGAGCATTCGGTATGGAAAAAAAGAAAGACAATAACCACCATAAAAGCACCAGCGTTACAAAAAATAAAATAAGCACACTTAACACTGTAAGAAATGAAGCAGAAAATCTGAAATGCAAAAATGTGAGAACAAAAATACCATTGTGATTAGCAACCCACGTGAAAGCTAAACCGAGGATACAAACAACAAAAATATAAATAAAAACACGTATCATCTTGGGCCTATTTACATCTTTGTTGCTTTAAAAGATCCTTGTTGCACAGACAATAACAATTGCTGCAACAACTGTTGAATAGCAATATGTCTTTCAAGCTGCTTAACAAAATCCATTGAAACATCTTTTGCACTTTGGGGCAATGATTGCCATTCGCTCAAAGCCTTTTCGTAATCACCAGCTTGAATGGCAACTTCCATGCGTGCCGCAATAGCCCCCAGCGTTGTCCCTTCAACATTTCCAATCGGTCGCGAAACAATGAGCCCTTTTATCCACGCTAAAATTCGGTCAAAAAAACCAGCATCTGACGCAACAAGATTTTGCGTACCAACAATTGCATCAGCAACATGAGCAAAATCAACTGAAAGTTGTGCTGAACTTGGAAGACCCACAGTAGCTGTTTTTTGCAACACATCAAGTCCATTAATCGAAGGCGATAATTGCCGCAACAGCTTTAATTCATTATTATAAGATCCACCACGCTCTATAGCATTTTTTAATGAACTAATTGCAGTAAAGAGCGCGGTATCTATTTCTTTTTTCTCACTATTTTTAACAGCAGTTTCTTCCTGTAGTGCTTCTAACTGTTGTTTTAACGCAGCAAGATCATTTGCATTGCTCTGCCCAACAGACAAAGCCGTCTCTATCTCTTTCGACTTTCTAACAAAAGTTTGTACAGTTTCTTCAAGAGCTTTTACTTTTTCCTCTAAAATCGCAAAAGCTTTTTTGCTTTCTTCTTTCGATAGTTCATCATTTTTCGTTGTTTTAAACTGTTGTGATGAAAAAGAAGAAAACTCTGTTTTTAACGTATCAATTTCTTGAAAGACCCGCCTCAATTGTTCCTTTGTGTCTTCACCTTGACTTTTTGCGGCTTCAGCAATCTGCAAAGCTTTTTCTCCTCCAGCAGAATTTTCCACAAAAGGAGAAGGAAAAAAACCAGCCCATTGAAGCCCCATAAAAACTCCCAAAGCAATGAATCCTCCCAAAATCCCAGAAAGGGACAAGAAAAGCCAAGTTGTACTAGAGATACTTTTATCCTGACCTTGCATATTCTGTTTTTCTCGCGCATGAGATTCTACAGAATTATGGATTTTTTCCTCTGAATCATGGGGAACAGCTTCATGTTCAATAACTGGTTTCTTACGGCGCGTACCAGCATAATGTGGTTTAACTTTTGGTTTTGAAGAATCGACCATCTCTGTCACTTTTCGTGCACACTTTTTTTAATGATAAAATAATAAAATGAAAAAAGTTTTAAAAACGCAGCTTTTCTCAATAATATTTACAATTATCGCCTTTAATAGACAAGTTTTAAAAAAAACATTTGCATTTTATACTCGAAAATACAGCTTTATTTTTTAATCCATGATATCATAAAATTCAAAGAAAATGCCAAAACACATATTTTTCATAGAAAAATCAATTCTAAGAGAAATACTTTGCATCTTTTTCTGTTCATGGTACGCACGCAGGAAAGAAGCTTCAATATAAGGTTTTGTTTAAAATGCGTCTGCTGGGAATAGAAACAAGTTGTGATGAAACGGCAGCAGCTGTCATTGAGTATAACAATGAATCAAACAGCCAAATTCTTTCCAATGTTGTTTGGAGTCAAATTGATCACCATGCACCTTACGGCGGTGTTGTTCCTGAAATTGCTGCTCGTGCCCATGTTGAAGTTCTTGATCATTTAATTCTGCAAGCACTAACAGAAGCAAACACAAAATTAAAAGATATTGATGGCATTGCAGCCACCAGTGGACCTGGTTTGATAGGAGGATTGTTGGTAGGCGTTATGAGCGCAAAAGCACTCTCTCTTGCCACTGGCAAACCATTTATTGCGGTAAATCACTTAGAGGGACATGCTTTAACAGCTGTGTTAACGCACAACGTCAGCTTCCCTTATTTATTACTTTTAGTTTCAGGGGGTCATACACAAACAATCATTGTTCATGGAGTAGGCAACTACCAACGTTTAGGAACCACTATTGATGATGCATTAGGAGAAGCCTTTGATAAAACAGCAAAACTTTTAGGTCTTCCTTATCCTGGTGGACCAGCACTTGAAAAAGCAGCTTTATTTGGTGATAAAAATCGCATCCCTCTTCCACGTCCTTTAAAAGGTGAAAAACGATTAGATTTTTCTTTTTCAGGACTCAAAACTGCTGTTCGACAAGCCGCAACAGCCATAGCTCCTCTTACAGAAAATGATATTGCTGACATTGCCGCAAGTTTTCAAGCCGCCGTAACCGATACAGTACGTGATCGCGTTCACCTCGCTCTACAGCACTTTGCCCACCAATATCCTCTCTCTCATGATCAAGAAAAGCGTTCTCCTGCTTTGGTTGTCGCAGGCGGTGTTGCCGCAAACCAAGCCATTCGCTCTACGTTGCAAAAACTTGCCCATCAACATGGTTTTGAATTTATAGCCCCTCCTCTTTCCTTGTGTACCGATAATGCTGCAATGATTGCTTTTGCCGGTGCACAAAAACTCGTACGAGGAGAAACAAACTCTCTTGACATTGCACCCCGCTCACGCTGGCCATTAGATGAAAAAGCCCCGCCCTTGATCGGGATGGGACGCCGTGGAACAAAAGCATAATAAAATTGACGTCCTACACACATCTTAAAGAACGAAGATTTCTACTCAATCCGGTCTATAGATAGTCCGAATTCTCTATCGAGCAGATTCCACCTGCTTCCCACTCACACAATTCACTTAACCCAAAGATCGACACGTAAACCTAAATATTCACCACACATTCTTAAAAACTTCATGTTTCAAAAAACTACCTTATATCATTACACTTCAAATGACGGTATTTTACAGCATAATAAGATCTACTCTCTCCCACGAAGCATAGATATGAATGCCATTCGTTGACCTCATCATCTTTGATCATTTATTCGTTTCATTGTCATTGTAATCTTAAAGCTTTTTAGAACCAATTTTCTTAATTTTTTCCAACAAACTCTTATAGTAACCGCATTTCAAACCATAGCTGAAAAGATAAGCAAAGAGCAAAATACTTTTATACAACATGAAATATCAATGGAGCGTGTCTCTCTACTACACATTATTTTGAAACAAGAAAAAATAGATAATAGTCGTTCTTTACCCCATTTTAAAAATCATCGTTGATGGTATTACAAAGATGCTTATAAAAATGCATAACAGTCTATGAAAAAGGAGAACTCATGGCTTATTGGCTTTTTAAATCTGAACCCCATAAATGGTCATGGGAGATGCAAAAGAAAAAAGGAGCTGATGGCGAACAATGGGATGGTGTACGCAATTATCAAGCCCGTAACAATATGCGCGCTATGAAATATGGTGATAAAGGTTTTTTTTATCATTCAAATAAAGGTTTAGAAATTGTAGGAATTGTAGAAATATGTGCTGAAGCGCACCCTGATTCTACAAGCTCTGATCCACGCTGGGAATGTGTGGACATCCGTGCACTTTGTGACATGCCAACACCTGTTTCATTAAAACAAATTAAAGCCAATCCCAAACTAGCAAATATGGTGCTGGTCAAAGCCAGCCGCTTATCAGTGCAACCCGTAACAGAAGATGAATGGAAAGAAGTCTGTTTAATGGGCAACCTTAAGGAGGAAATGCTTTTATCTTAAAACAATAATTTTTATTCATTAACTCATATAAAAAGATGCTTCATAGCGCAGAAGAATAAGCTCAACACATCCTTCTGTTGAGGTATTCTCATGCTAAATGCATAAATATGATATTTTTCTTTGTCATTTTTTATCCTGCACTCTTTCTCAATACAGTCTCCTTCCAAATTACACAAAAAACCTCTTTATGATGCATCTTTTCGGCATTGCTAAAGGCAAAGCTTGCTCAACGATTATAATAAGCAACACCACGAACATAACACACAATCCCCTTCGCACACAAATGCAACAAAAAAACAAAACTGAACGTGGATAAAAACAATAAAAACGATCGTGAAGTTCTCCTAAACAGTGCATATGTGCTAAGTGTTGCACAATTCTCTTCACGCTTAAAAAACGCATCATATTGCGTGTTTATTGTTTTGCATGTTGGACGAGTGCACCTCATACCGCAGGATTCTCTCATTCCCAACCTGTTTTATATTGAATCAATCAAAAGCTATTGGCTTGCACATTCTAAGCGGAGAAAGTCCCATATAGATAAAAAACGTGAAAGAAAGCACTAAAAATTCCTCCTATGAATCGTCTCAAGTGCCAAGGACTGTCCGCAACACCCACGAGCTGGCAAAGTGAATGATAGTGCCAGCTTGTTTCTCCATAAGCGTAAAGATGATGACACTCAATAGCTAAAACACCTTCTAGAACATAAAAAACGCTTCCAACCAATACGTAAAATACTCTGCAGACGGAATACCTTCTTTTCAGCAAGCAACCATTAGAAATTATAAAAGTTTATTTTTTAGAAGCGTTCTTTTTTAATTTTCCTCTTTTAATTTTTCTTGCATGAAATCTCATTTTTCATGAAACTATATCAATCAGTGCATCAACATGCCTATAAGGAAAAACATGAACCACTATACTCTTTTAATCGTTGAAGACGATGATCTACGCCCCATTTTAGTAGAACAATTTCAAATGCATCAAGAGTTTAAAATTTTCCAAGCAAAAACAGCAGAAGCGGGAATGAGAATAATCCAAGAAGAAAATATTGATCTCACTATTTTGGGATTTCAACTTCCTGATCTTGATGGCTACAAAGCCGTTAAACAATTACGCACCCAAGGATTTCGTGCCCCCATTATCATGATAACAAATTATGATACAGACTGTGATAATATTTTAGATCTTGAAACAGGCGCCAATGATTATGTAACAAAACCCTTTCGCTTTGCGGTGCTATTAGCGAGAATTCGGGCACAGTTGCGCCAATATGAACAAAATGAAGACGCAACCTTTCATATTGGTCCCTATACTTTTAAACTAAGACAAAAACTTCTTCTTGATCAATGCAACAATAAAATCTGTCTCACAGAAAAAGAAGCAGCGATCCTTAAATGTCTCTATCATGCCAATGATAAAATTGTCAGCCGTGAAACATTGTTAGAACAAGTTTGGGGATATAATGAAAATATTATCACCCATACTTTAGAAACCCATATCTATCGTTTGCGACAAAAAATCGAAAACGATCCGTCCAATGCGCAAATTCTCATAACAGATCAAAATGGTTACCGTTTAAATCTTTAATTCGAGATTTTCTGTTTCAAAAATAATTTTAATATCCTAAATGAAAACAGAAACGAGATGAAAAAACTTCACGTATAATTCGAATGCTATTACATATACATAGAACTTACTCTTATCTGTACTCTTATGACAAAATATATAACATTATGAATAAAAAACGAAATATTCCAACATGAGAACCAAAAACAAAAATGCTTTCAACCCTCACGATATACTTTGTAACTTCTGTTTCACATGCTTTTGTTCTTTCTAAAGTTTTTAATATGTTTCGCATATAAATAATCGTGATATCTTTTAGCAACATTCTTGATCATAACTATCATCTTTAGATGAGTGCTATTTATGATTATTTTTTCAGAAAAACCGCTCCACGCACTGCTTTATCTCACATTCACTAGCCTAAATTGAGAGATGTTTTTTATCTTTATAATTTTCTTCTATTCTTTATGATTTTATCTCCTCTTAAGAGGTTATATAATTAATGATATAACGCTAAATGTTTATCCTAACGATAAAGCCACTGAGCACCACCATCTTTACGTTTATAAAAGAATAAGCCAGCACCATCACACACTTATGTTAGATCTAGATGTTGCAGAGGAGCCCTTGATACTTGAGATGGTTCATAAGAAGCATTTTAATCCTTCCTTGTACAGTTTTTAACCACCATAAACCATATTATGCAAGATCCCTTGGATCTCTGCTATTTTTACGAAGATACCAGTATTTTTTTCTTTTAAAATGTTTCCACTATTCATGAAATATGGTTCGGTATATAGATACTTGAGATTTTTATTCACATACCAATTCCACATATTAATGTACAAAAGAATATTTTTAAACTGTAAATGCAAAAAATTGAAATAAGAGAATCCTTCTATACTTGCGGTTCTTATGACAATGACAAAATGATTAATTATCTTTATAAATTAAAATATTTCTTGTCTGTGGCGATAAAGCAGGAATAAAAATACGTCGCGACTGACGACGCTGTACGAGCAAACCCTGATAAACACGTTTTTGTGCCTGACACATTAAGAGTCCACCAAAATAAGGCAAAAGATAGCGAGCAAATGGCTCGTAAAAAAATGAGAACAACCGCGAAAAATACCCCGTAGAGGGCATATAGTGTACAATTTCTTGTATTGGCCCAGAAACAAAATTTGTTTTTTCGAACAAACGAGTAATTTGTTGCCGACTATAGGGTTCGCCATAACCAAAGGGTGTAGTAATATTGCGCGCCCAAAAGCCAGAGCGATTAGGTACAATAACGATCAAGTGGCCATTAGGTGCTAAAACACGCCATATTTCATTCAACGTTTCAAATGAATTTTCTGTATATTCTAATGCATGTACTAATAAAATACAGTCAACTGACGCATCAGGAAGCGGCAAATCTTCTTCAAAAACAAGCGCTGTAGCAACTTGCTCAGAACAAGGCCAAGGCGAAACACCCTGAGCAGCAGGCATAAAAGCAAAACATTGTTGGGCACGTTCACGCAATGTAGAAAGATAAGGAAGTGCATAACCCAATCCCATAATCCGTTTATCCGTAAGATCAGGCCACCATAAATTCAATTGGTCACACAGCGTCTTTTGCACACGTAGTCCAAGTGCAGAAGCATAAAAATCTTTCAGCGTAACGATATCCAACTCAACATACCATGTAGAAACAAATTTCAAACATTACAGATTTTCATATACCAAACCTATATGGACTTCTGCTTTTTTTCCGCAATAGCGAACATTTCAATATTGCATATTTTAAACTTAAATGATTAAAAAATCAGTACAACAGGATGATTATTGCCTTACAAGCACTTTAATCATTTTTTTGGAGATAAACCCCATAGAGATTCTTCATACACTGTTTTTGACATCAATTAAGAAAAAAACCAACACTGGTTAATTAAAATGAAGCAATCTTTCAAGATAGTTTTTTTCTTCTTCTGAAAGATGCTCTTTACCAAGACGTTTGCGAATTTCATCCAAAATCTGCCGCGTACGCATTTGATCACTTTCTTGTGGTAGTGCCTCGCCTTCTTGTTCTTCATCTGTTTTTGAAGAAAGTGGACGTCCTAACGGATCTTTAGGACCAGAATCAGCATTTTGCTCATCTCCCGTTTCTTTAAGTGTTTCGCGCATTTTTTTCAAAACATTTTGTGCACCTTGCCTCAAAGATTCCAAAGCATCAGACTGATTTTGTATAGATACCTGATGATTTCCATTATCAAGCGCATTTTCCGCAGAATTCATTTTTTCTTCTGCCCTTTTCAATGCGCCCCCTGTTTCAAATCCTCGTTCTGATAATTCTTTTTCTAATGTTGATAATTCAGATTGCAATTCAGCTTGACGTTTTTTTAAAGATTTTTTTTGTGTTTCCGGTATATTTTCTCCGCGTTTTTGTTCCATCTCTAACTGATGTGTTTCATTGAGAATTTCTTGCTGACGACGCATTAAATCTCCAAGCTGGTCCATCTTTTCTTTCATTTGTGCAGATTGGCTTTTTTCTCCCTCATTTTGATTGCCTTTTTGCACATGCAAATGATCAAGCGTCTGTTCAACTTCCGCCAAGAGTTGTTCAGCTGCTAAAGAAGAGCCTGTTTTAGCCATTTCCTCAATTAAATTTAGCTTTTCTTGTAATGTAGCTTCAGAAAGATTAGGACTTTTTGAGCTTTTAGAATTTTTAGAAACTTGACTATCCGGTGCTTTTTCAGCCAAAGCACGAATATACTCATCCATAGCTTGACGTAAATCTGCCATAAGCCGTTCAATTTCTGCCGCTGAAGCACCGTAACGCAATGCATCACGTAAAGCAGCTTGTGCTTGTTTTAACTTTTTTTGCACGGATTCAAGTTGATTGCCTTCAATACCCAAAGCAATTTGCCATAAATAATCCACCACATCGCGCAAATCCTCGTCTGTTTGTGCTAAAGAAAGTCTTGTCCACGCACTTTGTAGAACAATAAAATGCGATGCATTTTGCAACCCCTTTTCTGGACGCACAAGCAAAGCAGAAAGCATATCAAGTACCCGCTCTCGCGCTAAAGGATTAAGAGCTAATAAACGACGCAGTTCAACCACTGCGCGTGCAACAGGATTCGAAAAAACACACTGTGGTAATATCATAACAAAAGTTTTGCTACGCCCTTTCTGCCCCGCACCATCTTCTGCCACCAAAGTAATTTTGACTTGCGAACCCGCCCATGGATGCGCTGATATATCCTGCACCATTCGCATTTTCCCCTTTCCACCACGCGGAAGAAGAAGCTCTATTTCCGGAGCATTATAAAGAGAAGAAGCACTTTTATTCTGAGGAAGAAAAGGCTCTATTTCAACAAAAGCCTTTGTCACACCATAATCATCATCCACCACATATCGTAACTCCAATGATCCTGTTAAAATCCTCCCTGGTTTTTCCAACCAATGAATTGTTGGAAGCGTGTCCTTAATTATCTGCAAGTGCCATTGCTGTTTTTTACGACGTGATGATACAAATAAATTTATTGAATGCTTTAAATGTGTTTCAAAATGAACAATTGGATCATTCAAAGCTGTTTGTTCCGTTTTCTCTGAAAACGAAACTTCCCTCCCATCTTCTACAGATTTTGCTTTTACTGTAATGCCAGCCCCATTGACAACACGCACAACAACATTACTCCCTTCAGGGATTTCTAGTTGTGTTTTCTCATCTTTTGTCAAATAAATCGGTGCCACACCGGTATAAGCAGGTGGTGTTACCCAAGCATCAATCCGCATGAGTTTTTCATCAACGACAGGACGAAAATCAAAGGCATCAGCCAAACGCCCCCCTTGTGAACCAAAAGAAAAACTAAAAGCGCACACAAAAAGAAGAGCACACAAAGCCCTCAAAGCCAAAGGATCATAATCCGCACTATTAAGAGAGATAAATCCCGTTTTTAAATGGTATAATTGCTTTGCCATTCGGCGTTGATGTTCACGCCAAATAACAGCACTAAAATCTTCATCATTTTCAGAACATAAACGATCTGTCTGAATATTCAAAGGCTGATGTCTAAGATCATTGACGCGTTCAAGGCGGCAATTTACTTCCCGCATTGTGGGAAACCGAAAACGAATAAGAAAAAATAAACTCGCCCCAGCACAAATAAGTATAACCCCAAGTAAGAGCAAATGTGACCAATAGCCCCAAATACCAAAAAGTCCCAACCAGCTAAACGAACAAAAGAGACTAAGAACGAGGAAAAATGGCAACAACCGTACCCACATCCGTTCAAATGAAAGGATCCCCCACATCAAAATGCGCACACACAAAAGCTTCATTGCAAAACCTTTGATGTTTTTATTTTTCATAAACAAGCATTTATCCCCTTTTATCGTGGTGCATTAAGATCATAAACCCCATACAAAACAATTTCTAGAAAATAAATTGTTTCATCAAAGTTTAGTAAAAATAAGACCCAAAATATTTAATAATGCTCAATCTAATTTGGGCTCAATCCAATCTGGAATATGATCACAGCCTATCAATTGTGCATAATCAAGGCGTGGACGAATGACTGCATAACGCGTATCCTGAACCAGAACTTCCGGCACCAAAAGTCGACTATTATAAGTGCTTGCCATCACTGCGCCATAAGCCCCTGCTCCTGTTAACATCAAAACATCACCCGCTTTCAACACTGGTAAAGAACGTTCCAAGCCTAAATAATCACCAGTTTCACAAATAGGACCAACAATATCAGCATTAATCAGAGGGGCATCTACTGGTGTTTTTTTCACTGGCATTACATTTTGCCACGCATCATAAAGCGTTGGACGCATGAAATCATTCATCGCCGCATCAACAATAACAAAATTTCGTCCTTCCCCCTTTTTTAAATACACAACCGATGTTACCAATACACCGGCTTCACCAACAATACTACGCCCAGGTTCTAGGATAATATTGATCCCTAAAGGCGCAATATGTTTCTTTACCAGTGCTGCATACTCAAAAGGAGAAGGTACTGGATGCTGCTCATAACCATAAGGAATACCAAGCCCACCCCCAATATCGATATGGGTTATCGCATAACCATTATTCCATAATTGACGCACAAAATCTGCAACAATAACAAATGCATCTTCAAACGGTTTTAAATCACAAATTTGACTGCCAATATGGAGATCAACACCACACACATGAAGACCGGGCAATTGGGCTGCTTTTTTATATGCATCACCCGCCAAAGACAGTGGAATACCAAATTTATTCTCAGACTTACCTGTTGTAATTTTCTTGTGAGTCTTAGCATCCACATCAGGATTAATGCGTAAAGAAATACGAGCCGTTTTTGAAAGCGCAGCAGCCCGCGCCGATAATTGTTCAAGTTCTGGCTCTGATTCAACGTTAAAACAATAAATATCTTGTGCAAGAGCAAAATCTATTTCTCTCACTGTTTTACCAACACCAGAATAAACAATATTCTGCGCAGGAATACCAACAGCAAGTGCACGCCGTAATTCCCCTTCTGAGACCACATCAGCTCCCGCTCCATTGTTAGCTAAAAGTTGTAAAACTGCTTGATTGGAATTCGCTTTAACCGCATAAGCAATTAAACTCGGCATATCATGAAATGCATTCTGATAATCTTTAAAATGTGCAACGATTGCGCTAGCTGAATAACAATAGAAAGGTGTTCCAACTTCCCGCGCAAGTTCCAAAAGAGAAAGACCTTCAGCGTGAAGCACACCCTGATGATAAGAAAAAAAACGCATAAAAATTCCTATTGTATTAACCGATCAAGAATAAAAGGTTTATCTGTTTTGCCTTGAGAAACAAAAGTTCCTTGTGAAGAATTCACTCCTGTTGAAGGAGGTAACTCTAATGACCCTTTACGCCCACACCCAACAATACCCAAGCCCCCCAAAAGGACAATCACCAACCCCTTTAATATAATTTTCATTTGTCCTCTTTCCTCATCTCGATTTCTTTTTTACCTTTAAAATACAATCACTCAAGCGCTCACGAGACGCTTTTTCCAATACGCAATTTGCCGAAGAACCTCTGAAGGCGCTGTTCCTCCAAAGCTTTTACGACTTTCAACAGATTTTTCAACGGTCAAAACATCAAAAAGTGTCGCATTGATATCAGGACAAATTGCTTGAAGTTCATCTAATGATAAATCATGAAGGCGACACTGTTTTTTTTCTGCCAATGCCACAGCACACCCTGTGATGTGATGTGCTTTGCGAAAAGGAATCCCTAAATTGCGTACAAGCCAATCCGCAAAATCTGTAGCTGTTGCATACCCTAAATCCGCTGCTTGTTTCATGGCTTTTTTACTCACTTTCAAATCAGCAATCATCCCTGTCATTGCTGCTAGTGATAATTCCAAACTCAAAGCCCCATCAAACACATATTCCTTATCTTCTTGCATATCCTTTGAATAAGCAAGCGGTAATCCTTTCATCACCGTTAACAATCCCATAAGTGCACCATTCAATCGACCTGCTTTCGCTCGTACTAACTCTGCCGCATCAGGATTTCTCTTTTGTGGCATAATGGAAGACCCTGTTGAAAAAGCATCTGATAAATGAATAAAACAAAACTGTGCACTTGACCAAAGAACAATTTCTTCCGCCAATCGCGAAAGATGTGTTGCACAAAGAGCGCCAGCGCTTAAAAATTCCAATGCAAAGTCACGATCTGAAACACTATCAATTGAATTGCGTGTAGGTTCCCGAAAGCCTAGCGCTTTTGCTGTCATAAAACGGTCAATTGGAAAGCCTGTCCCCGCTAAAGCAGCCGCCCCTAAAGGCGATTCATTCATTCGCTCAACAGCATCACGCATCCGCGATAAATCTCGACCAAACATTTCAACATAAGCCATCATATAATGACCCAATGTTACGGGTTGAGCCAATTGTAAATGCGTAAAGCCTGGCATAAAGGTATCAACATGTTGTTCTGCGCGAATAAGTAATTGCTCTATCAATCCTTTTAAAGCTTGTGCTATTTTTTGCGTTGCTTCACGTACCCACAAGCGAAAATCAACAGCAACTTGATCATTGCGTGAACGCGCCGTATGCAAACGTCCTGCTGCAGGACCAATCAACGCACTCAACCGCGCTTCAATATTCATATGAATATCTTCAAGCTTTCGTGAAAAAACAAATTTACCGTCTTCAATTTCTTGGCGAATAAGTTTCAAACCATGAACAATTTTTTCATAATCTGATTGTGAAATGATTTTCGTTTGCGCTAACATAGCTGCATGAGAAAGAGAACCTTCAATATCTTGTCGATAAAGTTTTTGATCAAAATCAATAGAGGCATTAATTTCTTCCATAATTGCAGCAGGACCTGCCGCAAACCGACCACCCCACATTTGGTTCTTTAACTTCTCATCTGTCATATTCTGAAAACACCCATCCAAAGGACAAAATTATGATTTTTCAAATTTTCATCAGCGAAAAAAACAATAAAAAAAGGCAACTCTCCCTTGCATTCTTTATCATTGCACTGAGTTTATACGCAACCATAAACTACGATACCAAAAGAGAGTTTTTTCTTTTCAATTTCATTTCAGCAGCACAAGCACAAGAAATAAACATTAATAAAGCACGAGCAGAAAAAATGATGGCGATACGAAAAGCAGCAAAAGGCTTTTTTAGCCACATACGATTTGCTGATACGCTCTCAGATATGAACAAACTCTCTTTCAAGGATATTCAAGGAAAAGAGCGCACACTCAGCGAATTTACCGGAAAACCAATGCTGGTCAATCTATGGGCTATTTGGTGTGCACCTTGCCGCACAGAAATGCCTGAACTTGCGCAATTAAAACGTGAATTAGGTGGAGAAAACTTTGATGTCATAGCTATTAATATCGATAAAACTGCTTCTCCTGAAAAAATTCAGCAATTTTTACAGAATCTTCATTCAGACAATTTGCTTTACTATCGCGATGAAACAATGGATATTTTCAACAATGTTAGAAAACAGGGGCTCGCTTTAGGACTCCCCATTACATTGCTCATTGATAAAGAAGGATATCTCATTGCTTCTTTCAATGGTGCAGCTCCATGGGCCAATGACGATGCCAAAGCACTTATAAAAGCAATCATTAAAGAAGCCCTATAACTTTAATAACCGCGTCTTTTTAAACGTTGTATAACAATATCCAGTGCTGACAAAAAAGCAGAACGGTCTTTACGAGAAAAAGGACGGGGACCACCTATTATACTACCCTGTCCACGCAAATCTTCCATCAAATTGCGCATCGCCAAAGCCTGACCAATTGAATTTACATCAAAAATACGCCCCGTTGGCGAAAGACAAAAACCCCCAGCTTGCACAACCCGCGCTGCTAAAGGAATATCACTGGTAATAACGATACTTGCCTCATGCACATGTTCTACGATCCAATCATCAGCACCATTGAATTCACCAGCAACGACCACTCTTTCAATGAGTGCTTCATCTGGAAGGGACAAAGAACGATTTGCCACAACAAATGTCTTAAGCTGATAACGATTCATCACACGATAAACTTCATCTTTTACGGGACAAGCATCTGCATCAATCAACAAAGTGATAGCAGGCTTTATTGGGATACTCATACCTTGGCTTTCAAGTAATAATAAACTCTTTCATTCATCTGAATGTTGCAAATCCTTGCGATAAAACATTATCGCCGCGTTTATTTCTCCTCCCAAAATAAAAATTGCACTCAATATGTAGAGAAAAATAATAGCAACCATAATAGATGCCAACCCTGCATAGGTAGAAATATAATCAAACATCGTTAAATATTGCGCAAAAGCGATAGAAGCCATAAACCATATAAACATTGTCACCACTATTCCTGGTAAAATATCTATAAATTTCCGCCGCCCTGCTGGAAGCCATTTATGAACAATCAAAAGACTGATAAACAAAATAATGATTGCAACTGTATAACGCCATACACGAATAGCAGCAATATATTCAGTCATAAAAAAAGAATGATTTTGCATAATTTTGATCAACAAAGGCGCCAGAATCAATAAAAAGCTAATCACAACAAGACCAACAGCTCCAAGGATTACAAAAAACAGACTTTGAAAACGACAAAACAACAAACTCCGTCGATCAGTAACACGGTAAGCTTTATTTAAAGCCGTACGCAAAGCCTCTATCCCATTAGAAGCAAAATAAGCCGCTCCAATGACAGAAAGCGTCAACACACCTCCTCGATGAATGGTTAAAACATTGACAATTTCCTGAGATAAAGGCTCTGCGATAACATCAGGCAATAACTGCACCAGTGCTTTAATTTTTTGCGGTGTATAGGTAAAAGCACCTAGAAAACGAGCAAACGATGTTCCAAAAATAAAAAAAGGGAAAAATGCTAAAAGCCCCGATAGCGCAACATGGCTTGCAAAAGCACTCCCATTATCACGCCAATAATGACTTACTGCGTCACCCAAAATACGATAGCTATACCAAAAGATATTTTTTAACAAAACTCAATACTTTCTGGTAAAACTCTTCCTCAGTCTATTTCAAGTTTTATAAAAATCATCAAAGCTCTGCAAATAAACATTTTGCAATGTTGCAATATAACGGTCAATAATCAATACGGTCAAGCCCGACTTTATACCAAAACAAAAACAATAACCCACTCTATGAAGTTCTACAACAACCTCATTTTTTGTTACTTCTACAGATCAGTAACCTCTTCTGTACATTATATGCCCTATAGAGAGCTAAGCAAGATGATCGTGCACACATAAAACCTTTTAAAGTCATGGTTATCTGTATCGGAGCAATCGTCACTCTTTTTTATTGCAATCTATGACTGAATAAAGAAAAAACTTCTTATCGATTTCTAGAAAAAACCAACGAAATTCAACAAAAACCCCTTGCTTTTATTCACCCTTTTTTAGAAACACTCTGACGTCCAAAATCAGGAGCATCAATTTCCTGTCCAGCATCAATAATATTGCGACGTACAGCACGCGTACGTGTAAAAAAGTTAAACAGTGTCTCACCATCTCCTAAATGAATTGCCCGTTCTAAAAAAGCAAGCCCCTCACTAAAACGGCTCAACATTTCTAAAATAGCATCCTTATTATGCAAACAAATATCTCGCCACATAACGGGATCAGAAGATGCTAAACGCGTAAAATCACGAAAACCGGAAGCGGAATAAGCAATTACTTCCGAATTTGTTACTTTTTCTAAATCACTCGCTGTCCCAACAGTATTATACGCAATCAAATGGGGTAAATGTGAAACAATAGCCAAAACAAGATCATGATGCTTAGGTTCCATCTTTTCGACACGCGCACCACAAGCTTCCCAAAACGCTGTTAATTGTGCGACAGCAGCAGCATCGCTATCCGCAAAAGGCGTTAAAATACACCAACGATTCATAAATAAATCAGCAAAACCAGCATCCGGTCCTGAATATTCCGTTCCAGCAATTGGATGCCCTGGAATAAAATGAACCGTTTTTGGCAATAAAGGTGCCATTTCCGCAATAACCAACGCTTTCGTAGAACCAACATCACTCACAATCGCTCCAAGTTTTAAATGATCACGAATGGTTTTTGCCACTTCTGCACTAGCCCCAACAGGAACAGAAAGAATAACCAAATCTGCTCCTTCAACAGCTTTTGTATTATCTGTCGTATAAAAGTCCCCAAGCTCCAATTCACGCGCTCTTTTCAGGGTTTCTGGACGACGTGTTGCAATAGAAATCTGAGCCGCAAGATTTTTCTTTTTAATCACTCTTGCTAAAGAAGACCCAATCAGACCGATCCCAATGAGTGCTATTTTTTCAAACTGAATATGGAGCATCTTTCACCTTCAAAGATTCTTTGCAAATGGCAATAAAGACTAATTGTAAAATCACAATTTTCTTGTTTGTTTGTTCAAGAGTTATGCGTAAAACATTAAAAAATGACAACTAGGGAATAAAGAATAACGCAGTTTACCAATTATCACCTGCGCAAGCTGACAACAGATCACTTTACCTAGAAAACACATAAAAAATAAATGACGAGAAATCTAACATCACGCTCTAAAACTCCCTCTTAATTACTGATCAAAGCGCATCACCGAAACAAAATAAAATGCACTCTCAATGAGGATAACAACGACTCTACATAAAATCCCATCAGTTTACTTTATCTTACTAATTTTACTCACAAAAAAACACATCAAAAGCGTAAGCAGACACTAGCTCTTCTCCAATTATCCCGATACGTTCATTAATTTGTACATCAGACCTATATAAAAACGTATTAAGCCTCCACCTACAACAACAACATAAGTTTCGCGAATATTGAAAACACCGTAAAACAACGCATACCAAAAGATACCATTAAAAACATTTTCCTCTCCAGATTCCGGATACCATAAATCAAATAAATATGAGAAAAACACGACCTCTCAATAAAGAAAAAGTTTGATAATAAAAACACCGAATATCCCTTTAATGGAATCACACCCCTCACGTAAAACAGAACGCCCTAAATAGAATAGATTTGGATTACAAATTCATGCGTTTGTTTTAAAAAGGCATCTCGCTCTCTAGCCTATCTCACGACAGTGTTCGTAAATGTTATAACTATAAATCTATTAAGCACGACCCTCTTCACACTTAATAAAACACTATCATTATATTTTCCTACCCCCAATGTTGCAAAAAACCTTGGAATTTGAGAGCATTCATAAGAGGCATTTTAGTGCTTTCTTGCACAATTTTTATCCACACGCCCCCACTTATGACGTGCAAAAGACATTGTTCTGATTGATTCAATATGAAAAATAATAAATTATTAATAATAAACAATGGCTAGCTCTGTTTATGAGACACATTCATTGCTAAGATAATCATCTCTATATCAAACATAAAAGTTTCCCCATAGGTGTTGTCATTTTCATCATAATCTATTTTGACTTTCTCCTCATCCCACGAAGATTCTTAATTCATACCAATCTGCAAATAATTCATTTTCTTGTCTAAAAGATTCCTCTGGCTCACTATTTTATGTGATTCAATTAATCTATAATACATTGATTTATAAAAATAATACTTTTTTCAATTTGAATCATAACTTCGAATACTGTAAAATTCTTCCATCACAAACCCTCTTATCAATTAAAATCTCTTGTCTACACATCACAAGAAGACATGTGAGCAAAAATGATGAAAAACGCTTTCTAATGCTAAAAACTGTAGCAACATTAGAGGCTAGCAAAGTATATAATGAGTGTCGACTTGCACTTTTATTAAGCATAAAGATAGAGTTGCTCTATGGGTTTTATATTCTTCACAAGGAACTTTACTTCTACACCATTCATAAACACCGCCGCAAAATAGATATGACGCGCATTGAAAAATATTTCTAAGAAAGCGTATGAATCTACCATACAAGTGTCTTCTGTTGTTTGAGATACTCTTTTTTACACGGGGGTGTTACTCCATTAAGACTCTATGAACCAACCTAATATTCACCAAATACCCACACAAAAAAACATCGAACACATAAAATTTGATATGGGCCTCGTATCACTACCCTAAAAAACAGTATTTTACGACACAACAAAATAATAAAACTGTTTCAAAATGGCCTTTTGAAAATAAACTATTTCTTTTGAAGAAAAATTTCTATCAAGCTTTCAAGCTCCTAAAATACATCCTCAAAAATACAAGTTCCCTCAACCTCTACTTGATAGCATAACAGTTTTAATTACTGAAAATACCTCTGTGGTATACCAAAAATAAAAAATCATTATATTTCTAGGCTGTTAAGCTGCCATCTGGCGTCGTGCAATAATTGTAAGCCCTAACAAAACTTGACGAATGATAGCTTCGCCCAAAAGTGGATTTTTACGACTGTCTAAAACAGCACTCTGAATTCTTTCCATTGCATAAGAAATTTGTTCTAACTTCCAATATTTTAAAGCTTGTTCAACGATCTTTTTCCGTTGAAAAAAAATGGGAGGACGTGCCTGAGAAACCACCGTAAAAGGTGAATTTCCTTCAACCTCTACCTGATAACGCAATAGCTGTAATTGCTGAAAATGCCTTTGAGCTGTACTCAAAATTAAAAAAAGTGCCCCCTGCACTGCTGCATGTCGGTTAAAATGCGCTTCAAAGCCTGATATATCGCCCAATAAAAGAGCATCAATGACTTCATCTTGAGAAAGAGCACTGACATCGCTTACAACAGCTTTCACATCTTCAAGAGTAATACGAACATTTGCAGCATAAAGACAAAGCTTTTCTAATTCACCTCGTGATACAAGGCGATCCGCCCCTAAACATTCATGCAACCATCTACGTGCATCTAAAGAAAGAGTCTTCTTAAACTGTCCTAAAACCTCATCAATCAAACCGTCAAGAGAACGCATATCATCGGCAAAACAGGGCAAAGCCATCGCTTTTGATGCTGTTTCAACAGCATTGCGCAACCCTGTTCCTTTTTTTAAATCCCCTGCCTCAATGAGAATAAAACAAGCTTCTGGTGGTTTCTCAATTAAAAGCTTTAAGGCAGCAAGAAAACCTTTTTGGTTAGCAGCATTAGAGATCCATATCAAACGATCTCCCCCAAAAAGCGATAACGTACGCGCTTCATTTTCTAAACGTGCAGGATCTTTATCAATTTCAGCAGCATCCAAACGAATTGTCGAAAATGGATCTTCTATTGCTACCCGTGTAAGTTTTGCAAAACATTGTGCACGCTCACAAATAAGACCACGATCTGGCCCATAAATGAGAACAATAGGAAAAGCACGTGAAAAGCGCATTAGAAACTGATCAACTTCATGTGCTTTTTTCTGAGCCACACTATTAATCCATTAACAGTTCATCATCATCAAGAACTTCCCCGCGAACTTTCTGAAACATGCCAATTAAATCATTTACATCCAAGCCCTTACGCTCTTCATGACAGACATCCAAAATCACTTTTCCACCATGCAACATCAAGGTACGATCGCCATAATCAAGAGCCTGACGCATAGAATGAGTCACCATGATAGTCGTTAATTTTTTCTCTTCAACGATTTTTTCAGTCAACCGCATCACAAAATCAGCCATTCCAGGATCAAGCGCTGAGGTATGTTCATCAAGCAATAAAACATCCGCATGTGCTAATGTTGCCATCACAAGACAAACTGCTTGGCGTTGCCCACCTGACAAACTATCCATAGGATTATGAATATATGCTTCAAGACCAATGCCTAATTGAGCAATTTTCTCTCGAAAAAATTGCCGTTTCTCATGATTTAAAGCCGCACGCAAACCACGACGACTTCCTCGAAGAGCAGCAAGAGCCAAATTTTCTTCAATTGTTAAAGAACCACAACTTCCCTCTAAAGAATCTTGAAAAACACAAGCAATCTTTCCAGCGCGTTCACTGACTGATTGCCTAGAAACATTTTGTCCATTGATAACCACTTTCCCCGTTGAGGGAAGCGTTGCACCCGCTAAAACACTGAGCAAAGTTGATTTACCAGCACCATTTGAACCAATAACCGTAACAAAACTACCCTGATCAATTTTCAGGTTAATATCAATTAAAGCCTGTTTTTCCAAAGGTGTTTGCGGTTTAAATGTGACCCCAACATGAAAAAATTCAATCACGTTTATGCCTCCTCCAATAGCGTGGCACAATAAGGGTTAAAACAACCAACAACGAAGTAATCAACTGAAGATCTGTCGACGTATCAATACCAATGCCATTTGCTTCAAATGCAAATTGCACCGCCACACGATAAAGTACAGACCCTACAATACAGCTGATTATAATCCAAAAAATATTGCGCGTACGAAAGAGAGTTTCACCAATAATCACGGCTGCCAATCCAAAAACAATTGTTCCAATTCCACCGGTAATATCTGTTGCAATCGCAGTTTGAATATAAAGAGAACCACCAAGTGCCACACACGCATTGGAAAGCCCCATTCCAAAATATATCAATGCTGATGTATGAACACCTTGCGCCGTCGCCATGCGTGGATTAGCGCCCATTGCACGCATAGCAAGACCAATCTCACTTTCCAAAAAGCGCCAAATCAAAAACGCCATAACGAGCAACACAATACCAACGAAAAGAGGACGCACAAAAATATCAGACAAACCAAACAGATTATAAAAGGGCGTTAACGCCGTATCAGCAAGAGCTAAATTAACATTAGACCCTCCCATAATTCCCATAATACGAAGATTAACCGTATAAAGTGCCGACATTGTTAAAATAGAAGCTAAAAGATTCAAAATACCAAAATGCAAACTCAACAGAGCGGTTAATAAACCAGCTACCATGCCTGCACAAAAAGCACATGCCATAGCTGTCCATGCATTAAAACCTAAAAGAATCAAGACGCCACAGACACAAGACCCAAGAAGAAATGAGCCATCAACTGTTAAATCAGGAAAGTCCAAAACGCGAAAAGAGAGATAAACCCCTATAGCCACAAACGCATAAATAAGACCTAATTCTACAGCGCCAGAAAACGCAAATATATTCATGTAAAGACAATCCCCATGAAAACTTAACGTATTTTATTGTATCAACATCCTATCAATGAAAGTCATTGAATCACTTTTGTTGCACGATCAATAACTGCCTGCGGAATAACAATCCCCGCTTTTTTTGCTGCTTTCATATCAATTCGAATGTCATTATTAGCCGCCTGCACAACATCAATATCACCAGGCTTTTCACCCTTTAGAATACGCACAACCAACTTCCCAGCATCAACCCCTACATCATAGAAATTCACACCTTGCGTCATAAAGGGACCGCGTCCAATAGAATTAGCATCAACAGTAAATACAGGAACATTTGCTTCCTGTGAGACCTTTACTGCCCCCTCTAAAACAGAAAGAACCGTATTATCAGCGGGAATAAAAATGATATCTACCTTACCTATTAAAGCCCGTGTTGCCGCCTGAACATCTGAAGGTTTTGGTGCTGATGAAGGAATGATTTCAATTCCAACTTTTTTTGCCGCATCTTTTAACACCTTAAGTGTTGAAACAGAATTTGCTTCAGAAGCATTATAGAGATAACCAATTTTTTTCAAATCTGGTTTTACTTCTTGTAAAAGTTTAACACTTTCTGCAACATCTATACGATCAGAACTCCCCGTCATATTACCGCCAGGTTTGGTAAGCGAAGAAACGATTTTAGCTCCGATAGGATCAGAAATCGCCGCAAAAACGATAGGAATTGTTTTTGTTGCCGCAAGCATCGTTTGTGCTGAAGGCGTGGTAATTGCTACAATAACATCGGGTTTATCACCAACAAATTTACGTGCAATTTGCGTTGCTGTTGAAATATTACCCTGCGCTGATAAAAAGGTAAGTTGAAAATTTTCACCTTGCTTATAACCATTTTCTGTAAGAACATCTTCCACACCTTTACGAACGGCATCCGCAGCAGGATGGACCATAATTTGCGTTATTGCAACTTTAACGCGTTTAACTTGGTCATCTGCCTTTGCAACACTGTTCATCATAAAAACAGTTGCAATGATAATCCCTAATATATTTATTCTCTTCAACATTATATTCCACCCCTCTCCATGCAAAAATTAAAAAAAGAATAATCTATTACTGAAGAATTTTCTAAAATCAATCTTTATTTCATTTTATTTAAACATGGACAAAATAAATCAAACTAAAATGATATTTTTTTGTTGCAATTCGTAGAAGCCTACGCCATACAGACAAGACATATATCGAATCGGTAAGCGGGTGTAGCTCAGGGGTAGAGCACAACCTTGCCAAGGTTGGGGTCGTGGGTTCGAATCCCATCGCCCGCTCCATTGAATTTTGTATTTATTCGTTCTTGTGTGGAGTTATAGCTTGTCATCGGTTGTTGTAGCTGTATGTAGCTTGCCAGCAGGTTTTGTATATTTTTCCACTCGATCTTGTATCAATTTATTTTTTTTCAAAGTTTTTCTAAGATTCGTAATTTCTTATGAAGCATCTATTGGATTGGGGGCTTAGATTTAAGATAATAATTTTTAACTTAGACGGATTTTTTACAGCCCCCGTATAAAAGATTAATTAGAAATGATGAGCAATGACAAGAAAAACAAATGTTAAACAAATCAAAAATTGACTTATCATTAGATGAATAATTTTTGTTCAAAAGTACGTTTTTTACCAAAATTGTGCCCTAAAATGAAGGTTGTTGATTTTTCAAATGGCGTGTCTTCTATTAATTCAACATTCGCTTCAGATACATTCAATATTATCTCTTCTAAAAATTTACAAGAAACTATACCTGTAGAGCAGGCAAAATCTATAATCGCTTCCTTTAATGCGCAGAAACTACCTTTAGTTTAGTGGGTTGGACCTCATTCATCTCATTATAAAGTTGATGAAGTTCTCTTATCTATTGGCTTAGAGCATGTTGAAACAGAGGTAGGAATGGCAGCTTTAGCGCAAGATATAGACTCACATGTTACTTCTATGCCAGATAGCTTCAAAATCAAGGAAGTTGAATCACTTCAAGATTTTAGAGATTATGGAAATGTTATGGCATCAGTCTTCGAGCCTTTTAATGAAGAAGCAGTTATATTTTATGAAACAATAGGGCGTTGTTATAAAAAAGACTCTGATGTAGAGATGTTCGTTGGTTATATAAATAACAATCCTATAGCAATATGTTTTTGTATTAAAGCGGATGGGATTGGTGGATTGTATGATATTGTCACCAAGCCAGATTTTCAGAAAAAAGGTATTGGGACATTCATGACAAAAATTGCTATTGAGCATTTAAAAAGAAAGAGATATCATGTTATTGGTATGCAAGCCTCTCACGAGGGAATTAGCATTTATAAAAAATTGGGCTTTACAAACTTTGGTGAATTTAAAATTTATTCCAATAAACACATAGTGGTTTAGCTCTGAATTCTTTTTTGCTCATCAATTAAAAGAATTTATTATTTTCAGCAGAACTCAAATATGATCAAGCAATCGATATAACCAAGAAAGCTTGGCCAATCGCCTTTAATACTGATAGTGAAAAGCTAAAATCAGTTTTATAAACATAATTGTTTCAAATGGCTCACTCAAATTTTCTTATTTTTTACTTTGTCTTAAATAAATATATCTATCACAAATCTAAGTTGAACAAATGTAATTTTTTTATATGATCGATAATCTACTGTCTGTTACTGATATTTATGAAGAGCTCGAAAGCAAACATTTAAAACGACAGTTGCATCATAATTTGTTAGATGGTTAGTCTGTTAGTTAATTAATAGAAAAAATTTTCGCTTTATAAAATAACCAAAGGAGCTTAAAAAATCTTTCAAAGATCATTTAAAGGTCCTTTATGTGTATTGTTTCTTTTTCTATGTCACAGTTGATGATGAAAAATCCCTCACGCTAATTGTAATTATTTTCAAACGAAATAAACTGTTTTCACCTATTATTTAGAGTAAATTAAGTTTTTGGGATTTCTGGCACATCATTTGATAATCCTCTTTCTTGAACAAATTCTTATCCAGAATAATCTTCAACACAAAAATAAATTAATAACTTGATTTATAAAGATAATTTATCATTATTCATATTGAGCAAGCGTCTCAAATATCATAGGATTATCTCATTTCAAATCTCTATACATTAAAATCACTCACAATCATCTACTCACGCATAACAGGAAAAATTGAGGCATCAATAAAATTCACTTGAAGAAAGGAATAAAAACTCTTCTTCTGAACGCTCTGAAATACCAAAGATTATCGCAACATTGGGAGCTAAAATAGTATAGGGAGGTACCCCTTTCACCTTGAAAACGTAAAAATGGGAAGCATAATAGCTTTATACACTTCATAAAGGCTTTAGACCATTCACGAACGTTATTATAAAATGGATGTGACACACTTTGAGAGAAATCTCTTTAAAATAGACATGTGAATTAACAATATTAAGTGCATTCTATTTTACATGAGGAACATAACTTCAAATCAAGATAAGGTAACATAAAGTATTGAAACCGTCATAGTGCACAATAAAATCAGACCATTTTAAATGTTTAATGGTAACATCAGCTAAACAACAGAATAAAAATTCAATTTTGAAAAGATTAAACCATACGCTACAGGTCTATTGAAACTCCGATTGTGCAATCGACTACCTTCTCGCTAAAACTGAATCACTATAAATATAAAAACCTTAAAATCCGCTCTAAATTCGTAAAAGTTTCTAGATCTTGCTGTATTAAATGTTGAAACTCCTCATAGCTACTCATCTGAAACGCCAATAATTCTATAAAGCAGTTCCATAAAAAAGGATAATGACGTTGTAATATCCGAAAAAAATTTACCACATCACCTGAAAGATCATTAATAATTCCATCAGGAAGTATCAATTTCTATTTAGAAAACCCTATCCATGCTGACAAAAACTATGTAAATGTTAGATATATAATAATTTTGATGACGATTTTGGCTCACCCTGTTTTGCCACCAATATAAGAAACAGCGAATATAGCAGGATCCGCCAGCTTTAATATCGCCTTGTAAAAGGTCTTTCCCTCTACTCTTTTTGCTATCAAATCCTGATTTTACAATTCCTTGCTCTCTTTTTTATACTCAAAATTGCCTCTGAAACAGGATAGATTAATCGTAAAAAATATATAAAAGAAGCAAATTATAACATTTTTTCTTATCCTTCTTAATACAAAATAACTGTTAAGCTACAATGCGCTAACACTTATCAGTCATAAGTCCAAAACATCATATAATGACGAAACAAATTCATAGAGTGAAGATTTTTCACAATCAATCGTTGTATTAATCTTTCCATAATGCATAAAAATGATGAAGCGGCCCTCGCCCTTTCCCTACTTTTAAAGCATCTGAAGCAGTTAAAGCGCCATGCAAATAATCTTTTGCTTGTTTAACAGCGCAATCCAAAGGTTGAGTAGGTAACAGAGCTGCAATGGCAGCAGAAATGGTACACCCTGTCCCATGATCATGAGTAGTTGAAAGACGAGAAGCTTCAAGTATAAAAAGGTTTTCACAATCACAATAAAGGTCTGGACTAGAACAATCGTAATTTTCTGTGCTATTTTTGGTAAGCGTATTCAAATGTCCCCCTTTTAACAAAACTGCATGACACCCTAGCGCCAAGAGTCGTGGAGCATATTGATACATAGTCTCTAAAGACCATTGCACTTCACCCCCCAATAACAGTGCAGCTTCAGGCAAATTTGGCGTGATCAAAGTTGACATCGGCACAAGAACATCACGCATAATTTCAATTGCATCAGACTTTAAAAGAACATCACCACTTTTTGCAACCATAACCGGATCAAAAACAATGAAACGCACTTTATGATAAGCAAGACGTTCTGCAATAACCTGTGCAATCTGAGCATTTGCAACCATACCAATTTTAACGGCATCAACATGGATATCCTCAAAAACAGAATCAATTTGATCTGCAACAAAAGAAGCATCTAATGCCTGAAAAGAACGCACACCCTGAGTATTTTGTGCAACAACAGCTGTAACCACACTCATACCATAAGTTTTCATAGCTGAAAAAACCTTCAAATCCGCCTGCATTCCAGCGCCACCAGAAGGATCTGTTCCCGCAATAGATAAAATCCGTGGAATAAAAAGTTTATCTTTTTGTAATTCCATTAACCTCTTTCCTTCTGTTTTTAAATATCGGAAAATGAGTTACCGAAAAAATAGATGCTTGAGAAAACATAAAGAAGATGTTTTCTCATGTGAATTATATTATATATGAAGTCTTCTTATAGATATAAAATGGAAAATGTAGTGCTTATCCTTCGTTCTATTCTTTTTACGTTCGCTTTTTATACAACAACTTTCATACAAATGATTCTTTACGCTCCCGTTTATTTTTTAATGCCCCGCAAAAAGGCATGGATTGTCCCTAAAACATGGGCACGCGTTACACTCTTTTTGCAAAAATACATCGCAGGCACAAGTTATGAGATTGAAGGTTTAGAAAATCTTCCCAAAGGCCCCTATATCATTGCTCCAAAGCATCAATCAGCTTGGGAAACTTTCAGTCTTGTTCCTTATTTTGATGATCCCACTCTCATTTTAAAACGTGAATTGATGTGGATTCCATTGTTTGGCTGGTATATGGCAAAAACGCAAATTATCCCCATTAACCGCACAACACCCATCAAAGCTTTAAAAATGATTATACAAAAAGCAAAAGAGAAAGTAAAACAAGGGCGCCAAATCTTGATTTTTCCCGAAGGAACACGCCGACAACCCGGTCAAGAACCAGATTATAAGTCAGGAATTGTCGCGCTCTATAATGAATTAGGACTTCAAGTTGTCCCTATTGCACACAATGCGGGTTTATATTGGCCACGCAATAATTTTCGCCGCTATCCCGGAACAATTCGTGTCCGTATTCTTCCCCCGATAGAAGCGGGTTTAAGCAAACGTGATTTTCTAGATCAACTTGTCCAAAAAACTGAAAAAGCGTGTGATGAACTGCTTCTCTTAGCAGCTCAAGATCCTACCCCTCCTCCTATGCCACCATACGCTGTTCAGAAACTTCAAAAACTAAATCATCATGAAACAATGCACTAATTGATAAGAATAATGCATAACTTTGTATATTGAGCGGAGTATAGGGAACAAAAATATAAGAAAGATACTTCAAACTTTCTAATTCAAAATTATAAAACACATGTACATGATAAGAAATAATCAATGTGTAAATTTTTTTGAAAAAGAATTCTTCCTCTCTTTAAAATCATTTAAATAACATACATCTCATTGACTTATAAGGATGTTTTAGCGTTATTCAACTTGAATGAGAACCCTGAATACCGTAAGATTCTCTCATTTCAAATCTATTCTAGGTTGAATCAATTAGAATCATTTTCTTACACATTACAAGCGGGGATATCTGTGTGAATAAAACGATACAAGAAAAGATTAAAATGCTTTTTACGAACCGTCTCAAGTGCCAAGGGCTATCCTAACAGGAGAGCAAGAAAAATGCATGATTATACAGATTCATTCCTTTCTGAGAAATTCAATCCCTCCAAGAACATGAAATCTTGTACAATCTTCATTATTTAAAAAGTATTTCTTGAGATACTTAAGTCATCAAACCAAATTCAAGGGGAAAATAAAAATGAGTGTTGGTTTTTATCCCACAGACACAACGGATACAGCAATTAACCATCTTTCCTCCCTATCCTAGACTTAAAAGCTTTGTGTGCTACATTAAAACAATTCTAAATAACGAATAAGAGGGAACTAGATTTAAATTAATGCAACGTCTCTTCTATAATTTATTTTTTTCTGTGATTTTGAGTTTATCCAGCGCTGTTGCTTTAGCGCAGCCTTTTATTTCTGTTGATGTTACAACGAGGCGTATCTTAAAACATAATCAAGCTTTTGAGCGTTGGTATCCTGCTTCCTTGACAAAATTAATGACCGCTTATGTTATTTTTCGTGCCATGAGCCGAGGAGAAGTTTCACCAAACAAACATATCACCATCAGCGAATACGCCGCAAAAGCTCCCTCATATCGTTCAGGCTATAAAGCTGGTTCTGTACTCACACTTGATACAGCCTTAAGTATCACCATGGTTAAATCTACCAATGATTTAGCCATTGCCATGAGTGAAGCTGTTGCGGGTTCACAGAAAGATTTTGTACATAAAATGAATAGCGAAGCTAAACGTTTAGGCATGTTTGGCACCCATTTTGCGAACGCAAGTGGTTTACCAGATCCTCAAAACTATTCCACGGCACGCGATATTGCTCTTTTAGCCGTTCAAATACGTAGAGAATTTCCACAATATGCTCATTATTTTTCTATTCCAGCCATTGATTTTGGTAATAATCGAAAAATCCAACATAACTCAAACAACCTCATTGGCCGTTTTTATGGGATAGACGGTATGAAAACAGGCTTTATTTGTGCCTCTGGTTTTAATCTTGTTGCCTCAGCCACCCGCAATAAACGTACAATTATTGCTGTCATTCTAGGTGCTAACAACATAAGTGAAAGAGAAGAAAAAGCTGCACAACTTCTTGAAATAGGATTTTTGCACCAAGGAAACCCCCAATTAACACTAGCAACATTAAAACCTTATGGGAGCAACATAACAAAAGCCAACAATATGAGACAACAAACATGCACACCTGAAGCCATAAAAATGCATGCAAAATCATATGATGATCAAGGAAATATTATTCTCACCTCACCTTTTATCACTGCTCCACCTTCTTTTTCTCATCCTTTATCAGTACACCTCATTCGTACGCCACAAACACCTAAAATGACAGTAAAACCACTAAGAAAACCCTATATTCCGTATAAAAGGCACGCAAACCATTCTATAAAAAGCCATAAATCATAATCTACAATTAATTATAATACTTTGATTTATAATGATAATTAATTATTTTGTACCTTATGTCAAAACCACAAGTATTGTAAGATTCTCTCATTTCAAATCTGTATTTGTTGAATCAATAAAACCAGTCTCTTGCGCGCCACAAGGTGGATGAACATGTAGATAAAATAATTAAAACAAGGAATAAAAATCCTTCCTATAAGTCCTTTCAAGAACCAAGAATTATCATAACATTGACGCTAAAAAGTGTATAATATACCCACGTGCACCTACCTTTATAAGCGTAAAGATAGTGGTACAATGGATCTCATGAGGGATTAACCATTACATCCCTCACGGACATCATTATAAATTGGTTAGACATACTGAGATATATTTTTTAAAAACAAAACTATGATTGATGATTAACATGAAAATAAAGCGCATCCCTCTCACGCTTATTACGGGTTTTTTAGGCTCTGGCAAAACAACTTTGCTCAACCGTATGCTACAAGACCCTCTTCTAACAGAATGTGCTGTTATCATCAATGAATTCGGCGAAATCAGTATTGACCACCTTCTGGTTGAAAAAACAACAGAAGGAATTATTGAGCTTGCCAATGGTTGCTTATGCTGCAATTTACGCAGTGATCTCATCGACACATTAATTGATTTAATAAATCGCGTTCAGACAGGACAGATCAAACAACTCCATCATATTATCATTGAAACCACAGGGATGGCTGATCCCGCCCCTATTTTACAAATACTTTTAAGCCACCCATTGTTTATTCAAACATTGTCCATAAATGCTGTTCTTGCAACATTTGATACATTAAGCCCACTTTCCATATGTGAGCGCTATCCTGAAATATATAAACAATTAATATTTGCTGATAAAATCATTCTCACCAAAACAGATCTTAGAGACCCACAAACGCTTTCAGATGCACTCCTTAGCACACTTAAAACAATGAATCCTACAGCACAAATCATTGACGCCCATTCTAAAGATTTCTGTTCAAATCTATTAATAAATAACACATTATGGGATGAAAAAGTAGAAAATACAAAACTTAAACAAAATCTTACGACTACCCCACATGATCATAGCCCCCATAAAACCATTCGTACCTTTTCACTAAACTGTGAGGGTCCTGTTGATTACGCCACAATTGAGGCTTTTTTAGATCTCCTACAAGAGCGTTATGGTACAAAATTATTACGTATTAAAGCAATTATCGCATTACGTGATGACCCTTATCGCCCACTTGTATTACATGGCGTACAAACATTTTTTCATCCTCCCATAAGATTGCCAGCATGGCCAAAAGGAATAAAACAAACACGTTTCGTCATCATTGCCGATGGTGTTGAAAAAGACGCAATACAAAAGCTCCTCAATGCTTTTTTTAATAAACCAGCAATAGATACTGCAGACAAAACAGCTCTCTTAGAAAATCCCCTGGTCATTCCAGGAATAAAATTTTAATTTTTTCTCCCCTTCAATGATATAACATTAAATTCATTAGCACCACCATCTTTATGCTTTTAAAGGAGCAAACCGGCACCATTACACACTTTGCTAATTCCCAATGTTGAAACAGCTCTTGGTACTTGAGACGGTTTGTAAAAAGCATTTTAGTCTTTCTTGCACAGTTTCACCCACGCGGCTATCCCCGCTTGTAACGTGCAAGCAAATGGTTTTAATTTATTCAACATGGAACGGCTTTGAAATGAGAGAAGCTTACGGTATTCAGGGTTCTAATTTGACTTAAAAACTAAATTATCATTATAAATCAAATTGTTATGATACAAAATTTAATACCCATCAATCTGCAAATAGATTGTTTTCTCTCTAAATGCGCTTCATCTGCAAACCATTTCATGTGATTCATTTCACAGACCGATTGGCCAAATTCTTGGTTCTAAAATATTCTGCTCAACTCTATATTTATTCAAGCTAATTGAAATCAAAATCCCTGTTAAGAAAAAAACCAAAATTAGACAGAGGCAATATCGCATTTTAAAATATGTGAATGTATCTTATATAACAGCACGACAAGACAATATTTCACAGCATAAAAGAATAAAACTCTTTGAAAGAAATAAAAAGAGAGGTACATTTTATATTAACTTACTCTTCACTAAAAACGAAGATTGATACCAGTAACGATGTGCAAACAATCCAACTTCTTTGAGAAAATTCCTCTTGGCTTCCCACTTCATATGATTTACTTACATAAAGCTCTATGAAAAAACTCTGCACTTTAAAATATTGACCACTCACTTAAACATCTTATGTGCAAAGTTTTTGCATATCCTGTATCACCATTATTAAGTGATAGTGTTTACGGTGCAGTAGGATACAATACCACTCACTGCATTAGAGAAACTGAATTTGTATCAATATCGCGATTAAAAACGTAACGTTTTCCATAAACCTCAACAGTTGGAGGTTGACGATTTTTTTCAAAAAAATCATAACCTTTCTTAAGCATAATCCAGAATTGATAATGAGGATTCTTGCTATGACGTGACATATTATCCTCGGTCATGCGGAAAGGAAAAGCCTGCAACTGAAACTCTCTTTGTCCTCCTTTAAAAGCATCCCGTGCAAACGCATAAATCTGAGCCATGTTCTTATCACTCATAGAATAACAACCTGCGGAAAAGCAAGAACCATGAACCATAAGATTGCTTCCTGTGCGACCATTTTCCTGATCATAAAGGTTAGGAAATCCTATATTAAAAGAGAGATAATATTTTGAATAAGGATTCATTTGGTTTGCGCTAATAGTATAAAAACCCTCTGGTGTCTGAAGATCCCCTTCTTTATATTTAGGTCCAAGCTTACCAGACCATTTGCAAATGCCATAGCGAGCAACCAAGATAAAAGGTCCTGAACGAGATTGCTTCCAAACTTCAGCAAGATTTTCTTCCTTAAAAAACCGCATCATAATCGGTGCATAGGGATCTATATCATACAGAACCATTCTATTTTTGATTTCTTGCGGCAACGGCTGCTCAACTTTAGCGCGAATAGAGGCTGGTAATCTTCCTTCACATGCTGTCAATAGTCCCATTACAAACAACACACACACAGCGAGGAATCTGCTAAATGTCATCGAATAAAACTCCAATCCAACACCCCTCACAAAAAATAATCTATGTTAGAGATCGACCAATTTGAAGGTATTTTTCCCTTCGCTCTTGTTTAAGCACTTGACCATCTTTTCCAGCCATAGCTTTTAAAGCCTCTGAAATAACATCACCCGTTGCATCAATGACAATCTCTTTGCCACGATGCGCTCCCCCTAAAGGTTCCGAAATAATGCCATCAATAATCTTTAAGCGATACAAATCTTGAGCGGTAATACGCATATTCATTGCAGCATCTTTTGCACGAGCTGGATCACGCCATAAGATAGAAGCTGCTCCTTCTGGTGAAATAACAGAGTAAATTGCGTGCTCCAACATATAAACTTTGTTGGCAGCCGCGATTGCTATCGCCCCTCCAGAACCGCCTTCTCCAATAACAACGGAAACCACAGGAACTTTCAAACGCAAAGTTGTAGCTGTTGATTGAGCAATTGCTTCCGCTTGCCCACGTTCTTCAGCGCTTACCCCAGGATAAGCACCTGCTGTATCAATAAAAGTGAGGAGTGGCAAACCAAAGCGGTCAGCCATTTCCATAATACGTACAGCTTTACGATAGCCTTCTGGACGTGCAGAACCAAAATTATAGCGCAAACGTGTTTCCGTATCGTGACCTTTCTCTTGACCGATATAAGCAATGGCCTCACCTTTAAAGCGTGCAAACCCCGCTTGAATAGCCTCATCTTCAGCAAACTTGCGATCTCCGGCCAAAGGCGTAACATCACTCAATAGGCGTTTAGAATAGTCCATAAAATGGGGACGATCCGGATGACGAGCGACTTGTGTTTTTTGCCACGGCGATAATTTTTTATAAATATCGCGCAACGCTGTTTGGGAACGCGTTTCAAGACGAGCAATCTCGTCACTCATATCAAGACTGCCTTTTTCCTGAGAAATTTTTTTTAATTCAAGAATTTTCCCATCAAGATCAGCAACTGGTTTTTCAAAATCAAGATAATTATACATTTGTATCAACTCATTCAGTGTCACTTATACACTTATAATTTGCTTTATAAAGTCTTTTTCAAAAACATCACCTTTTCTTTAACGAGCCTTTTGCTCATCGGCAAGTGGATGATGCTCATTGACTAAACGATAAAGTCCCTCTTCCAACACATGGGTATAAATCTGAGTGGTAGCAATATCAGAATGACCTAACAAATGTTGAACGGCACGCAAATCAGCACCATTTTGCAAAAGATGACTAGCAAAAGCATGACGCAACACATGGGGAGAAAAGCTATCACTTCCTATCCCTGCTCTTCTAGCGAGATTTTTCAACTCTCGTGCAACGACTTGACGAGCAATATATCCTGTCTCGGAATGCGCAGGAAAAAGATAAGAACTCGTAGCATCCTTTCCCTGATCACGCAAGTTTAACCACTGTGAAAGAACTTGACATGCTTTTTTTGATAACAGCACCATTCGTTCTTTTTTGCCCTTACCACGAACCAAAACGCTGTATTCCTTCCTTCGAACAGACTGAACCGGCAGACTCACCAACTCACTAATACGTAACCCTGTTGCATAAAGCATTTCAATCAATAGCTGAAGACGCAGTGCACGGAAATAACCTTTGGACCCATAGTCTGCTTGATTGACTTCTAACTCCGCAAAATCAAGCAATTTTATCACTGCATCTTCACTCATGATTCTGGGCAAAGGACGCCTCTGACGAGGTGCATCAATATCATGAGAGGGATCATCTGCTCTCAACCCTTCAGCATAAAGGAATTGATAAAACTGACGCAAAGTTGATAAACGGCGCGCTTGCGACGATGCCGCAAAACCAAAAGTATGCATAAGCGACAAAAGGGTAATTAAATCTTCTTTTTGTGCTGAAAAAAGCGAAACAGAGTGTGAAGACAATTCGTCTTGTGCCCACTGCAAATCATGCTGATAAGCCGCAAGCGTATGAGACGAAGCCCCTCTCTCCGCACTCATCATCTCAAGAAAATGATCTATCACAGCACCACTTTTCATTTCATTGATTCGCTTCCGTAGAAAGATTCCATGAATCCAAGGGAACATCAATGTACATATCCACAGTTACTGGTTCAACCCAAACCACAAGAGCACCCATTATAATGAAAAGAACAGAAAGCAAAATGAAAAGAATCATCAAAAATCTAGTCAATGTTGGCATAAGACAATAACCTACCCAAAAATATTCTATCTCGTATTATGCCTCACAAAGATTAACAGGAATTGACTTTAAGATGGATAAATGCCGAAATAAAGTTATGAAAAGCAATCGACCAAAACGCGTTCCCATAACACAAATAAAGAATCAGCTCTTATCGTCCCTTGATAAAAGAGCACTTGTCCTTGTTGGTCTTATGGGGGCAGGCAAATCAGTGATCGGAAAACGCGTCGCCACCATGCTCCGTTTACCTTTTTATGATTCTGACCAAGAAATTGAAAAAGCTGCACAAATGACAATTACGGAAATCTTTGAAATTTATGGTGAATCCGAATTTCGTGCTCTTGAACAGCGTGTTATTCTAAACCTCATGAAAAAAAATCCCCTTGTTTTAGCAACAGGTGGTGGTGCCTATATAAATGAAAATATCCGAAAAGCCATTCACAAAAATGGTATATCCATATGGCTAAAAGTCGATCTTGATATCCTCATGCAACGTGTCTCAAAGCACCCGACACGTCCCTTGCTTCAAACAGCCAATCCTAAAGAAACCATGCAAAAACTCATGGAACAGCGTTATCCTATCTATGCAAAGGCAAACTTAACAATTAACAGTCATAAAGAAAGCCGTCATACCGTAGCACAAAATGTTATACGATCCGTACAGCACTACCTATACACAGAAATTAACAATAGGGATAACCAGCATGCAAACCAAAACCGTTACTGTTAAACTGGACAAACACTGTTACGATATCATCATTGGTCCGGGTCTGATTACACAAGCTGCTTCACAAATTAAACATGCTCTTAATAAAAAAGATCCTCATCAAACGCGCTTGGCGCTTGTTACAGATACAAATGTTGCTTCCCTTCATTTGGAGATATTGCAAGCAGAATTAACAAAAAATAAAATTCATACTGTCCCTATTATTGTAGAAGCGGGAGAACAATCAAAATCATTTTCAACCCTGCAAGTTGTCATCGATCAAATTCTTGCTGCGCGTTTAGAAAGAGGCGACTGTGTTATTGCTTTTGGCGGTGGTGTCATTGGCGATCTAGCAGGATTTGCGGCAAGTATAATCCGCCGTGGTATGAACTTCATTCAAATGCCCACAACGCTTCTTGCACAAATTGATTCCTCTGTTGGTGGAAAAACTGGAATCAATAGCCAATATGGCAAAAATCTTATCGGTGCTTTTTATCAACCACAATGCGTTATTGCTGATACGTGTCTTCTTGATACCCTGCCGCCGCGCGAATTTCGCGCTGGCTACGCAGAAATAGTAAAATACGGTCTCATTAACCAACCTGACTTTTTTGAGTGGCTTGAAAAAAATGGGCAGAAAATTTTCTCTAATGGCCCTATGCGAACAGAGGCCATTGTTCGCTCATGCCAATTTAAAGCTGACATTGTAGCACGCGATGAGTACGAAACGGGAGAGCGTGCACTCTTAAATCTTGGCCATACATTTGGACACATGCTTGAAACAGCAACCGCTTATGACTCCAACCGTTTAATCCATGGCGAAAGCGTAGCAATTGGGATGATTCTAGCTCATCAATTCTCTGCTCAATTAAATTTAATAAGCCCCACGCTTACACAACGCATTGAAGCGCACTTCAAATTTATAGGATTGCCTACACAATTAAAGGATATCCCAGGGGGTCTACCAGATGCTGAAACTTTAATGACTCTCATTGCCCAAGATAAAAAAGTTTCGCAAAACAATTTGACTTTCATCTTAACACGCGGACTTGGCCAATCATTTATTGCAAAAAATGTTTCACCAGATGCAGTTTTATCCTTTTTGGAACAAAAATTAACAGAAATTCGTTAATTCATATTGAATATAATTGATTCGTTTTTATACTTCTATTAAAGATTAAATATGATGATGTCTGCGTAGCTCAGTAGGATAGAGCACAGGATTCCTAAAGAAATTGGGCACTTTGAGGAGAAATCCTCAAAGTGAATCTGCTCAAATTCGGGGAAAGCTTCATGGGCGACTATATGCCAATCCCGAGCCAAGTCTCTTTTCAAATGAGAGAAAGGTGTAGAGACTGAACGGGCAGCACCTAAAGAGCAAAAGCTTTAAGGTGAAGAGACAGTCCAGACCACAAACAGCCGATAAGGCTGGCGGTGAAAATCGAAGTGGTATGAATCCTGGGGTCGCAGGTTCGAATCCTGCCGTAGACACCATCGTATCAGTCAAATTATTCTTTGTGCACAATATTAGGAATATAGGGAAGCATCATGAAAAAAACTTTGCACATTTTAGGATTTTTCACCGCTTTAAGTTTATCACTCTTCAGCTCAAACAATAGCTTAGCTGGTTCTTTAATCATTGAAGTACCAGACAATCCAGAGCCCAAAACAGAGACCATTACCTATCAGTGTGATACTGAAACAGGTAAAGAGCGCGTAGAGGCAGTTTATCTTAATGCTGACAATATTTCGTTGGTTGATTTCAAATGGAACGGTGATCGTGTCATTGCTGCTAATGTCATCGCGGCAACAGGAGCAAAATTTGCAGGAGCTCAGTACATCTGGTGGGAGAAGAACAAAGAAGTCACGCTTTATGACCTTGCTCAGGATCCAGAAGAAAAAAAACCTATCCTATGTAAAGATGAGTCAACATTATTATTTTAAATAACACGGGAAATATTATGAAAAAAATTTCTTTTACTAAACAATTTTTCATTACGTTAAGTGTGTTCCTCCTCGGTTCAATTAATGCATTAGCAAGTTCTTTAGTCATTGAAGTACCAAATGATCCAGAACCAACAACAGAGACCGTCTTCTATCAATGCGACATGGGAACAAGCAAAGAGCATGTTGAGGCAACTTATCATAATGCTGGCAATATTGCGCTTGTTGATTTAAAATGGAACGGTAAGCGCATCGTTGGTTCTAATGTAATTGCCGCTTCTGGAGGAAAATATGTGGGTGGTCAATACATTTGGTGGGTAACTAAAAATGAAGCCATATTTTACGATCTTATTAATGATCCAAAAGAAGAAAAGCCCATCCACTGTGTAGAAGAAAAAAGCACAGAATAAAGAAGGTTCTTACATTTCAAGAACCGCGCTGGCTCTCATCTCTTGATGTTCCTTCTGACGTGGATGACTTTTCCTCCGTCTGGTGTAATAAAAGAGCCAGCGGTTTTTCTGACTGTTCTTCTGAATGATGTCGATAAGCTGCTGTATGTGAGAGCAACATAGAAGCTACCGGTGCTGTTAAAAATAAAAAAAACATTAGCAACACTTCATGAAAAACAAAATAATGGTCCACAAATATTGAATAAAGAAATGAAGAAATAAGAATACTACCAACGCCCCAACTCGTACATACTGAAAGCATATGCAAACGCTTATAAAAATTGGAAAAACGCACCAAACCTATCGTTGCGATCAATGTCAATCCAGACCCTAATATTAAGAAAACTGTGATAGCAATAGCAACCACAAGCGATATATCATCTTTCATTCAATAATCTCCCCCCGCATAAGAAATTTCGCCAAAGCGATGCTTGAGACAGATCCCAACAATCCAATAATGAGAGCTGCGACAAAATAAGCGGTTGTTCCTGAACGAATATCGAATGTAAGAAACAAAAGAATAGTGCTTATATAAAGGGCATCCAAACCAACAATTCTATCCTGCGCCCGTGGACCACGAATCAACCGAAACAGCGCGAAAATCACCGCTAAACTTAAAAAAAACTGTGAAAAGAAAAGCCCCCAATAAAGAATCACCATACTCATAAAAAAATCTCCAAAAGCAATTGCTCATACCGTTGTTTGATCAACTGTTTGTAATCATATCCATTTTTAAAATTTAAGACATGAAGCAAAAGTTCACCCTTTTTACTATTATAGGCAACCCAAGCAGTTCCAGGGGTTGCCGAAAGGATGCATGCTAAAATAGCCAAAGCAGTGCGATTATGAAGCAGAAGAGGTACTACAATAAAACCAGATTTCTGCTCTCGAGACCTTTTTGTTAAAACAAACCAAGTCACCGAAACATTTGAGAATATAGAATCTATAAATACTCGAAAAACGAGACGAAAAACCGCACTCCAGCTTTTAATAACAGCCTTCTCCGGCTCCAGAAGCCGTATCATCCAACCACAAAACAAAGCGGTTAAAATCCCTAAAAGAAATTGCCCTAAACTAAAACCATTTAAAATAAGCCACATAAGGACAATGACACCACTGAAAAAAGGGGAAGGACAAAAACGATTCATTTACTCACCTCCCTATTTTCGAGAGAAAAATCCGTTAAAACGCTCCCAATATAGTTTTGAGGTTCATACAAAGTCTTAGCAGTTTCAGACATATAATGACTAACAGGACTGGCTACAATTGTTATAAGAAAACACAAAGCAAGGAGAACGGCAATAGGCGCAAATTCTATCACTTGCACACGGGGAATACGCCCTTCAAGAGAAACCCAAAAAGTTCGGATACCCGTTCGTGTCAATGCAATCAAAGCCGCAAAACCAGAGAGAGTGACAAAAACTACAAAAAGCCAATCTTGGTAAACCGGTAGAGAGACAGAAAAATCCTCTCTACTGTGATTTAAAATTGCCATGAACATCATAAATTTAGCAACAAAACCAGAAAAAGGCGGCAATCCAATAATCAAAATGGCACAAATACCAAAACAAGCTCCAAGAATTGCCAAGGTTACCGGAAAATAGATGCCAACTTCATCTTCTTCCTCCTCTTCATCGTCACCATACACCTCCATTGTGACAGCAAGAACATTTGCAGCCACATCTTGACAGCGTTCAACCAACTCTACCAAAAGAAAAAAAGCTCCCAGTGCTAAAGTTGAAGAAACAATATAAAAAAGTGCACCTGCTGTCAGTGCTGCATTGCCGATCCCGATCGCGGCCAACAATGTACCAGAAGAGACAAGGACACTATAAGCTGCCAAACGCACCAAAACTTGGCTTGCCAATACCCCAATAAAACCAACAATCATAGTGGCAAGCCCACCATAAAACAAAACCGTATGACCAAAATGGTTAAAATATTCACTTTCAGAACCAAACCATAGCAACGTTAAACGTAAAATAATATAAATACCCACCTTGCTCAAAAGTGCAAAAGAAGCTCCAACTGGTGCTACTGCTGCACTGTAAGTTGGCACCAACCAAAAATTAAGCGGCCACATACCCGCTTTAAGCAAAAAAGCAATACCTAAAAGTGCAACACCTATTTCGAACAAAACAATATCTGTAGAAGATATATATTTTATTTTAACAGCCAAATCGGCCATATTAAGAGTACCAACGACTCCATAAATGAGCGCTATACCAACTAAAAAAAATAATGAAGCAACAAGATTAACCACGACATAATGCAACCCTGCGCGCACGCGTGTCTGACCAGAACCATGCAAAGCAAGCCCATAGGAAGCTGTTAACATAACTTCAAAAAACACAAATAAATTAAATAAATCACCAGTCAAAAAAGCACCATTTATCCCCACCATAAAAAATTGCATTAGTGACTGAAAATGAGAACCAGCTTTGTACCAATGAGCCCGCGCAAAAACCAACACGCTAGTCATCAACAAGCTGGAAAGTAAAAGCATCATAGCGCTTAAGCGATCAAGGACTAAAACAATTCCAAAAGAAGACGGCCAATTACCAAGTCGATAAACATCGCAAGCCGGTGCTATTTCAAGAGTACGTATAATCAATAAAATAGCAGTAACGACCAACAGTCCCGCAGAAGAAAGACTGATGAATGATTTAAGTCTTGCACGACGTTCATCATAAAAAAGAAGAAGTGCTCCAGTGATTAACGGCAAAAGAATAGGCAAAATAAGGAGATGATGCACTCCTATTTCCATTATTGCACCTCACGTCCATCAACGTGATCAGAACCCGTTAAACCACGTGAAACCAACAAGATAACTAAAAATAAAGCTGTTGTTGCAAAACCAATCACAATTGCAGTTAAAACCAAGGCTTGTGGGAGAGGATCGACATAATTAGCTGGATTAATAACAGGGGTAGGATCAACAATTGGAGCAGCATTACTACGCGGTCTACTCATTGAAAATATAAAAAGATTAACACCATAGGAGATCAAGGACAAACCAAGAATGACTTGAAAAGTACGTGGACGCAAAACAAGCCAAATACCTGATCCGACAAAAACACCGATACCCAAAGAAAGAACAATTTCCATTAATTTTCCTTCTCTTTTAAAATAGGTTTCTTACCGATTCGGTAACTCCGAATTGACTGGTGTGCAAGTGCAATTAAAATGAGAACAGTTGCTCCTAACACAAGAGAAAGCACACCAAAATCAAACAAAAAAGCGGATGCCATGGAAACTTTCCCAATTAACGGAAGATGAATATATCGAAAAAAGGATGTTAAAAAAGGATATCCAAAAAACCAAGAGCCCATCCCCGTTACGACTGACAACAATAAGCCAAAGCCTATCCAACGCAAAGGTAAAACTCTCAAATGCGTTTCCACCCACCGAATATCGCGTGCAAGATATTGTAAAATAAATCCTATTGCCAAAGTAATACCACCGACAAATCCACCTCCTGGCAGATCATGCCCTCGCATGAATAAATAAATAGCAAAAGCGATAATAATCGGAAAGAGCCAACCCATAATAACAGCAGGAACAGCTAAATAATTCAATACTGTATCTCCCACATTTCGATTAGGCTGTGCTATATCAAAGGCTTTCTGGATACGTTGTTGAAAAGGCGCATCAATACTCTCAGGCGCAGGACGAAAACGTCGTAATAGGGCAAAAACAGTAAGGGAAACAACACCCAAAACCACAATTTCTCCCATGGTATCAAAACCACGGAAATCAACCAATAACACATTCACAACATTGCGACCACCAGCATCTGAGTAAGCATGCGTTAGAAAAAAATCAGAAATCGTTGTACCTTGGGGACGTGTCATCACTGCAAAAGAAAGCCATGCTACACCAGCACCTCCTACAAGGGATATGATGAAATCACGGAAACGACGCAAGCGAACCCAAAAACGAACAGCAGCTGGCCCAGGGTCATGCAAACGTTTAGGCAACCACCGTAAACCAAGCAATAATAAAACGACTGTAACAACCTCAACAACCAATTGTGTTATTGCTAAATCAGGAGCAGAAAGCCATAAAAAGGTTGCACAAGTCATCAAACCAGCTCCCCCTAAAAGCATAAGTGAAGCAAGACGATGAAACTTTGCTCGCCAAGCAACTAAAAGCGCACATAATCCGCCAACCAGCCAAAGAGCGAGAAAAGGAATATCAAGTGGAAAAAGCGGTAATGTCCCCACTGGAATGAAACCATCGCACCAAAGTAAAAGACCAACAAAGGCAAAACAGACCCAAAAAATCCAATGCAATTGGATCTGCAAACGGCGTGTTGACAAAGCAGATTCCACCGCACGGGCCCATTTCCAAGAAATAATTACGAGAATGCGTTCAAAAATACGCGGTCCTTTTAAGTGACGGAAAAAAGGAGCCCCATCATCACAGGATAAAAAATAACGATGCCCGACAGCATAGAGCAATCCGCCCCCTAATAATGCAACAAAACTCATCACTAATGGAGTGTTAAACCCATGCCAAACAGCCAAACTATAAGGAATTGTCATTGTTCCTAAAACAGACACGACCGCATTATCTAAAATAGGTCCTATTGTTAAATTAGGAAAAATACCAACCGCTAAACAAATAAACACCAAAAGCTCCATTGGTAAACGCATGAAATGCGGTGGTTCATGGGGAGTCTTGGGTAAATTGTCAGGCTTTTGTCCTAAAAAAACGCCATGAATAAAGCGTATAGAATAGGTCACACTAAACAGACTAGCTAGCGTTGCCACATAAGGCGCAATCCAATCGAGCCATGATTCCATATGCGTTTCAACAGCTTCAGCAAAAAACATCTCTTTCGATAAAAAACCATTCAACAAAGGAACCCCAGCCATCGCTGCACTCGCAACTAAAGCAAGAGTTGCTGTGATAGGCATAGAACGATAAAGCCCTGACAGTTTACGCATATCACGTGTTCCCGTCTCGTGATCAATAATGCCAGCAGCCATAAATAAAGAAGCTTTAAAAGTAGCATGATTGGCCATATGAAAGATTGCCGCAACACATGCAAGTGGACTACCAAGACTTAAAAGTGTTGTAATTAATCCAAGATGACTAATAGTCGAGTACGCAAGCAGTCCTTTCAAGTCTTGCTGAAACATCGAAAAATAAGCACCTAGAAGAAGAGTTGAGAGTCCTGAAAAGCCAACCAGCCAAAACCAAGATTCTGTTCCAGAGAGCACAGGCCATAAACGAACAAGCAAAAACAATCCCGCTTTTACCATTGTTGCCGAATGCAAATAAGCCGATACGGGAGTTGGAGCAGCCATCGCGTTAGGTAGCCAAAAATGAAAGGGAAATTGCGCGCTTTTTGTTAACCCTCCCAATAAAATACAAATAAGGATAGGACTATAAAGAGAACTTGACCGGATCATATCTCCAGACTGTAGCACCTTATCCAAATCAAAACTGCCAACAGTATACCCAATCAATAAAACTCCAATAAAAAGAGCAAAGCCGCCAAAACCTGTGATCGTTAGAGCCATACGCGCACCCTCACGCGCACTTGCATTATGGTACCAATAGCCGATCAGCAAAAAAGAAAAAATACTGGTGAGTTCCCAGAAAACAACCAAAAAGACGAGATTACCTGATAAAACTATTCCTATCATTGATCCCATAAAGGCCAAAAAAAAGGAAAAAAAACGCGGTACAGAATCCGCTGGATCTATGTAATAACGTGAATAAATGACAACAAGCAGCCCAATCCCTGTAATAAGCAAGCAAAAAAGCCACGACAAACCATCTATGCGGAGAATAAAATCGCTTCCCCATTCTGGAAGCCAAGAAATATCTAAACGCACTATGTGGTTTCCGCGAACTTCCGGATAAAGCATTATTGTAAAAATAAGACAGAAAAGTGCGACGACCCCAGCAAACCACGCTTCATTATTTTTTGCTGTCGAACGAAAAAAGCCAATGACAGCACTTCCACCAAAGGGAAGCAAAACGAGCAATACCAACATTGCTTCCCGTGTTGTCATTCTTTAAACTCCATTTTACCTTAATATTTTGTCATCGACAAAACAAAAACTTATATTCTCACCCCCCCATTCCACACTTAATGATAATAAGATTTAATAAAACTTAAAAGCATTTAAATTTTTAAAAAAAACAATGCTTGCATGAAAATACTGCGCACCACACAAGTCTTCTCTTTATTGTAAGAACAATAACGCCCACGACAAGAAGCAATTAAAATTTTATTTAATTTCTATCCTTTAAAAAAGCGGGATAAACACTGCCTACGCCCCCCATGAAAAGGCTGAAAACTATTATCATTTTTATTATAAGAGCGATAACGCGCACGGCAAGATTCAATATGTTGTTTAAGCATCCATGGCTCTTTTTTTTCTAATTTTTCCGAAGAAAACGTTAAAAACACTTTTTTAGCATCTGGTACAACTTTTAATGATGCGCCTTTTGTGCTTAAGTGCGGTGATGTAACAAATGCCACTTCAGGATACCACCAATTATCACTGTATTTACGATAACCACGCCGATAATGACGATAACCTTTGAAACCATTAAGTTCTCTACGCCCCGTAAAAATCAGAGGCACCGAACTATCTAGGACAGAAGTCTGAGTAACCAGTTTGGCTTTAGCGTCACTTCTATTTTGCCCCCAATTAACAAGAGTGGTTGTTATAATGAAAAAACTGCTAACAAATACAAAAGCTAAAGCATAATATAATTTTTTTTTCATACTCATAACAAAAAACTCAACATAATAAACAACAGTAATTACAGAAAGCCTTTCTCTTGCTAGACAGAAACAGATTCTTTTCTTAAGATTCTTTTTTCTTGAGACATTCTGTTACTCTTTGTACTAAACGTTGATCTTGGCAATAAGATCCTTCAAAAAAGAATGAATAAATGATGATAAAAACCCCCTACTATCTTATAGACAAATCGAAACTCATCAAAAACATGCAAACAATTTCTCGTTTACGGGAAATGTCCGGAGCTAAAATTTTACTTGCTTTAAAATGTTTTGCCACATGGAGTGTTTTTGATTTAATGTCTGAGTTCATGGATGGAACCACATCATCATCCCTTTATGAACTACGTTTAGGAAGAGAAAAATTTGGCAAAGAAACCCATGCTTATTCAGTGGCTTGGGCAGATGATGAAATTGATGAAGCCTGTGGTTATGCAGATAAAATCATCTTTAATTCCATCCAACAGCTTCAACGCTTTTCTGATGCAACAAAAACCATTCAAAGAGGTTTAAGGTTAAACCCAGGAATCAGCGCATCAAATTTTGATCTTGCCAACCCCTCTCGCCCTTTTAGCCGCTTAGGAGAAACAAACCAAAGCGCTATCAAAGAAGTTCTGCCTCTTATCAACGGATTGATGATCCATAACAATTGTGAAAATGCTGACTTTAATCTTTTTAACCAAATGCTTGGATATATGGAAGAAAAATTTGCAGAACTTTTTTCTGCTGTTGACTGGATAAGCCTTGGCGGCGGAATCCATTTTACGGCTGAAAATTATCCTCTAGAAGCTTTCGCAAAACGCTTAAAACAATTTTCTAAAACTCATGGTGTCACTCTTTTTCTAGAACCAGGAGAAGCTGCTATTACCAAAAGCACCACATTAGAAGTCAGTGTTCTTGACACATTGTATAATGAAAAGAATCTAGCCATCGTTGATAGCTCAATTGAAGCACATATGCTTGATCTTCTCATTTATCGTGAAAATGCCAAATTAGAACCCAATCTAGGACCACACGAAATTATGATTTGTGGAAAATCTTGTCTTGCCGGCGATATTTTTGGAACATTTCAATTTCAAAAACCTCTTAAAATAGGCGATAGACTGTCTTTTCAGGATGCAGCAGGTTATACAATGGTCAAGAAAAACTGGTTTAATGGCGTTACAATGCCTGCTATTGTTCTCAAAGAGTGCGATGGTACATTAACACTTCAACGCCAATTCAGCTATAACGACTATCAGGAAAGCCTTTCATAAAGATAAACCATAAAAAACGTCATACAACAGTATTAAAAAGGGAGATGGACCTACAATGAAAAAAAATGTTCTCATTATTGGTGCTGGAGGTGTTGCACAAGTTGTTGCACACAAATGTGCTCAAAACAACGATATTCTTGGTGAAATTCATATTGCTTCACGAACACTCAAAAAATGTGAAGCCATCATTGCTTCTATTAAAGAAAAAAACACAATGAAAGAGCAAGGTGTTCTCAAAAGCCATTCGCTCAATGCCATGAATGTAGAAGAAACTATAAAGCTCATCCAAAAGACCAAATGTGAAATTGTCATTAATGTTGGTTCTGCCTTTCTTAATATGTCTGTTCTTTCAGCTTGTATTGAAACAAAATGCGCTTATATCGATACAGCGATTCATGAAGACCCATTGAAAATTTGTGAAACACCTCCTTGGTATGGCAATTATGAATGGCCTCGGCGTCCAGAATGTGAAAAAGCTGGTATAACCGCTATTTTAGGAGCAGGTTTTGACCCAGGTGTAGTGAATGCTTATGCAGCATTAGCGCGCGATGATTATTTTGATAAAATCACAGATATTGATATTATTGATATTAATGCCGGAAATCATGGACGTTGGTTTGCTACAAATTTTGATCCAGAAATTAACTTCCGTGAATTTACAGGACAAGTATGGTCATGGCAAAATAAAAAATGGACTTCCAATAAAATGTTTGAAGTCAGCCATGAATGGGATCTTCCCGTTGTGGGAAAACAAAAAGCCTATATGACAGGACATGATGAAATTCATTCACTTTCCAAAAATCTTGATGTAGAGAATGTCCGTTTCTGGATGGGATTTGGTGATCGTTATATCACTGTTTTTACGGTTCTGAAAAATCTTGGTCTCTTATCTGAACAGCCCATTAAGACAGCAGAAGGACAAGAAGTCGTGCCCTTGAAAGTCGTAAAGGCCGTCTTACCCAACCCTTCCTCTCTCGCCCCAGACTATACAGGAAAAACCTGTATTGGAGATCTTATTAAAGGCGAAAAAGATGGAAACCCGAGAGAAATTTTTATCTATAATATAGCCGATCACAAACAAGCTTTTCATGAAACTGGGGCACAAGGCATTTCCTATACGGCTGGCGTACCAGCAGCCGCAACAGCTCTTCTTATTGCCACAGGTGAATGGGATGTTAAAACTATGGTCAATGTGGAAGAATTACCACCCCACCCTTTCCTTAAATATCTTGATCATATGGGGCTTCCCACTTTTATAAGAGAACAACAAGAGGATAAAAAATTACAATTTTAATACCTATAGAAAGCATATGCTTGATTTTTTAAGTTATCACAAAACTGCCCAATGAAAACAAACTTAATATTCTCGTGTAATTATGGTTTTCAAAAAAATTTTAGCTATTCGTTATATTTTGGCAACATTGCGATTTCTTAACAACCCTAAAGAAGAGACATAGCATCTTTTTAAGACATAGCGAGCAATGATCAAGAAAAACAGAGAAGAAAAACTAATTTAATCACACTGTATAACTTGTCATTATCATCAAAAAGATAGTGTCATAAACAAAAGATATAAAAATACCGCTCTTTTAAAGAAGAGCGGTATTTTGTAGAATATTCAATCCCTCCCCCCTCTTCATCTTAAATGACAAAGATCCTTAACCCACACCAATCATTAAACAATTCAATTTCTTTGGGTGAATTCCTCTTGGCTTCTCTCTTCATATGATTCACCATCATATACAACATGTTGATTTATAACGCTGAATACTGTAAAATTCTCTTAATCACAAACTCTCTCACATTGAAGCAATTAAAATCTTTTGTCTGCACATCACAAACAAAACGAGCGTGTGAGGTAAAATGATAAAAGAACAGAATAAAAATTCTCTTATGAAAACTCTCAAATAATAAAGAGCTTTAGCAATATTGAGAACTGAAAAAGTGTATTATAATACCAGCGTGTACTTTTACTAAACATAAAGATTATAGTGCACAATAGGTCTTATAACAGTTTGAATGAATTTCATATATTTCAAGAGGAACTTTACAGCTATACCATTCATGAACACCATCGCGAAGTAGATTTAAGCATTTTGAGAGATGTTTTCTTAACACAAAGCACGCAGATAGGCTCAGAATCCTATCTTAAATATTTTATAACAGTATAAAAACTACCCCATATATAAAACTTTACATAGACTAAACACCACCGCTCTAAACGATAGTGCACAACAGAATAATCAATCAAAACTGCACAACAGATATCTAAAACATTAACTATCGAAAAGCATACAACAAATGGAACATTTCAATACAATTGGTTATATTCTTTTTTTAAGTTTTAAAATGTTGTTGCATGCTTCACAAATATTTTCTGCCCCCCGTACCTTTTAAAATTTACTTTTTAAAAGCTTTTTAAATATGAAGTGGTTTAGCAAATGTTGCCAAAGCTGCCTCACGCACGGCTTCTGATAAGGTAGGATGTGCATGGCAACAACGTCCCAGATCTTCTGATGAACCTCCAAATTCCATTAAAACTGCAATTTCATGGATCATTTCACCAGCACCAAATCCAAGAATATGCCCCCCTAATACCCGATCTGTTTTTTTATCAGAAAGGATTTTAACGAACCCATCACTCTTTTGCATTGCACGTGCACGACCATTAGCCATAAAAGGAAATTTGCCAACATTATATTCAATACCAGCAGTTTTTAGCTCTTCTTCTGTCCTTCCTACACTCGCAATTTCCGGCTGTGTATAAACAACACTAGGAATAACATCAAAATTAACATGCCCTTTTTGACCTGCCAAAATTTCTGCCACAGCAACGCCTTCTTCCTCTGCTTTATGTGCTAGCATTGGTCCTTTTACGACATCACCAATCGCATAAATTCCTGGAACATTCGTCTGCCAATGAGCATCAATTGCAATAAATCCGCGTTCATCTAACTGAACACCAGCCTCTTGTAATCCAAGCCCCTCTGTATAAGGAGAACGTCCAGTAGCAATAAGCACAACATCAGCCTCTAAAGTTTCAGATTCACCACCTTTGACAGATTCAAAGCTCACCTGAGCAGTTGAGCCAGATTGTGTAACAGCTGTTACCTTTGCACCCGTTTTATATTCAATCCCCTGTTTTTCCATTAATTTCTGAAATTGCCGTGAAACTTCACCATCCATTGAGCCCAAAACTTTATTAAGATACTCAATAATGGTCACCTTAGCACCTAAACGGCTCCAAACTGATCCAAGTTCTGAACCAATGACACCAGCACCTACTACAATCATATGCGTTGGTACTTTTTCAAGTGAAAGAGCTCCCGTAGAAGAAACAATAGTCTTTTCATCAATTTCAACATTCACCCCTGGAATGCCTGAACTCTCTGAACCGGTAGCAATAATAATATTTTTTGTCTCAATTGTTTGTTTATTACCATCTCTGGCAACAACTTCCACATGACCCGCACTCAAAATTTTGGCTGTCCCAAAAAAAGTATCAACTTTATTTTTTTTCATCAAAAAAGAAACACCACTCGTATTGGCTGTCACCACAGCTTTCTTATGAACCATCATTTGTTCAAGATTAAGCTTAGATTTACCAATAGAAATACCAAGCGTTTCAAAACCATGCTGGGTTTCAGAAAACACTTCTGAAGCATGCAGCAACGCTTTAGAAGGAATACAACCAACGTTGAGACATGTTCCTCCTAATGTTGTACGCTTTTCAATAATTGCTACTTTAAGTCCCAGTTGCGCCGCTTTTATTGCTGCTACATAACCACCTGGACCCGCTCCGATCACAGCCACATCATAAGACATCCGTTTCTCCTTTCATCCTGAAAACTGTATTTTACAAATCAAGAACAAGGCGTTCCGGATCTTCTAAGCTTTCCTTAACACGCACAAGGAAAGTCACAGCTTCTTGCCCATCCACAATACGGTGATCATAAGAAAGCGCTAAATACATCATGGGGCGGATCACAACTTGACCCTCAACAACCATTGCTCGCTCTTTAATCGCATGCATTCCCAAAATACCAGATTGTGGTGCATTCAAAATCGGTGTTGACATCAACGATCCATACACACCACCATTGGTAATGGTAAAAGTTCCGCCCTGCATATCAGAAACGGCTAATTTTCCATCACGCGCAAGACGCCCCAAACGACCAATCTCTTTTTCAATCTCTGCCAATGACATTTGATCTGCATCTCGCACCACTGGAACAACAAGCCCTTTATCCGTTCCAACAGCAATTCCAACATTAACATAGTTTTTGTAAACAATATCTGTCCCATCAATCTCTGCATTAACAGCAGGAAGTTCTTTTAATGCATGACAAACAGCCTTGGTAAAAAAACCCATAAAACCAAGTTTAACACCATGTTTCTTTTCAAAAAGATCCTTATAACGCTTGCGCAAATCCATCACTGCTGACATATCAACCTCATTAAATGTGGTTAACATTGCTGCTACATTTTGTGCATCTTTAAGACGGCGAGCAATTGTTTGACGCAATTTCGTCATACGAACCCGCTCTTCACGTGTTTCTTGGACAGGAGTTGCCGAAGAACTCGTCGCAGAAGAAGAGGGTGTAGGAGCATTTGTACTTTGTTTTAATCCACCAAGAACATCTTCTTTAAGAATTTGTCCACGTTTTCCAGAACCTGAAATATCGCTTTTTGCAACATTATTTTCAGCCATCAATTTTGCTGCTGAAGGAGAAGGAGGCATTGCACTGCTCAAAGCAGGCTTCTCCGATTCAGATGAAGCCGCTGGAACAAGTGTAGCAGAAGGTGAAAGTGATTGGGAGATACCAGCTTCTCCAGCCTTCACCACTCCTAAAAGAGCATTTACTTCAACCGTATCGCCTTCTTTTGCAATGATTTCAGATAATTTCCCAGCAACAGGAGAAGGAACTTCAACGGTTACCTTATCAGTTTCTAATTCAACCAAAGGCTCATCCATAGCGACAGCTTCGCCAAGTTTTTTAAACCATTTGCCAACCGTTGCTTCGGTAACCGATTCGCCCAAAGTAGGAACACGAATTTCAGTAGTCATAATATTTTTCCATACATCAGAGTAGTAATAAATTAAGAACCTAACGCGTCTTTAAGAAACGCAGCCAGTTGTTCAAGGTGTTTCACCATTAACCCAGAGGCCGGTGACGCACTCGCAGGACGTCCTGCATAACGAGCACGTGAATATTGCGCATTAATATGCGTCAAAACCCATTCCAAATAAGGCTCAATAAATGACCAAGCCCCCATGTTTTTTGGTTCCTCTTGGCACCAAAAAACTTCCGCCTGCAAAAAGCGCGATAATACATTCACCAAAACTTTTGCAGGGAAAGGATAAAGCTGTTCAACACGAAGGAGGTAAACATCATCAATACCCCTTTTTTCACGTTCTTCATAAAGGTCGTAATAAACCTTACCAGTACAAAGAACGACACGGCGAATCTTATTATCTTTTTGCAACTTAATGACAGAATCTTTGAGACATTCTGCATCATCAAGCAACACACGACAAAAACTTGTTTCTGGCCCCATTTCATTGAGAAAAGAAACAGCTCGCTTATGACGTAAAAGTGATTTCGGTGTCATCAAAATCAATGGCTTCCGGAAATCACGCTTAATTTGTCGACGCAAAATATGAAAATAATTTGCAGGGGTTGTACAATTAGCAACCTGCATATTATCTTCCGCACAAAGTTGAAGAAACCGTTCTAAACGTGCAGAAGAATGCTCCGGCCCTTGCCCTTCAAAACCATGAGGCAATAAACACACAAGACCAGACATACGAAGCCACTTACGCTCTGCGGATGAAATAAATTGATCAAAAATGACCTGTGCACCATTAGAAAAATCACCAAATTGTGCTTCCCAAAGTGTTAATCCTCGTGGTTCAGCAAGAGAATATCCATATTCAAAACCAAGAACAGCTTCTTCAGAAAGCATAGAATTAACAACATCATAAAGCGCTTGCCCCTTTTGTAAATGATTCAAAGGAATATAACGCGCCTCATTTTCTTGGTCATAAAGAACTGAATGACGTTGTGAAAAAGTTCCCCGTTCAACATCTTCACCGGAAAGACGAACCGGTGCTCCTTCCAAACAAAGTGAACCAAAAGCTAAAGCTTCAGCAGTTGCCCAGTCAACACCCTCACCGGTTTCAAAAATTTTAGCACGATTATTTAAAAAACGTTGAATGGTTTTGTGAACGTGAAAATCTGCCGGAATTTCAACAATTTTCTGACCAATTTCCTTTAAAGTTTTTAATTCAACACCAGTTGTTCTAGAATGCTGCTCATCAGAACTACTAAAAGCTTTGAGTCCCGTCCAGCTTCCATCAAGCCAATCAGCCTTATTAGGTTTATAAGAAGCACTTGCTTCAAGTTCACCTTCAAGCTTATCGCGCCATAATTTTTTTTGTTGCTCAATCTCTTCTGAAGTAACCATTCCTTCTGCTACCAATTGGTCACTATAAAGTTGAAGTGTTGTTTTATGATTACGTATTGCTTTATACATAAGCGGCTGCGTAAAGGAAGGTTCATCACCTTCATTATGCCCATAACGGCGATAACAAAACATATCAATAACCACTGGTTTATGGAAAATCTGGCGAAACTCTGTTGCTATTTTGGCAACAAAAACAACTGCCTCAGGATCATCACCATTCACATGGAAAATTGGTGCGTCAATCATTTTTGCGACATCTGATGGATAAGGCGAAGAACGTGAAAAACGTGGAGATGTTGTAAAACCAATCTGGTTATTGATAATAACATGAAGTGAGCCTGCAACACGATAACCTTTAAGACCTGAAAGACCAAAAGTTTCTTGGATAACGCCTTGTCCTGCAAAAGCGGCATCACCATGAATAAGCAATGGCATCACTTTTGAACGCTCACTTAATGGGAGTAAATCAGTATGCGCATGTCCCATAAGTTGATCTTGTTTAGCACGTGCTTTTCCCATAACAACCGGATCAACAATCTCAAGATGAGATGGATTGGCCAACAGCGATAAATGAACTTTTTTACCATCAAAGTCCAGATCAGCGGTAGTTCCCAAATGATATTTGACATCACCGGATCCCTCCACATCATCAGGCTTGTAAGATCCCCCTTTGAATTCATGAAAAATAGCCCTATGCGGTTTGGCAAGAACTTGTGAAAGAACATTTAAACGACCACGATGGGCCATCCCTAAAATAACTTCCCTAACCCCCAAAGCACTACCACATTTGATAATCTGCTCAAGAGCGGGAATCAACGCCTCACCACCATCGAGTCCAAAACGCTTTGTGCCTTTATATTTAGTGTCTAAAAACTGTTCGAATCCCTCTGCCTGAATAAGCTTATTCAGAATAGCTTTCTTGTCTTGGTGTGTGAAAGAATTTTTTTTATCTCGCCCTTCAATGCGTTCTTGAAGCCATACTTTCTGAACCGGATCAGAAACATGCATATATTCCACACCGATTGTTGAACAATAGGTACGATTGAGAATCTCAAGCATTTGCGGAATAGTTGCATATTCCAACCCTAAAACATTATCAATAAAAATGGGACGCTCGTAATCAGCTGGAGTAAAACCATACGCTTCTGGAGAAAGTTCCTTATAATCTTCTTGTTTTTCGGCCAATTGAAGAGGGTCAAGTTGCGCATGAAGATGTCCCCGTTCTCGAAACGCACGAATCATCATAATTGCATGAACGGAATCACGTGTTGCACGAATAATATCTTGTTCACTGGAAGTTTTTCCCTTTTGTGCAGCACCTGTTATTGCTTTTTCCTTTAATTTATCGCCAAAATATTTTTCAAGAGAAGACCAATCACCATCAAGAGCAGAAATCAATTCACCCTCTGCTTTTAATGGCCAATGATCACGCTGCCATGTTGCTCCTTCAGCATTTTTAAGAACATCCTCTTTATTATCATGAAGTCCTTCAAAAAAAGCACGCCACTGTGAATCAACACTGGTAGGATCTTTTTCATATTGAGCATAAAGTTGATCTATATAATCCGCATTCCCACCATAAAGAAATGATGTCTGTGCAAAAAGGCTATTTATTTCGTCCTGCCTTGCCATATACTTCTCCGGAACATTTATTCCGTCTCCTTATATCTCTTTTTGACCTTTAAATGCTTACAAACAAGCAGTGATTCGAACATTCAAAAAAGTTTTACCTTTTTATACTCAAGTTTTCTCACCTGAATCTAAGAACCTTTTCTTATTCAGGTGAAACTTTCTTTTAGCCTTTCAAAACTGACATCAAAGTCTTACCTATCTGTGATGGCGAAGAAGACACACGAATCCCTGCTGATTCCATTGCCGCAATTTTATCTTCTGCTCCACCTTTACCACCAGAAATAACAGCACCAGCATGTCCCATTGTACGTCCTGGAGGAGCCGTACGGCCAGCAATAAAGCCAACAACTGGCTTTTTTCGACCTTTTCTTGCTTCATCTTGCAAAAACTGTGCTGCTTCTTCTTCAGCAGAACCACCAATCTCACCAATCATAACAATAGACTCGGTTTCATCATCCGCTAAAAACATTTCCAACACATCAATAAATTCAGTGCCCTTAACAGGATCGCCACCAATCCCTATAGCAGTTGTTTGTCCGAGACCTTCCTGACTCGTTTGAAAAACGGCTTCATAAGTTAAAGTTCCCGACCTCGAGACAACCCCAACAGAACCTTTTCTAAAAATAGAACCAGGCATAATACCAATTTTACATTCATTTGGTGTAAGAATACCGGGACAATTAGGACCAATAAGACGAGACTTTGAGTTTTCTAATCGCGCCTTCACTTTAACCATATCCATAACGGGAATACCTTCCGTAATACAGATAATTAAACGAACTTCAGCTTCTATAGCCTCTATAATAGCTGCCGCAGCCCCTGCAGGAGGAACATAAATAACGGAAGCATCTGCACCTGTTTTTTCTTTTGCTTCTGCAACATTAGCGAAAATAGGAAGAGTTTCGCCTTTTAAACCTTCCCATGTTTCTCCACCCTTTTTAGGATTAACGCCACCAACCATTTGCGTACCATGATAAGCAAGTGCCTGTTCTGTATGAAATGTTCCTGTTTTTCCTGTAAGCCCTTGAACTAGAACTTTTGTCTCTTTATTCACAAGAATTGACATAGCTTAAGCTCCCTTCACGGCTGCAACAATTTTTTGGGCAGCATCATCTAAATCATCAGCAGGAATAACATTCAAACCACTCTCATTGATAATTGCTTTACCTTGCTCAACATTAGTACCTTCAAGACGAACAACCAAGGGAACCTTTAAACCAACCTCACGAACAGCAGCAACCACACCTTCAGCAATGACATCACAACGCATAATACCACCAAAAATGTTAACTAAAATGCCCTTAACATTTGGATCGGCCGTAATAATTTTAAAAGCAGCTGTCACCTTTTCTTTTGATGCTCCACCACCAACATCCAAAAAATTCGCTGGCTCTGCTCCATAAAGCTTAATGATATCCATTGTTGCCATAGCAAGCCCAGCACCATTAACCATGCAACCAATCGTACCCTCAAGAGCAACATAAGCAAGATCATGCTTTGATGCTTCTATTTCCTTTGGATCTTCTTCTGAAAGATCGCGCAATTCTAAAATATCTGGATGACGAAACAGAGCATTATTATCAAAAGAAACTTTCGCATCAAGAACACGCAAGTGACCATCTTTCATCACAATAAGCGGATTGATTTCTAAAAGGCTCATATCTTTTTCACAAAATGCCTTATAGAGAATCGAAAAAAGCTTTTCACCATCTTCTCGCGCACTACTTTGTAGTTTCAACGCATCACAAAGTCTTGCACAATCAGCTGAAGTAACACCCTCTACAGCATCAATGGGAAGCGTGAATATTTTTTCTGGTGTCTCTTCAGCAACCGTTTCAATATCCATTCCACCTTCTGTTGAAACAACAAAAGCAATTCGACCAACGCTACGATCAACCAAAAGTGAAAGATAAAGCTCCCGTTCAATATCGGCACCATCTTCAATATAAAGGCGGTTGACCTGCTTACCCTCTGGACCAGTTTGTTTGGTTACCAAAGTTTTTCCAAGCATTTCTTGAACATTTGCAACAACTTCTTCAACAGATTGTGCAAGCCGAACACCACCCTTTGCATCAGGACCAAGTTCTTTAAACTTACCCTTACCACGACCACCAGCGTGTATCTGACTTTTAACCACATAGAGAGGTCCGGGCAATTTTTCCGCCCATTTTTCAGCTTGCTCTACAGAATAAACAGCGACACCATTTGCAATTGGTGCTCCATATTCATGAAGCAGACGTTTGGCCTGATACTCATGGATATTCATGCATTTGTCCTTTTCTTTTATGGATCTTATTAATCCTAAAGTTTTAACATTCTAAATACTTATTTTAATGAATTAAATCTTGTTCAATTTACTTGAGACTAGGTACAAGAGCAATACAAGCTTCACAAAGCTTTTTAACCGCATTTACTGAATGATCAAAAGCACCTCTTTCTTCTTTGTCAAGATCAATTTCAATGACTCGTTCAACACCACCTGCACCAAGTACAACAGGTACCCCAACATAGGTATCATTAACCCCATATTCTCCTGAAAGATAAGCTGCAACAGGCACAACACGCTTAGTATCCTTTAGATAGGCCTCAGCCATAGAAACAGCAGAAGCTGCTGGTGCATAATAAGCAGAACCTGTTTTTAACAAACCAACAATCTCTGCACCGCCATCACGGGTACGCTGGATAATTTGATCAATTCTTTCCTGTGTTGTCCAGCCCATCTTTATAAGATCAGGCAAAGAAATACCACCAACTGTTGAATAACGCACGAGAGGAACCATTGTATCACCGTGCCCCCCTAAAACAAACGCTGTCACATCTCTAATAGAGACCTTAAATTCCTCAGATAAAAAATGACGAAAACGCGCTGAATCAAGAACACCAGCCATACCAACTACTTTATGTGTAGGGAGACCTGAAAATTTCTGCAATGCCCACACCATCGCATCAAGGGGATTGGTAATACAAATAACAAACGCTGAAGAAGCGTATTTTTTAATTCCAGCTCCAACTTGTTCCATAACCTTTAAATTAATGCCCAAAAGTTCATCACGGCTCATACCAGGTTTTCGCGCAACACCTGCTGTTACAATAACAACATCAGCATCTTCAATTGCTTCATAAGCATTAGCACCTTTTAGACTGATATCAAAACCATCAACGGGAGAAGATTCGGCGATATCTAGAGCCTTACCTTGTGGCACACCTTCTGTAATATCAAATAAGACCACATCAGCAAGCTCTTTAAGCCCAATAATATGTGCTAAAGTACCACCAATCATACCTGAACCAATGAGAGCTATTTTTTTCCGTGCCATTTTATTTTTTCCTAACTTTTAGATCATTCAGCGCACACCCAATCAACGTCCGTATACTGAATATTTTTGACTTCAACCATATTCAAACAATATCATAAAAAGGAGTAAAGAAATGAAATTTACAAATTTATCTCCTTACAGAAACAACAACCCTCCGCTGAAACAACTATTAGAAAATTATCACGATGTATCGATAAAGTGAATTTAAAAAAAATACAACAGAATTATTATATTTCTTTAATTTCAAAAAGTTATTGTTTTGACAGTTTACGTAAAGGTAAAAGTATAATCAATGCTTCTTCTTCAAAAGAAAATGTTCTTCCCAAAGTTTTAAATAATCGTAGCTTTGCATTTCGAAAAGACGTGATTGTGTTCTTTGAAATTCAAATGTTTCCGTAATCTGCGCATGCCCTTTATACAAATCCCCTATCCCTGCGGCTGCCGACATAAACAACCGTATATGCCGCTCATAAAGAATATCAATAAGCAAAATAAACCGTTTTGTTTCATTGCGACATGTATCATCCATGACCGGTACATTATCAATAAAAATCGTATGATAATGCTCTCCTAATAACAAATATTCAGCCGCGGCCAAAGGTTTTGCACATAAATCCCCATAATCAAAACGAGCACATCCTGCACCAAAGCGCGGAATAGGAATAAAGCGCCCTTTTATAGAAAGCTCATCAGACATCTCCTTATGTCCTTGCAATACAAGTGCCCATGCTTGATCCATATATTCATTTGCTTGGACCCCCAACGGCGATACATACATCTGTTGTAGATTTGATTTTTCAAGGCGATAATCTGTTTTTGCATCAAGATTAACAACACGAACATATGCTTTCAAAACTTGAATAAAAGGTAAAAAGAGCTCACGATTCAAACCGTTACAATAAAGGTTATCCGGCGCCACATTTGAAGTCGCAATAAAGAAAATTCCTTTATCAAACAGAGCAGAAATAAGCCGCCCCAATACCATAGCATCAGCAATATCCGTTACACTAAACTCATCAAAACAAAGTACTTTTGCTTCTCGTGCAAGATCTTTAGCAACAGCTAAAATAGGATTATCTTGTTTAAATTTTGTACACCCAGATGCTTGACGATAAGAATTAATACGCTCATGCACATCAGCCATAAAATCATTAAAATGGGCACGCTTTTTATGAACTTTAGGCAAACAAGAAAAGAACAAATCCATCAGCATGGTTTTGCCCCGTCCTACTTCACCATAAATATACAGTCCCTGAAAAAAAACTGTTTCATCTCCTTGTTTTACAACGCAAGAAATATTTTGTTTTTTCCTTTTAAATATTCTGTTAAAGAAAGAGCAAAATATCCAAGGCAAAGAATGAGAGATATTTTGTTCCGCAATTTTTTTTAATAAATGATCAAAATATTCTGTTATAGCTAATTGAGCGGGATCAAAACAAACCTCTCCTTTAGCGACAAGCTCCTTATAACGTGTTGAAACGAGAATCATCCAAAAAACCTTTTTCAAACCGACCTCAATGAAAAATACAAATACTTTTCAAGAATCTGTCCGTCTAGTTTAGTTTGTCATAAACGATCAAAAATGATTTAACGACTTAAAATAACGGGATGATCATCAAGTGTACGTCCCTCAAAACGATCAACATTTGAAGAATAAAGAACGAGGATAACACGTCCAGAGTTATTATAAAAATATAATCTTTTTCCTTTAACAGCCCACGATCTCACTTGGGAAACAATTCCTGGACAGTGTAAAGGACCAGCACGGTACCCTTGTCCAAACTTTGTTTGTGGAGTTGCAATCCGGCAAACTTTTCCTCCCATAGAAAGATTCCATACCCCAGCAATACTTGCAGGAAATAAATCAGTGGCATTGCTTGGCAATTCGAGACTAGCCATTCGTCCATCGCTCTGAGAATCTCCTTTTTCATACATCGGAGCGTTTGCATCTTCAGATATCGACGAAGAAGTAGACGACAGATCAGACGCTTCTAATATTGTCATTTTTTGAGATGGATAAAAAACTTCTAATGCGTTACCATCGTCATTACCATCAAACCGTGTTGTTGAACACCCCCCTAAAAACATTACAGTTGATAGTGCAACGAAAAACGAAACTTTTGAAAACGCCATGTCTGTACTCTCTCCCACGACAATAAATAAGTTCACAAAAAAATTAAGCGAATATTTGTTATAGTTACAAAGATAAATTAACAAATTAAAAAAAACAGGTTAAAATCACTTATTTTAAAAGAAATAATTTATGTACCCAATTTTATATTTATTAAACACTAGAAATTTATAATATTTTCAGTCATATATCTTTTTATAAGTAATCATTAGAAATAGAGAAGTTTCATGAAAACGCCATTTAGCAAAATGGACGGTCTTGGAAATCAAATTATTGTTGTTGATATGCGTGAAAGCACATACGCTCTTACACCACAAGCAATCCTTGCTTTGTCGGCAGATCCTGAAATGCATTTTGATCAAATCATGGCTATCCACACACCAACCCAGAAAAAAACCGACTTCCGCATAGAAATATGGAATGCTGACGGATCAATGGCTAAAGCTTGTGGCAATGGTACCCGCTGTGTCATCGCATGGCTTAAAGATCACAATTTTGGTGAAAAATTTCATTTAGAAACTCCCGCTGGAATTATTGAAGGAAAATACCAAACCGATAATCTCATTTCTGTTGATATGGGATGCCCAAATTTCAATGCAAAAGAGATGCCTGTTTCACGTGAAATAGTTGATACCAATCACGTAGAAATTATGGCTGGTCCCCTAAAAGACGCTTGTCTCATATCCATTGGCAATCTCCATGCTATCTTTTTTGTTGAAAATGATATTCAACATATTCCATTAGAAAAATATGGGCCAAAACTTGAACATGACCCCCTGTTTCCCGAACGGTGCAATATTTCCATTGCTTGCATAACGTCAAAGAAAAGTCTAAATTTACGTACATGGGAGCGAGGGGCAGGATTAACACAAGCATGTGGGAGTGCTGCTTGTGCAAGTGCAGTGGCTGCTTATCGTCGTGGACTTACAGAGCGCCATGTTGATGTAAATTTACCTAAGGGAACACTTAATATTTTTTACCGAGAAGACGATCATATTATCATGACAGGACCAATTAAATATCACTTTAGTGGTTTTTTAAGCCCTTTAACAGGGTGCTACAAAAAGGATCACTCCTGATGGCAATAGAAATTGTAACTTTTGGTTGTCGACTTAATAGCTACGAATCGGAAATCATTCGCAAAGAAAGTACTTCTTCAGGGCTAGATCAACTTAAAGATGGTGCTATTATCTTTAATACCTGTGCTGTCACTGCCGAAGCCGTACGACAAGCAAAACAAGCTATCCGCAAAGCAAGACGTGAAAATCCTCATACGCGTATCATTGTAACAGGGTGTGCAGCCCAAACAGAAGCACAAAATTTTGCCTCAATGACAGAAGTAGATCTTGTTTTAGGAAACGAAGATAAACTTCACGCTCATTCTTATCGTCAACTTCCTGATTTTGGTATTAATCATTCTGAAAAGGTGCATATCAATGACATTATGGAAGTACAAAAAATTGCTCCACATATGGTCAGTGCAATGCAAGAGCGCACCCGCGCTTTTGTACAGGTACAAAACGGATGCGATCACCGCTGTACATTTTGCATTATTCCTTATGGACGAGGACCATCTCGTTCAGTTCCCATGGGTGTTGTCATAGAACAAATTAAAAAGCTGATAGGTGGGGGTATCCAAGAAGTGGTCCTTACAGGTGTTGACCTTACAAGTTATGGCCACGATCTTCCTGGAAAAGCTACTCTAGGAAAATTAACTTCAGCTATTTTGCATCATGTCCCTGACTTAGCCCGATTACGCCTCTCATCTATTGACTCTATTGAAGCAGACGAAGAACTCATAAATCTTTTAGCTTATGAAACAAGAATCATGCCCCATTTGCATTTATCTTTGCAAGCAGGTGATAATATGATTTTAAAACGGATGAAACGGCGCCATCTGCGCGAACATGCCATTCAATTTTGCCAAGAATTGCGTGCCAAACGTTCTACAATGGTTTATGGTGCCGACTTAATTGCTGGTTTTCCTACAGAAACAGAAGAGATGTTTCAAAATAGTCTTGCCTTAATCAAAGACTGTAATTTAACCCATCTCCATGTCTTCCCCTTTAGTCCAAGAGAAGGAACACCTGCCGCACGTATGCCACAAATCAACCGTAAAATAGTTAAGCTGCGTGCTGAAAAATTGCGTAAAGCAGGTGATATGGCTTACCAAAAGCATCTTGCTCATTTACAAAACAGTCTACAAACAATTCTCGTTGAAAAAGATGAAATCGGACGAACAGAAGATTATACTCTTGTACAAGTTAAAGGTGCAAAAGCAGGAACAATTGTTCAAGCACTTATCGTTGATCATGATGGCGATAAATTGATTGCTGTCCCTCCAAAATTAAACGCTGCTTGAGCAGGAGAATTCTTATGACTAAATCTTTTATAAAAAAAATATTCTCTTTTAACAAATCTCAAGAGCAAGAAATTGAACAACAGATTTCTATTCCTGATAAAAGCGATATAATAGAAGAAAATAATGAAAAGACAAAAAATAATCAAATTTCTATAGACACAGAAAAAAAAGAACAAACAAAAAATCCAGAGTCAATACTTACAAAATATGATGAAAAATCTCCATTTCTAGAATCCCATTCTGATAAAATTCCCTTTTCTGGTAAAATTATTGTCACAGACAACATCCGTGAAAAAAAGAATGAAGAAATTTTATCTGAACCTTCTGTTGAACAAAAAAAGACAGCGTGGTTTGGGCGCCTTAAAAAAGGCCTATCCCTTTCTTCACAACGCCTAAGCGGATCAATTGGCGATCTCTTTGTTAAAAGAAAACTTGATGAAGATACACTGCAAGAGCTCGAAGATATTCTTATCCAAGCTGACATAGGTGTAGAGACAGCAACACGCATCACAAATACTTTAGCTTCCAGTCGTTACGGAAAAAACCTCTCCCCAAATGATATTCATACTATTGTAGCTGATGAGGTCAAAAAAGTTCTGGAACCTGTTGCAATACCATTAGAACTTGATCTCAGCCATAAACCTCATGTTATTTTGCTGGTAGGTGTAAATGGCACTGGAAAAACGACAACTATTGGAAAACTTTCAGCCAAATTAACAGAAGGGGGATTAAAAGTTATGCTGGCAGCAGGTGATACTTTCCGAGCCGCTGCTATTGAGCAACTACACATTTGGGGTGAACGTACCAATTCTCCTGTTATTTCGACAAAATTGGGTGCAGATGCCGCCAGCTTAGCATTTGATGCTTATGAAAAAGCAAAAAAAACAAACAGTGATGTATTAATTATTGATACAGCAGGGCGTTTACAAAATAAATCTGAATTAATGGATGAGTTGGCAAAAATTATTCGTGTTTTAAAAAAACACACCCCCCAAGCACCCCACACAATCCTTCAAACTCTTGATGCAACAACCGGACAAAATGCACTCAACCAAGTGGACATTTTCAGTGATATTGCTGGTGTTAATGGTTTAGTTATGACAAAGCTAGATGGGACTGCACGAGGAGGAATTCTTGTCGCTATCGCAGCAAAATATAAATTACCCGTTTATTTTATCGGTATAGGAGAAGATATTGAAGACCTTCAACCCTTTTCTGCTTCTGACTTTGCCGAAACTATTGCAGGAAAACACGCATGAAACAGCCTTTATCTAATCTTAATTTACACAATAATTCTGAAAAAAAGATGAATAACAATAAAAAAATTTCTCTCTCACCAACACTTAAGTTTCTTTTGGAAATGGGTCCATTGGTTGCCTTCTTTTTTGCCAATTATAAGGGAGAATGGCTGATAAAAAACATTGGATTTTTTCAAAATTTTAGTAAGCCTATTTTCCCTGCAACAGCTATTTTTATGGTGGCTATTATTATTTCCCTAAGCTTATCATGGATCCTTGCAAGACAAATTCCTATTATGCCTCTTATTTCAGGAATATTTGTTTTAGTTTTTGGCTTTCTAACTCTCTGGCTTCATAATGAAACTTTCATAAAAATGAAACCAACAATCATTAATAGCTTATTTGCTTTTATACTTTTTGGAGGGATGTTTTTTAAAAAACCACTTTTACGTTATGCTCTTGATTCTACCTTAAAACTTGATGATTTAGGTTGGCAAAAACTTACCTATCGTTGGGCGTTTTTTTTCATTTTTCTTGCCATTTTGAATGAAATAATTTGGCGTAATTTTAGCGATAATTTCTGGACAAGTTTCAAAGTATTTGGCGTCATGCCTATAACAGTCCTTTTCATGCTTACCCAAATGCCTATAATTATAAAACATTCAAAAGGACTTTTTACAGAAGAGGACAAATCTGATTCTTAAAAAAATCATCACTACCGATTATTTTATAGATTCATCGCCAAACACTGTTCGGGAGAAAAAATATGTTGATTGAACAGTTTATTTGTCGAGAAGACAATTTCGGTGTACTCCTTCATGATGAAAAAAGTGGTATGACAGCTGCAATAGATGCTCCTGAAGGCAAAGCGATTCACAATGCCTTAAAGCGCCACAATTGGACACTTAACACTATTTTTGTAACTCATCATCATCACGACCATGTAGAAGCCCTATCAGAATTAAAACAAGTTTACAACGCTATGGTTATCGGACCAGAAGCAGAAAAAGAAAAGATCAATCATCTTGATAAAACACTTCAACCTGATGAAAGTTTTTCTTTTGGCTCACATCTTCTTTTAGCTCTTTCAACACCTGGTCATACTCTAGGCGCATTATCTTACTATTTTCCTGAAAAGAATTTACTCTTTGCTGGAGATACACTTTTTTCATTGGGCTGTGGACGTCTTTTCGAAGGAACACCAACACAAATGCTGAATTCTTTAAAAAAACTTCGTAAACTTCCTGATGAAACACTTCTTTATTGTGGACATGAATATACAAAAAATAACGCTCTTTTCGCACTAACAATTGACCCACATAATAAAAAACTCCACCAAAGAATAGAAGAAGTTTTTTTGCTACGTGCAAAAAACGCTATGACTTTACCAGTAACCTTAGGGCAAGAAAAAGCCACCAATCCCTTTCTCCGCTGGGATGATAGTGTGTTGCGAAGAAACCTTGTAATGGAAGAGGAAACAGATGAAGAAGTCTTTGCTGAAATTCGAAGAAGAAAGGATAATTTTTAACTATGCGTAAGTTCGTATTACGTTTGTTCCTGCTTTTTCTTTTCGTGATACATATTCAACAAACAATGGCAGAGGAAAAGGAAACAGATAATTCTTCTCTTATATCATCTCTCATTGCAAATTATCCCTTAACGGAAGATTTTCTTTTAAAGCTGGAAAAAATTGAAAAAGAATGTAAAAACTTACTTCCAGAAACAAAAAATAATCTTATAACTTATGATTCTAGTATCCAATCTAGTATTGAAAATTACACTACCTATATTTCTAGTAAACCAAAACTTGTAAATATTTTAAAAGAAAATAATATAACACCGAAAGATTTTGCTTCAGGAACCTTAGCTCTTAAAGAAATATCAACGCTTCTCATATTTGTACCTGAAAAGGAATATTCTACTGAGAAAAATACTATATTTCTAAACAATCTTGAATTTGTTAAAAAACATTTTTTTAAAGCGACAATTCTTTTAGATAACTGTGAAAAACTCATTTTGAGCAACTAATCAGCTATGACACATTAAAAAATCACCGTGTTTTTATCATTCCTAATAATTGGGTTTATTTCGATTATATTTAACAAATGTTTTTATAAAAATAAAGAATAACAGACGAAAAAATATTTATTGAAATTCAAAAAAGAAAGGATAATTTTTAGTCATGTTTAAACTTCTATTGTGCTTTTTCTTCATTTTTCCTTTTGCATCATACGCTCAAGAAAAAAAAACAAGAAATAGATGATCTTTCTTTTATACCGCCTTTCATTGCAAATTATCCCTTAACGGAAGATCTTCTTTTAAAGCTGGAAAAAATAAAAATAGAATGTAAAAATTTATCTTCAGAACCAGAACAAACAAATAAAAAAAGTGATTTCAATAATTATAATGATAATATTGAAAAATACGCTGCCTATATTTCTAATAATCCAAAACTTGTGAATATTTTAAAAGAAAATAATATAACACCGAAAGAGTTTGTTATTGCTCACCTAGCACTTCAAGCGACATTGTATGTACTTACTGATGAAGGAAATTCTACTTATGAAAAAAACTTTTTACCTCCAAGCAATATAGAATTTGCTAAAGAGCATATGTATAGAATAATAAAAATTTTAAAAGATAACTGTTAAAAAACTTTTTAGAACAATTGATTAACTTTGTAAACGCCGACAAATTTCATCTAATTGTTCTAATGAAGAGTAATGTATTTTTAAATCTCCACCTTTTTTACCATGTCGAATAATAACTTTCATTCCTATCACATCTGCAAGTAATTTTTCTAAAGATTTTGTTTCAGCATCTTTCTCCGTATTGGTACGCTTTTTAGTTTTAGGATTAGCTTGCTCATATGCAAGTATTTCTGTTTGACGTACTGAAAGCCCTTCACGAATAATTTTCTCAGCTAAATTTTGTGGATCATCAACGGTTATAAGACAACGTGCATGACCTGCAGAAAGTTGTCCATCAGTTAAGAATTGTTGTACTTTTTCTGGAAGTTTTAACAAACGAAGCGTATTTGCAACATGACTACGACTTTTTCCTATAACTTGCGCTAAATCTACTTGCGTATAATCATGTTCATTTAGAAGCATCTCATATCCCTTTGCTTCTTCGATAGGATTAAGATCTGCACGTTGAACATTTTCAATAATTGCCAATTCCAAAGCCGTTTTATCGTCCACATCACGAATAATAACGGGTAATTGACTTAAATTTGCACGTTGTGCTGCACGCCAGCGCCGTTCACCCGCAATCAATTCAAACCGATGAGGATGATCTCTTAAAGGCCTCACAATAACCGGTTGAACCACACCGTGTTGACGAATTGATTGTGTCAAATTATCAAGCTCTGTTTCAGTAAAATGACGCCGAGGATTGTGAGGATTACATGAAATAGATTCAATAGAAATAAATCGCTCAGAAAGACTACCGGATTCATTTAATTTATCAAAGCTTGATGAACGTGCAATATTGTTGTTTAAATTGATATCTCCAATCAATGCCGCTAATCCACGTCCTAGTCTTTTTTTTGATAGATCATCGTTCATAATTTTGCTCTTTGAGTTTTCTTACAAAAAATTTTACATTTTTAAGCAGCAGCACGTGCTTGTTTTTCACGTTGAATCATTTCTGATGCTAGACGCAAATAAGCTTGGCTCCCAGCACATTTAAGATCATAAAGCAATACAGGTTTGCCAAAAGAAGGCGCTTCTGATACTCTTACATTTCGTGGAATAACAGTACGATAAACTTTATCTCCCATAAAAGAACGTACATCTTCAACAACTTGATTTGAAAGGTTATTACGTCCATCATACATTGTTAGAACAATACCTTGGATCTCTAAAGATGGATTAAGTACGGATCGCACTTGTTTTACTGTTTCAAGTAATTGACTTAAACCTTCAAGTGCTAAAAATTCACACTGCATAGGCACTAAAACAGAATCCGCAGCCCCCATAGCATTAAGTGTTAAAAGATTAAGGGAGGGAGGACAATCAATTAAAATATAATTGAATTTTTTTTCCATTTCCGGATCATCATAGAGAGCTTTACGTAAGCGTTGTATGCGATCTTTTGATGAAGAAATTTCCATTTCCACACCTAAGAGATCAAGTGTAGAGGGAACTATATAAAGATTGGGTACGGCTGTTTTTAAAGCCGCCTGTGTAATTGAAACGCCCGAAACCAAAACATCATAAGAAGATAAAGGACGGCTATTACGATCAATCCCTAAACCTGTACTAGCATTACCTTGTGGATCAACATCCATAATAAGGACATTTTCACCAATAGCCGCTAAAGCTGTAGCAAGATTAATTGCTGTGGTTGTTTTTCCGACTCCACCCTTTTGGTTTGCAATAGCGATAATTCGTGTTTCGCTCATTTTGCTCTACCCTCTATATGATCGAATATGAGAAATTTCCAAAATAACAGAATTTTCATCAACTTTACTTTTATGTTTTAACAGATCAAAGTGCCAATTGGCAGAGGCATTTTTTATTTCTGTAGCGTAATCCCGACCTTTTTGCAAAAGAGCTATTGTTTTTTCTGTTAATAAAGGAAAAATGAGTTGTAAAAGAGTATCAAGCGGCGCTAATCCCCGTGCCGTTATAATATCAGATATGGGAATTTTTTGATATATATCTTCAATTCTAGCGTGATAAACCGTTGCTGGAAGATTAAGTTGAGCAATAACTGTTCGCAAAAAAGCAACTTTTTTCCCATTACTTTCAACAAGATTAATATGTGCTGTTTTTTTTTCTTTCAAAAAGATAGCAATCACAATTGCAGGAAAACCTCCTCCTGATCCTAAATCACACCAATGTAAAGAATGAGCATACAAAGGAAAAATTTGTGCTGAATCTAGAATATGTCGTGTCCATAGATCTGGTATAGTTGTAGCAGATATCAAATTAATATGTGCATTCCACTGAAGTATTAAAGACTCAAACTGAATTAAATTTTCCATCGTTTCACGTGAAACAGAAGGAACAATATTTAATAATTGTTGATATTTTTTTTCTGTAGAAAAATTCATTAAGCTGTTTTAGCCTTTTCACGTCGTTGACGTTGAATATGTGTAATAATAAGTGATAACGCGGCGGGTGTCATGCCATCAATTTTTTGTGCATCAGCAATTGAACGCGGCGACACTTCTTGAATTTTTGATTTAAGTTCATTTGAAAGACCTGAAATTGCCTGAACATCAAGAGAAGAAGGAATTTCTAAACGCTCATCTCTCTGAAGAGAGGCAATATCTTGTGCTTGTTTATCTAAATAAACCGCATATTGTGCTTCAATTTCTAAAGATTCTGCTGTTTTAGAATCAATTGTTTGTAATTGTGGCCAAAAATTTGAAAGACGCTCTAAGGTCATATGAGGATAAGCAAGAAAATCATAAGCCGAACGCCGAATTCCATCATGATTAACATGTAATCCATGAGCAGAAGCTTCATTGGGTGTTAAAAAAAGATTTTGACATATTGATCGTGCTTGATCAAGCCGTTGTTGTTTTTTCTGATAACATTCCCAACGTATTTTACTCACAATACCCCATTTTTGTGCCAAAGGTGTTAAACGCGTATCAGCATTATCAGATCGTAAAGATAAACGAAATTCAGCACGTGATGTAAACATCCTATAAGGTTCACAAACACCACGTGAAACCAAATCATCAATCATAACACCAATATAAGCAGTAGAACGACTTATAAGTATTTCATCTAATTTACCTACTTTACGTGCAGCATTTAATCCAGCTAAAAGTCCTTGTGCTGCTGCTTCCTCATATCCTGTTGTACCATTAATTTGGCCTGCTAAGAACAAACCCGGTAAAGAACGTAATTCTAAGTTTCTCGTTAATTGTTGTGGATTAACAAAATCATATTCAATAGCATAACCAGGTTGCAAAACTATAGAATTTTCCAATCCTTCAATGGTTTTCAATAGAGAAATTTGTACATCTTCAGGAAGAGAAGTAGAAAGACCATTTGGATAAACAGTATCATCATTTAATCCTTCTGGTTCCAGAAAGATCTGATGTCCATCACGTTCTCCAAATTTCACAATTTTATCTTCAACAGAAGGACAATAACGTGGTCCTAACCCTTCAATATTTCCAGAATATAAAGCAGAGCGATAAATATTCTCGCGAATAATTTGATGTGTTTTCTCATTTGTACGTGTTATTGCACATTCAATTTGTGGTTGTTCAATTTTCTCTGTTAAAAGAGAAAAGGGTATGGGATTTTCATCTGCTTGTTGTTTTTTGAGAGCTTCCCAAGCAATTGTTTTTTTACTCAAACGAGCAGGGGTTCCTGTTTTTAATCGTCCAAGTTTTATATGATATTTTTTCAAATGTTCAGCAAGTTTTACACTTGACTGATCTCCCATACGACCAGCAGCCCATGTTTTATTACCAATATGAATAAAGCCATTTAAAAATGTACCTGTTGTTAAAACAACAGCACCAGAAAAAATTGTTCCTTGTTTTTTTAAAATAACACCTGATACACAATTATCTTTAACAACCAGATCAATAACTTCATCCTCAATAAGAGTAAGATTTTCTTGTTCTTTTAATAATTTTTGAATTGCTTTTTTATAAAGTTGTCTATCTGCCTGTGTCCGTGGTCCTCTTACTGCCGGTCCTTTACGTCTATTAAGTAGTCTAAACTGAATTCCAGCAGCATCTGCTGCTCTTCCCATAAGACCATCTAACGCATCTATTTCACGAACTAGATGCCCTTTTCCAAGTCCACCAATAGCAGGATTACACGACATTGTTCCCAGTGCTGATATTTTATGTGTAACAAGCGCTGTTTTGGCTCCTACACGTGCTGAAGCTGAAGACGCTTCACAGCCAGCATGACCACCACCAACAATAACAACATCATATGATTGCATTTAATTCATTCCGTAGAAAATATTATAAGGTTTCACGTGAAACAGGATATAAATTACATAATCTTTATAATCTGTCTATGAAATAATCAATGTTTCACGTGAATCATTATTTACCAACACAAAATTCTGAAAAAATAATATCAAGCAAATCTTCAACATCAATATCTCCTGTAATTTTCCCAAGAAAATCACTTGCACAACGGAGATGTTCTGCACGTAAACTGAGATCAAGAGAATGATAATTAAGAGAAAATTCAATCTCTTTAACAGCCTGCTTTAATAATTGAAGTTGCCTTTTACGTGCTGGAACAATATTTCCAATTTCAGAAGCACGATAATGACAAAATGATTCAAGTTCTTTTATAAAATAATCAAAATTTAAACCAGTTAATGCGGAAAATTGTATAGACCAACGCTGATCACTTTTTTCATAAAGATCAAGCTTATTGCCAACACACCATATTTCAGCCGATGTTTCTGGTAAATCAACTTGCGTAGGATTTCCTATATCATAAACCAAAATAACCAAATCAGCTTCCATAACATGCTGTTTAGCAACTTCTATTCCCATCTGTTCTATTTTATTTTCTGTTTTTCTAAAACCAGCAGTATCTGTTAAAAAAATAGGTAAACCACCAAGAATAATTCTCATTTCTAAAGCATCACGGGTTGTTCCTGCTTCTTCCGTTACAATAGCAACAGATCTTCCTGAAAGACGATTCATAATGCTTGATTTTCCAGAATTTGGAGCACCAGCAATAACAATTTTTAATCCATCACGTAAAATACTCGCACGTTCTCCTTCAGTAATATATTCCCGAATAGAAGTACAAAGATCCTCAACATCTTTCCAAACTTTATCAGATATTGCGTTGGGAATATCTGCTTCATCAACAAAATCAAGTTCTGCCTCAATAAAAGCACGCGCCTTCATAAGCTTATGACGCCAATCACGATAAAGCGTCGTTAAATGTCCACTTGTACCCATAACAGCTAAACGCCGTTGGCTTTCCGTTTCTGCTTCTATTAAATCAGCAAGACCTTCTGCTTGAACAAGATCTAATTTTCCTTCCATAAAAGCACGACGTGAAAATTCACCTGCCTCTGCAATACGGCATCCAGAAAATGTCGACAATTCATCGAGAAAACGATTAACTACTGCTTTTCCTCCATGTAAATGGAATTCTGCACAATCTTCCCCCGTAAAACTATGAGGAGAAGGAAAAAAAACAGTTAAACCAGAATCTAAAAAACTACCATCACGAGCAGTAAGATTTCCATAATGCATAAAACGTGCTTTAGGTAAACGACCACAAAGCGTTTTAACTATATCCACAACATGAGGACCAGAAAGCCGAATGACTGCAACCCCTGAAGGTAACAATCCACTCGAAACAGCAAAGATTGTATCCACAGGTTTTATCCTAATAAAAACTTTAATAACTCTACGTATTCATTGAATCAAAAAATTCACTATTATTTTTTGTTTGCTTTAATTTATCAATCAAAAATTCAATTGCATCTGTTACATTCATAGATGCTAAAATACGACGAAGAACAAAAATTTTGTGTAAATCTTGTCGTTCTACCAGAAGTTCTTCTTTACGCGTTCCTGACTTTAAAATATCCATAGCAGGGAAAATACGTTTATCAGCAACTTTTCGATCAAGAACAATTTCCGAATTACCTGTTCCTTTAAATTCTTCAAAAATAACCTCATCCATACGACTTCCTGTATCAATCAAAGCCGTTGCAATAATAGTTAAAGATCCGCCTTCTTCAATATTACGTGCTGCACCAAAAAAACGTTTTGGACGCTGGAGGGCATTTGCATCCACACCACCTGTTAAAACTTTACCCGAAGAAGGAACAACTGTATTATATGCACGTCCAAGACGTGTAATAGAATCGAGAAGAATAACAACATCACGCCCATATTCAACAAGACGTTTGGCTTTTTCAATGACCATTTCTGCCACTTGTACGTGACGTATTGCTGGTTCATCAAAAGTAGAAGAAACCACTTCTCCTTTTACTGAACGCTGCATATCAGTAACTTCTTCTGGTCGTTCATCTATTAAAAGAACAATGAGATAGCATTCAGGATGATTAGTGGTAATAGAATGAGCAATATTTTGAAGTAAAACTGTTTTTCCCGTTCGAGGAGGAGCTACAATTAACCCTCTTTGTCCTTTTCCCAATGGAGATATCAAATCAATCACGCGTGATGACATATCTTTCTCTGTAGGATCTTGTATTTCCATTTGGAAACGTTCATTTGAATAAAGAGGAGTAAGATTATCAAAGTGGATTTTATAACGAATCTTTTCAGGTTTTTCGAAATTAATTGTATTAATTTTAAGGAGAGCAAAATAACGTTCTCCCTCTTTTGGACTGCGTATGGGTCCTTCAATTGTATCGCCTGTTTTTAAAGAAAACGACTGTATTTGTGCAGGTGAAAGATAAATATCATCAGGACCAGGAAGATAATTAGCATCAGCAGATCTCAAAAATCCAAATCCGTCTTGTAAAACTTCAACAACACCTTCTCCTATAATTTCAACGTCTTGTAGAGCAAGTTTTTTCAAGATAGCAAACATTAATTCTTGTTTGCGCATAAGGGAGGCATTTTCAACTTCTAATGTTTCAGCAAAAGAAACAAGCTCAACGGGATTTTTGCTTTTAAGTTCTTGTAGTTTCATTTTTTGCATGAAATATGCTCTTTGTAATTAAGGAGAAGATTGTTCTAAATAATTTATGGAAATTTATGAGTGAAATATTATTAAGAAAAAATATCCTACACTCAATTTTTTTAATCTGCAAGTACCATTTATATGAAATTTGTTCCTGTAATATTAAGTAATTATATGAAAAACTTGAAAAAATATAAAATCCAAATAGTATTTAATTATTTTAATAACAAAAATGTGATTTAGAATTATAGCATTAATGAAATGCTATTCAAAAGTATTTTTTACAGAAATTTATATTAATAAATTTATATTAAAGAAAGGATTATTCTTATTTATAACTGTGTTTAGTGTGGATTATTATTTATCCTCAATTTTATCCACAAAAGGAACTGAAAAAAGAATAAAAATATCACTATCTTAAAGATATTATCCCCTCTTTTTTTATAAGAGGGATTAAATTATCACAAGCATTTAATTTGTGCATAAAAAAGGAGAATTTTTCATAAATTTTAGTTTTATAAAAAACGGTGAGGATATATACACATGTCTTAACAAGGAGTTAAAATTTTTGTGACAAAAGAAAAAAAATTCTTTCATTTACACATGCTTTCTGATGCAACAGGAGAAACATTAATTTCTGTTGGAAGAGCTGTAGCATCGCAATATGCAATGATTCAGGCAACAGAGCATATCTATCCTATGATTCGTAATAGAATACAGTTACAGAAAGCTCTTAATGAAATACAACAAGAGCCAGGTATTGTTCTTTACACAATGATTGATGAAGAATTTAAACTTCTCCTTCAAAAAAGGTGTAAAGAAATGAAAGTTCCCTGTATTGATATATTGCATCCTGTTTTAAATGCTTTTCAGTCTTACCTTGGAATGCCAACACATTTACGTGCGAGCGCACAACATGATCTTAATGCAGATTATTTTCGCCGTATTGAGGCACTGGATTTTACAATAGAGCATGACGATGGGCAGTCTTCCAGTAGCTTATCCGAAGCAGATGTGATCCTTGTGGGAATTTCAAGAACCTCTAAAACGCCAACAAGTATCTATTTAGCAAATCGCGGAATAAAAACGGCTAATATTCCTCTTATTCCTAATATTGATTTGCCAGAATCCCTTTTAGAGGCAAAAAATTCTTTAATTATTGGTTTAATTGCTTCAGCTGAAAGAATCTCACATATCCGCCAAAATCGAGATTTGGGAGAAAGTTTTGCTCTTGATAATTATACAAATCGTATCAACATAGCTGAAGAATTAATCTATGCAAAACGCATTTGCGAACGTTTTGGTTGGCCTATTATTGATGTCACAAGACGTTCTATTGAAGAAACTGCTGCTGCAATATTTGAACTGTTATCACGATTTCGTGAAGGAAATGAGAGAAAATTCTCATGAACGCAGATACTTTAATATTAGCATCTCTTAGTTTTTATCGTGCAAAATTATTAAAAAAAGCAGGCTTAAATTTTTCCATTGAAGGAGCTTCTTTTGATGAAAGAGAAGTAGAAAAAAAAGCAAAAGAAAAAAAACCTAAAGAACTCAGCTGTTTTCTTGCGAGTGCAAAAGCAAAAAATGTTTCAGATCGTTTTCCTGATGCTTTCGTTATTGGTTGTGATCAAGTTCTTGATTTGGAAGGTCAAGTTTTTCACAAAGCAACAAATATTAAAGAAGCACATCAACGTTTATGTAAGTTATCAGGAAAAGCCCATTCTCTTCATAGTGCGGTAGCTTTATTTAAAAATGGTCAAAAAATTTGGGTTGAAGCTTTTAGTGCACATATGTCCGTCCGTTTACTCTCATCAGAATTTATTGAACGTTATTTAGCACGCGTAGGAAAAGATGTTTTAAACAGCGTGGGAGTATATCAAATTGAAGGAGAAGGAATTCATCTCTTTGAAAAAATTGAAGGAGATTTTTTTACCATTGTTGGTTTACCTTTGCTGCCTCTACTCATAAAACTGCGCCACTTAGGAATTATTAATGGTTGACTTAACAATAAAAAAAACAAATTATCCGCGTGCTTTTGTTGTTGGTTCTCCAATTCATCATTCAAAATCGCCAAAAATTCACAATTTTTGGCTTAAACAATATGGTTTACAAGGAGAATATCTTGCACAAGAAGTAACATCTGAAGAGTTCAGTCATTTTATTGCGTCTTTACAAAAAATAGGCTTTTGTGGAGGAAATGTTACTTTACCTTATAAACAGGAAGCTTTTCGTTTAGCAGATTATAAAGATGAGAGAGCAACAATGATTGGTGCTGTTAATACACTTTGGTATGAAGGAGATAAGCTTTGTGCCACGAATAGCGATGCCTATGGTTTTAGCGCTAATCTTGATGATTTTGCATCTGATTGGGGAGGGGAAACAGCTCTTGTTTTTGGAGCAGGTGGTGCCGCTCGCGCTATCATATATGCCTTAAAAAAACGCGGATTTGAACAGATTTATTTAATTAACCGTACAAAACAACGTGCTGATAATTTAGCTCAGCATTTTGGAAAAATCATTAAAGTTTACGATTGGTATAAAATCCATGAAATACTTCATCAAGTTGATTTGATTGTTAATACAACATCTATTGGCATAAAAATTCCAGAAGAAAAAAGTGATTCTTTTTTTTGCGATTTTCATAAAGCAAAAAAAACGGCGTTAGTAACAGATATTATTTATACACCATTGATAACTCCTTTTTTACAACAGGCAAAGGCTTGTGATCTCAAGACGGTTGATGGGCTTGGGATGCTTCTACATCAGGCTGTTATAGGGTTTGAACAGTGGTTTGGAATAAGACCACAGGTGACAAAAGCGTTACGGACAGCTATTTTAGATGATATGAGTGAAAAAAGAGAATGAAGATCGTAGGATTAACGGGATCAATTGCTATGGGAAAATCAACAGTTGCTGATTTTTTCAAGCAAGCGGGTATTTCTGTTTTTAGTGCTGATGAAGCAGTAAAACAGCTTTATAAAAGTGAGCCAGCTTTGTCATTCATAGAGCGTATTTTTCCTGGTGTTGTTGAAAACGGTGAAGTTAATCGTTTGAAACTTTCTGAAATTTTGATTGATGATAAAGAAAAATTACAAAAATTAGAAAAAATAATTCATCCTTTGGTACAAGAAAAAGAAAGGGAATTTATTGATATAGCGCGTGAACAAGGGAAAAAATTAGTTATTCTTGATATTCCACTTTTGTTTGAAAAAAATGGTGAAAGTCGTTTGGATAGCGTTATTGTTGTTTCTGCTCCACCAGAAATACAAAAAGAACGTGTCATGATTCGCCAAGGTATGAATGAGAAAAAATTTGCCTTTATCAATGCTCAACAAATGCCAGATGAAAAAAAACGAGAACGTGCTGATTTTATTATTGATACAGGGAAAGATTTAGAAAATACCCGTCAACAGGTTTTTGATGTGATAAAAAAATTGCTAAAGAATTAAAATCATGCGTGAAATTATTTTTGATACAGAAACAACAGGTTTAGATAAAGAGAAAGATCGCATAATCGAAATTGGTTGTGTAGAAATGGTTGATCGTTATCTCACAGGACGCCAATTTCATGTTTATTTAAACCCTGAAGGCGTTATTATTCCTGATGAAGTTGTAGCAATTCACGGATTAACCAATGAACGCTTGAAAAACGAGAAAAGTTTTAGTGATATTGTTGATGAATTTTTGGAATTTATCAAAGACGCGACAATGATTGCGCATAATGCGAGTTTTGATATTGGTTTTATTAATGCAGAATTAAAACGCGTCAACAAACCGCTTATCAGTATTGATAATATTCTTGATACATTGGCTATGGCGCGGCGTAAATTTCCTATGGGTCCTAATTCTCTTGATATTTTATGCAAACGTTTTGGAATTGATAACAGCCATCGTGTTCTTCATGGTGCTTTGCTTGATGCAGAGATTCTAGCTGATGTTTATATTGAGCTCATCGGTGGAAAGCAAGGTGTATTGGGTTTTGATAACAGAAGGGGTATTGATGAACATATCCAGAACGATAAAGATACATCTTATGCCGTTAAAATTCGCCCACAGGTTTTACCTTCAAGATTGAGTACGCAAGAAAAAAAGTTACACGCTGATTTTATCTACAAAATGGGTGAAAAAGCTCTGTGGAAAAACTTCAAAATTCATGAATAACATCATCTTTTATCTAAAAGAGTTACGATTGAAATTAAAGAATATAGATGTCAAAAAAAACGGTCGTTGTGGGGAGGGGAACACCACAACGACCCTGTCGCTACATCGTACCTCAGCTATCATAGGAGGAGCAAAATGAAAGCTATTAATCCTGTAACAGCAAAGAAAAGCTCTAGGTACTTAATATAAAGTGCAACGACTTCACGTTTTATGAAGAGAAAAAATGGCTTTTTAGAGGCAAAGTGAAAAAATATATAAGGGTAATTTGTTTTTTTAGCTGAAATGGAGAAAAAATTGTCATGAAAGCAACAGATCATCTTTTTTTGGTTGACGGATCAGGCTATATTTTTCGTGCTTATTATGCTTTGCCGCCTTTAAAACGTAAAAAGGATGGACTTCCTGTAGGAGCAGTAGCTGGTTTTTGCAATATGTTATGGAAATTACTTTGTGATGCTCGTAATACAGCTACGGGTGTTGTTCCAACACATTTTGCTGTTATTTTTGATTATTCATCTGATACTTTTCGGAAACAAATTTATCCTGAATATAAAGCGAATCGTGTTGAACCTCCTGAAGATCTAATTCCTCAATTTGCGCTAATACGCCAAGCAACGAAGGCTTTTAATTTGCCTTGTATTGAAAAGGAAGGCTTTGAAGCGGATGATTTAATTGCTACCTATGCAAAGTTGGCAACAAAGGTTGGGGCAAAAACAACCATTATTTCTTCTGATAAGGATCTTATGCAACTCGTAAATACGCATGTATCTTTGTATGATGGAATGAAAGATAAGCATATAGGTATCTCAGAAGTTATAGAAAAATGGGGTGTTGCGCCTGAAAAAATGATTGATTTACAAGCATTAATTGGAGATTCAACGGATAATGTACCGGGTATTCCAGGCATTGGTCCAAAAACTGCAGCTCAGTTGTTAAATGAATTTGGTTCTCTTGATCTTTTATTGCAAAACGTAACAGAAATTAAACAAACAAAACGACGTGAAAACATTCAAGCTTATAGAGAACAAGTTAAAATATCTCGTGAACTTGTCAGGCTTAAAACAGATGTTCCTATAGATAATGATTTAGATGATTTTATTTTGGAGCCACAAGATGGTCCACGTTTAATTGCTTTTTTGAAAGCGATGGAGTTTTCAACATTAACGCGTCGCGTGGCAGAGGCAACGACATGCGATGCAGCTGTTATTGACGCACTTGATATAGATGTTGAATGGGAAAAACTAAGCCCCAGGAATGATTCTGATATCAGGCATGATTCTTATATCAAGAATACTGAGCGCGCATCTCTTCATAATTTTTCTGAAAATTCTCCACAAGTTTTTGCACAAAAACGTAAAGATCAAGCGCTGACTCAAAAAATTACAAGAGATGCTTATACAACAATTCTTGATGAGGAAATTTTAAAAGACTGGTTATCACAAGCACAAGAGCAGGGTTTTTTTGCTTTTGATACTAAAACAACATCTCTTGATCCGATGCAAGCAAAGCTTGTTGGTTTTTCACTCGCATTACAGCCGGAAAAAGCAGCTTATATACCTCTTGAACATTTTGATGAAGGAGAAGAGGACCTTTTGAGGGGCGGGCGCATTGCCTCACAGATTGAGGACCAAAAAGCTTTAGCACTTTTAAAACCGATATTAGAAGATTCAGCGGTGTTAAAAATTGGTCATAATATAAAATATGATTGGTTGGTGATGAAGCAATATGACATTATGATAAGCTCTTTTGACGACATCATGCTTTTATCATATGCTTTTGATGCTGGAATGTTAACCCATAATATGGATGATTTGTCTGAACGTTGGCTTGAGCATAAACCAATTGTCTATAAAGATTTAACGCATAACGGGAAAAAAATTACTTCTTTTGCACAAGTAGATTTAAAACAAGCAACCCTTTATGCGGCGGAAGATGCTGATATAAAGCTACGTCTTTGGCAAGTATTGAAACCGCAACTTGTTGCTCGTGGAATGACAAAAATTTATGAGCGTCTTGATCGGCCTCTTGTAGAAGTTCTTGCAAGAATGGAAGAACGGGGGATTCTTATTGATAGGCAGATTTTATTGCGTCTTTCAGGAGAGTTGGCACAAGCTGCTTTGATTCTAGAAGAGGAAATTTACAAACAAGCTGATGAAAAGTTTAATCTTGCTTCGCCAAAGCAATTAGGGGATATCCTTTTTGGCAAAATGGGATTGCCTGGAGGCGCTAAAACTAAGGGTGGACAATGGTCAACTTCTGCACGGACCTTAGAAGAGTTGGCTGCTGAAGGTCATATTTTACCGCGTAAAATTATTGAGTGGCGTCAACTTTCAAAGCTAAAATCTACCTATACAGATGCCTTGCCTTCTTATATTTTTTCAAAAACAGGGCGAGTTCATACAAATTATTCTTTGGCAATAACATCAACAGGTCGGTTATCATCATCAGAGCCAAATTTGCAAAATATTCCAGTGCGAACTGCTGAAGGACGTAAAATTCGAACAGCTTTTATTGCTCCCAAAGGACATGTGTTACTTTCTGCTGATTATAGTCAGATTGAGTTGCGCATTCTTGCACATATTGCGGATATAAAAGCATTAAAAGAAGCTTTTGCTAAAGGGCATGATATTCACGCTATAACGGCATCACAAATGTTTGGTGTTGCGATAGAAGGAATGCATTCAGATATACGACGGCGTGCAAAAGCGATTAATTTTGGTATTATTTATGGTATTTCAGCTTTTGGACTAGCCAATCAATTGGGAATTTCACGCCAAGAAGCGGGTCGTTATATTCAACTGTATTTTGAAAGATTTCCAGGAATTAAAGATTATATGGAGAAGACCAAAATCTTTGCACGTGAAAATGGTTATGTAGAAACAATTTTTGGACGTCGTATCCATTATCCAGAGATAAAAGCAAAGAATGTAAAAATTCGTTCTCTTAATGAGCGGGCAGCTATCAATGCTCCAATTCAAGGTTCTGCAGCAGATATTATTCGTCGCGCTATGATACATATGGGAGATGCTTTAAAAGAAGAAAAACTATCAGCAAAAATGTTGCTGCAAGTTCATGATGAACTGATTTTTGAAGTACCAGAAGAAGAAAGTAAAAAAACCATGACTGTTGTTAAAAATGTTATGGAAAATGCTACAATACCGGTTCTATCTTTATCTGTACCGCTTGAAGTAAAAGTTATGACGGCTCAAAATTGGGATGAGGCACATTAATTTTTTTTATTTATTTTTAAGAATATTGATTGCGTTGGAAAGATTAAGATAGGCTTTGATAGGCAAATGATCTGAAGCAATGCGTGCAAGTGGTGAATAATGATTTTCAATACTTGTTACCAATTGGTGGGGAAAAGAAAAAACTCTATCAAGGGCTAACAAAGGAAAACGAGAGGGAAAGCTTGGTACAACTTCAAAAGTGCTATCAAAATAGGGAGAAAAATGATTTAAAGATGAGCCTTTTCCCATTCGCCATTCATTAAAATCTCCTATGAGGAGTGTAGGCATAAGGGGGCGTTTTTGGAAAATTTCAAGGAGCATTTTTGTTTGTTGTTTACGAGAGTAACGTAATAAGCCAAAATGAGCCGCAATAATACGAATAGGGCCTGCTGCCATTTCCAACTCTACAATTACAGCCCCACGTGGTTCAATACTAGGAAGAGTGACTTGTAAAGTATCACGTACATATCCCTTTCGCAAAAAAAGAGCATTCCCATGCCAACCATGGCCATGAGGTGACGTAGTATTAAGAGGTACAGGAATCAAACCGGTTTCAGCTTTTAATAGCTGAAGATTAATCAAACCGATGCGTTCCCCAAAACGTTTATCTGCTTCTTGAAGAGCAAGGATATCAACTTGTAATTCAGTAATAACACGGACAATTCTTGTAGGATTAAAAACTTTATCAACACCTACACATTTATGCACATTATAGGAAGCAACGGTCAGATCATAATTACTATTTTGATTGACGATGTTTGATTGATGATGAGAGCGGCTGTGAGTTGTATTTAAAAAGGAGCTATGGAGTTTTTGTTGGATAAAACCGGTAAACCAAGGGAATTTTTGCTTATAAGGGATTTTTGTCATTTTGCGAAAAGAATAGTTTCTAAGAAGCAGAGGATAAAGATTTACACTAAAAACAAAAGAACCTTGTCTCTTTTAGAAACAAGGTTCTTTAATTAAGTAATGATTTTTACAATCAATCACGGTTTGAGCCAAGAAACTGTAGCAAGAAGACAAACATATTGATGAAATCAAGATAAAGATTCAGCGCGCCCATAATAACTTTACGTCCTCTGGTATCGCTTTCATCTCCTTCATAATACATCAACTTAATGCTCTGGGTATCGTAGGCTGTTAAACCAGCAAAGATAAAAACACCAATCACAGAGATAGCAAACTGCAAAGCGCTTGATCCAAGAAAAATGTTCACAATCATGGAAAGCAACAAGCCGATCAATCCAATGAATAAGAATGAACCGATTGCTGTGAGATCACGCTTTGTTGTGTATCCATAAAGTGAAAGAGCTCCAAAAGTTGCGGCGGAAATGACAAAGGTTTGCACAACACTTTCTGTCGTATAGCGCAAAACGATTGAAGACAGTGAAAGACCAACCAGAGCAGCATAACCAAAAAAGAGACTACGAGCAGCATTTGTGCTCAATGTATTAATTTTAAAACTGAGAAATAAGACTGCTATGAGTGGTGCAAACATAACAATATAAGAGAATGGCGATGTATAAAATGTTACTCCAAATGGTGTTAGATAAACACTGCTATTGATTTGAGCTGCTGCTTGGCTCATATCTGTTGTCGTTGCTAATGATACAATTGCATAAGCGGCAGCAGCTGTAATAAGCAAACCAATGGCCATTGCATTGTAGACACCCAACATATAGTCGCGTAATCCCTGATCAATTGATGCATCGGCATGAGAAGCAGGTGCCGAACGTAAATCTTTAAAATTAGCCATAATATAAAATCCTTTAGCATATGTTCTGTCAGGTATAGGGCTTTAAAGGTGTCTCTGTCATTACACAGATAAGCTTGGTATAAGCCTTAATTGGGCAAATACAAAAACCCTTAAGAATCACTGACAGAATTCCAGCATATATGCTCTTATTATGGAGATTTATTTAAAAATTACAAGAGATTTATATGAAGAAGGAACCTTACAAATTGGTAAGGAAATAGTTCATTTTAATAAAAAATATTCCCATTTTTTGCCATATTTTTGCAAGATAAAAAGACTACACTCAAAATTTTTTCTATTTTCACAAAAACTATGTAATACAATCCCTTATAAAATATTCACTATTTTTGCGTTTATGAGAAGAGCGGCAAGTATCATCACACTATTTTCAACCTCTAATATTGCATCTGTTTTGCACGTTTATAAGAGCTATTGAATTGGATTTTTATATAATATATTGATGTATAATGATAAATTGTCTTTTTGAATGCTAAATGATACTCCGAATATCGCAAGATTCTCTGGTTGAAAATCTGTTCATATTAAATCAATCAAGATTATTGACTTGTGTCTTGCAAGAGACATTGTTTTAATGGATTCAACATGAACAGATTCCAAATAAAAGAGATTTAGGATAGTAAGGGCTTTTATTCAATATGAAAAACGGTAATTTATATTTATAATCAATATGTTGCTTTAACAAGACACCATTGAAAATAGTTGAAAAAATGTTTTTTATTAAACAATATATAAAATAAAAAAGGAGAGTTTTTAAACGAAGCACTTAAGAAAGGCTCTGTAAAATCGATATCTGTAAAAACTAAAAAACGTACGAAAAGCAATTGTTCAAATCAAATAAACAGAACTTCAAATGCTGTGAAATGTCTCCTCAAAAATTGTGATGTAGGACACATGGATAAAAAATATTGATTCTATTTGAGTTCATTTCTTTTGCACTAACTAAGTGTAGAAATGTAAAGTTGAAAAGAAAGTAAGATTTTATAGTCCCATGAAGAGAAACACGTGAAATGACGAGCAACAAGAATTGATTAAGAGAAATCAATGCGTAATCAGACTTGTGACGGTCAATAATCTCTGTTTTCTAAGGCACTGAACATATCAGTGAGAAGATGTACTATTGGAATGACGCCTTGCTTTCATCCAAGTACGCAATTCTTCAATAAGGATGGCAATAACACCGAGAGTGATAAAACTATCTGCAAGGTTGAAAATAGCAAAATAAAAAATATCATCAATATGAAAAAGTATATAATCAGTGACATGATGAAAGCGAATACGATCAATGAGATTGCCGATGGCTCCCCCAATAATAAGAATAAGGCCAAAGCGCATTAAAGACTTATTATATTCAGTATTTTTCCATAACCATAGAAGAAAGATAATCACAATGATCGTGATGGCGATGATTCCCCACTGAGAAAAGGAAGAAAAAAACGAAAATGCAATGCCAGAATTGCGCACATGATAAAGGGAAAGAAAAGGAATAAGCGAAATTTCTGTTCCTAAAGGCATATTGTGCATAACCCAGTATTTGACAGCTTGATCAAGTACTACTGTAAAAGCCAAGCCCAAGAGAAGAAAAGGGAGTGATTTACGAATCATGTTTTTCCTCACATGGTTCCAGTATTAAATAGGGGCGACGGATTTCATAAAGCATAACAGCTGTTGCTACAGCTAGATTAAGCGAGTCTGCTCGTCCGCTTTGTGGAATACGCGTAAGTTTATCACACCGATTCGTAAGAAGATCTGATAATCCCTGTTTTTCATTCCCCATTAAAAGGATAACAGGACCATTTTTGAAATCAAGTGTCCGATAATCCAGAGATCCTTTGAGATGCGTGCCAACGATCATGCCTTTAAAGTGAGAAGACCAGTTTAAAAAGCCGTTTTCATCAAAACGATAAAGTGGTACAGAGAAAATAGATCCCATGGTTGCACGGACTGTTTCAGGCGAGAAAGGGTCTGTTGTCTCGCCAATTAAAATAACACCTTTAGCACCTACAGCATCAGCGGTTCGAATAATGGTACCAAGGTTTCCAGGATCACGTACACGATCAAGCGCGATGTAAACATCTTTAATCTGCCCTTTTATCATTTCAAAAGAGTGCCATTTTTGCTTGAAAATACCAATAACTGTTTGTGGATTATCGCGTCGGGTAAGTGATTCCATAACCTTTTGTGAGGCTTTAATAACAAAACCACCGTTGGCTACAGCACGTGCGGCAGTATTTTCGATAGTAGCATTACCGATTTCACTTTTAGAAAAAATAAGCGTCTGTATTGTCCAGCCAAGATTGAGAGCATCAATGACCAATTTCAATCCTTCTGCCATGAAAAGACCTTCTCTATTACGGTTTTTCTTTTGGCTAAGTGCTTTAAGATTTTTTATGATGGGGTTGCTAAGAGAGGTAATTTCTTTCACTCTACCAGTTTTGGGTCTACACATATTCAAGCAATCCAACGGCTAAAAAGAGAAGTAGAAAGAGCACGTCCTGCAACTTCTTCACGCAAAATGAGTTCTCCTGATTCGACCGTACCACCAAGATTTACAAATGCATCACGCATTAAAGCATGAAGTGCAAAGAAGGAAGCACGAATAGAATAAGCCGTAAGGACAACAGAGAGCGGTTTATCAGAGAGAAGTTTACGACAATTTGTGATCATAGCGGGTAAATGATCAAACAGTTGCCAAATTTCACCATGGGGTCCACGCCCATAAGCAGGGGGATCAAGAAGAATCATATCATAGCTTTTCTTACGACGCAGTTCACGCTCGACAAATTTCATAGCATCATCGCAAATCCAGCGAATAGAATGATCTGGTAATCCTGCTCTTTCTTGATTAGCTTTTGCCCACGCAATGGCTTTTTTAGAAGCATCAACATGGGTAACATTCGCACCCGCTCGTGCTCCAATCAAAGAGGCAATACCTGTATAGCCAAAAAGATTCAACAATTTTATAGGGCGTTCGGCTTTAACAATTTGTTCTTCCATAGAGCGCCAATGGGCATCTTGTTCAGGAAAAACCCCCACATGACGAAAGGAAGTAAAACGGCCTAGAAAAGACAATCCATTCCAAGCAAGAGCCCATGTTTCATCAAGTGGCTTTTTAGGAAAATGCCAACGCCCAACCCCTTCTTCATCAAGGTTTCCTGTGAAAATAGCATCAACATCAGCCCATTGTTTTTGTGGTAAAGCGGGTTTCCATAGTGCTTGACCTTCTGGTCGAATAATGCGGTAAGCTCCATAACGTTCTAATTTTTGTCCATGACCAGAATCAATGAGAGCATAGTTTTCGCTTATACCCGTTTCTAAAATAAGGGGCAGCTTTTCCTGCGGATATCTATTGTTATGGGAGAATTGAAAGCATTGTGCGGGCATGTTTTGTATCACGGTATATGAGGTATAAAAATATATTATAAAGCTCTTAAATGTTTCGTAAAAGTGCAAAAAAGCTAAAGTCAATTAAAACATGTATAAAAAAGAAAAAGAGCACTTTTAACTCTGTACTGAATATAGAATACAGAGAGAAAAGATTTCATTTAAATACCATTACACCAGATTTGTGATAGATGTTTTCAATTTTTCAATCTCGGCTTTACTTTTTTTGAGAGCTTTTTTGTATTTGTGGTAGGAAAACCAACTGATCAGATTTCCTAATAAAATACCAAAAACAAAGAAAATAAAGAGCCATATAAAGAGGGGAGCATGATAAGTAAAACTTTCAGGATTTGCTCGAAAAGGATCAAGGGTTAACGGAACCATTTGACGATTAGCCACGATAAAAACAATCAAAACCGCTGCGAGAATCACACCGATACTTGTTAGAAGAATACGTTTAATTATCATAAGTTTCTCACTGATTAAGACGGTCGCGTAAATCCTTGCCAGTTTTAAAAAAAGGAATCCACTTTTCTTCAACAGAAACGGCTTCACCTGTTCGTGGGTTACGTCCATTACGGGCTGAACGGCTTTTTACAGAAAAAGCTCCAAATCCACGAAGTTCAACGCGATTGCCATTTGCAAGTGCTGTTGCAATTTCCTCAAAAATAGCGTTTACAATATTCTCCACATCCCGTTGAAAAAGATGCGGGTTATGACGAGCGATAATTTGTACAAGCTCTGATTTTACCACAATAGCCTCACTTTCACACAAAAAAATTTTGTAATTGTGCACTCCATGCATATTACAATATATAAACGGATAAAAGCAAAATAAAATCAAGAAAAAACAAATTGCAAGAAACAAAATTTGAAAATACCTTCTATAAAGGGTATACAGATTAAAAATGCGGAGGATTTAAGAGATCAGGAGAGTATGTCCGTACACAATCATTATGAAGTCTTTTCAACGCAATCATCTTTTGGAGATGTTTTAAAAAAAGCATCCCGTCATTCGCGTCGCATTAGCATATTAAAAATTTTTTTACCTCTCTTAGCGTTGATTTCAGCGCTGGTTTTTTGCTGGTTTACGTTTTTCTTGGTTCCCGTTACTTCTGATTCTATGCCTTTGAATAATGGAGAAAGTGGCGTGATGAATTTGACGATGCTCAATCCAAAATTAGAAGGGTATACGCGTGCTCATGAACCTTATTGGCTTAAAGCAGAAAAGGCATTTCAAGATCATACCCACGCTGGAATGATTGGGTTGCAAAACATTACAGCTAGAGCATTTATGGGCCAACAACGACAGGTTTTTCTCGTCGCACAAGGGGGGGGTTACGATAACATTAATGGTTTTTTACAGTTGGATAAGCCATTCACGATTACGACGAATGATGGGATGATGGTACAATTTATGTCAGCTAGTATTAACTTATCCGAGGGACAGTTAAAAACAGATCAACGTGTTAATATTCAGCAAGCCGGTTTGAATCTTGCCGCAAACGCCTTACAAATTCGAGAAAAAGGAAAAAACATATATTTCCATGGTGGTGTGCATTTAGTGCTTCAAAAGCAATAACGCAGTATCAATACAAATCTTTAAAGGATATTTATAAAGAGAAGTATGTGTATATACAAACAGAAGAATTGAAATAATGAAATCGTACAAAAGATGGATAGGTGTGATGTTGGCTTTTAGCATGGGAATGTTAGGAGGAGGAGCAGTTTTAGGATATGCTGAAGTGGCCCATTTTGGAATAAGTCTATCAAGCGATAAAGAACCGGTAGAACTTCATGCAGATTCTTTGGAAATACGTGATAAAGAAGGGATAGCGCTTTTTAAGGGTGATGTTTCAGTGGTGCAAGGTGAACGTCTTTTAAGAACGGCAGAATTAGTTGTTTACTACGATAAAGCATATAAAGAAATTGATAAAAACAAGGAAGATACAAAGGCATCATCTGTTTCTTTATTTGGTTCGTCGAGTATACAAAAAATGGAAGCTTTAGGAAAAGTTTATATAAAAATTGCTACGCAAGTTGCTACGGGTGATAAAGGCGTTTTTGATGGAAAGTCAAAAATGATGAGTTTGACAGGGAATCATGTTGTGTTAACTGATGGTGATAATGTGGCAACGGGGTGCAAACTAACGGCAAATATGGAAAGCGGAAAGGCTTTTTTAGAAGGTTGTGAGACGCCTAAGAAAAAAGGTCGTGTTTCTATTATTTTAAAACAAAATCAAAAGAATGGCCATTAAGATTTCATGTTTGGAATCAAAAGAAAAAAACAGACCGATAGGTATAATCTTGAAAGTGAAGCTTCAAAAAATCCCTTAAAAGGGACCTTGATTGCTAGTAATTTGATTAAAGTTTATCGAGGAAGACGAACTGTTAATGGTGTTTCTTTTGGCATTCGTACGGGAGAAGCCGTTGGCATTTTAGGGCCCAATGGGGCAGGTAAAACAACTTGTTTTTATATGGTGACAGGGCTTATAAAATCTGATGGAGGATCCATTAAAATTGATGGATTTGATATTACGCATCTTCCGATGTATCGACGTGCGCGTTTAGGTATTGGATATCTTCCACAGGAAGCGTCTATTTTTCGTGGTCTTTCAGTAGAAAATAACATTAAAGCTGTTTTAGAGGTCGTTGAAAAAGATCGCCTTAAACAACGTGAAGAGTTAGATAGCCTTTTACATGAATTTAAAATTGATCATTTACGTAAAATGTCTGCACTTTCGTTATCTGGAGGTGAACGTCGGCGACTTGAAATTGCACGCGCTTTAGCTTCTCGTCCCCATTTTATGTTACTTGATGAACCATTTGCAGGAATTGATCCTATCGCTATTTTCGATATTCAACAACTTATTCGTCATTTAACGAGGCGTGGCATTGGTGTTTTAATAACGGATCATAATGTGCGTGAGACATTAGGGCTTGTCGATCGCGCTTATATTATTCATACAGGGCGGGTGTTAGTTCACGGTTGTCCTAACGATATTATCAACAACGTTGATGTACGCAGAATTTATTTGGGAAATCAGTTTTCTCTTTGATTTTACAGCTTTCACGAGTTTCCATTTAAGTTTAACCAAACATTATTACTGAAAATTTCCTTATTTATGCCAAAACTTCTTTTATGACTATAACCTTAATGTTGTTATTGAGTGGTGAAAAAGGCTTCATCATTAGAGGTTAGTTTGTTGTTTTATAAGTTTAGCTTACTCATAATTGTATCATAGAAAAGATATCACTAGATTAACGTGATAATGAGTGATAAACGAAGCTCTCAATAAATGCGTGTGTTATTGAAAGGTAAGAGATATTTATCATATTTTTCTCTGTCGAATCAAAAAATATATCGATGATGCTGTTTTAGGTATTTTGATGGGAGCACCGGTTTATATATTGCGGTTATTCAATAGGAGTTGTCGTATTTTATTGGTTTATATCGCCTATTTGAAAATAGGAGCTTGGCTACAGATATCAGGCTAAATCTATAAATCTTTTAAAATAATCATTAAATTTCTAAAAATCTTTATATTCTTGTTATAAGTCGATGTTCAAGCTATACAGTAATTTTCAAAGTAAAGGTCCATTTTGCTCAGTATGCTTTTCATCTTAATTTAAGGGCTCATTGTTTAAAGAAAGAAAAACTCTGATGGCGGATTATACATCAACTCTTATGACAAGTTTAATAAGTTTATGAATAATGGCCTTTTCTAGAGTCGTAAGGAAATTAACTTTATGAACAACTTCATTTGTTTGGTTTCTCATGCCGTTAATGATGATCCGAATACTATTTATTATTGTTTTAGAAGTGATATGAGATGTATTGAGCCATCACCCATTATAAATTGAAAAGTAAAAACACATGCGATGTTGCGAAAAGTGAAAGAACATTAAGTATCTATAGCGTTTATAGGTTTATTGATGAGCATTTTAGCGTGTAAGAGGAAAATTAAAGTATGAATTTGAGTGAGTTAATAGCACCGGAAGCGATCATTCCGGCTCTTAAGGCTAATTCGAAAAAACAGGTTCTGCAAATTTTAGCCGAAAAAGCTTCCAAGCTAACAGGTCTTAGTGAGCATGTGATTTTTGATGTTGTTTTACAACGCGAGAAGCTTGGTTCAACGGGTTTGGGTGGAGGTATTGCGATTCCTCATGGAAAATTACCTGATATTAATCGGATCATTGGTATATTTGCACGTCTTGAAAGTCCTGTTGATTTTGAAGCTCTTGACGACGAACCTATAGATCTCGTTTTTCTCCTTTTAGCACCTGAAAATGCTGGTGCAGATCACTTAAAAGCTTTATCACAGATCGCACGTGTTTTGCGTCACACTGATGTTGTACAAAAGTTGCGCAGTACGCATAATGCCAATGCGCTTTATGCTTTATTGATTCAATCTTCAGAATCAAATGCAGCTTAAAAGTTATTATGAGCGTATAAATTGCGAGGTATGCACTACAGAGCGTAGGAAATAATATAATTTGCATCTTAAGACTAATAACAAAAGGTTATGTCATGAGATTTAAGAAACTTACTTCTAATTGAACCTTCTTTTTAAAGAGCAACCAACAAAAACGAAGGGCTTTTCCTTTCTTGTTCTCGTATATTAAAGCATCTAATTATTATGTTCGTGGATTCTTTTATCCTGTTATACTGTAAAAACACTATCATTTGAGATATGGTGAGATAAATTCTGTAAGTCTTCTTAATATATTAAGTGCTTTTAGAGTGCGTGGTAAATATTTTTAAACAGGACTTGTCTGTAGAGCCTTTAGTTAAGTGAATCACATGAGTGGGAAGAAAAGAGGAGACCGCTCGACAAGAATCCAAACTTTTTCAGTCCAGATTGGATTAAGAATCTTCGTCCTTTGAAAGCGGGAAAGAAATCAACAGAAAAGTTTATTTGTGCATTGAATTTTTTTGTAAGTTGAGTTTGAGTGTTTAGGGATAATATTTTAATGCTCAAGAAAAAATAAGAGATATATTGTATCTTCAGTATAGCAAGATATTGATTTTAAATATAATTCACTATTTCGCATGTTGGATGAGAGATCCGAATATTGTAAAATTCTCTCATTCCAAACTTGTTTATGTTGAATCAATCAAAACCATTTCCTTGCACGTTGTAAACGGAATTAGCGTGTGGATAAAAACTGTACAAGAAAGGGGTAAAAATGCTTCCTATGAATCGTCTAAAGTATCGAGAGTTGTGCAAAACATTGGGAGCTGGAAAATAGTGTTATGGTGCCAGCTTTCTTCTTCACAAGTGGAGAGATCAACTATTTTATAGATATGATTTAGATGTCTGCTGTTGTATAGAGCTCATGCTAAAGAACAATTTTGTACGGTAAGAATGAAAATTATACCTTTAGGTTGGGTGAAAGAGTTTTTATGCATAGGAAGATTTATTTAAGTGTCTTTAATTGATTAAAATATTGTTTAAAAAACGGTAATGTTAGAACTGCTATAGAAAAAAGTTTTATATTTCTTTTTATAAATTACTTAGAAATAAGATAAGGAGACTTTCCCAAAGAATTCTTAAGAAGTTTTTTATAACAGAAAGAAAAATATCGTCTAATACATTAAAATAATACGATTAAGCTATTATAAGCTACTAAAATCATTTTAGAAATTAATAATTGGAGATGAAGTATATAGGGAAATAAGATCAAAAGAAACAAAATTGTATGTGATTATTGAGATAGAATCTAAATTCTTTATGTTTTATTATTAATATCTTGATAATATTTTATTATTTTTACAAGGTCTTTTGAAGATTGAGAAAAAGTGTTATCGGGACGATATTGAATACGAAATATGAATGCACTATAATGAGTAAAAGATGGAGTATTCTGCGAACATAAATGTATTGAATGCATAAAGTCGAGAAGTGATATTCGTAAGGCGATTAAGCTTTTTTGCGGGGAGTCCGGGGTGTATTTTCAAAATTTTGCATCAGATTGCTTGTGATATAAAGAGTATGGTTTATTTCTTAACAGAGTGATGGTATATTTTCATCTCGTTTTGAAGTTCTATAGCTTAAAGAAATCGTTTTTTATACAAAAACGAAATAAGTAGCGTAAAATGAAGATATTATTTTTTAATGTGGTTATTGAATAAGAAGTTTATGTTTTGGTAACGATTAAAAGGTCACAATGAAACGTAGAAATCTATTTTGATTAGTGTGAAAATATTTCGCTTATTGAAGGAATTAGGACAATAACACATGAATATCGAGGAGTTTTTGTTGAATTTTTCTAATGAAGAAAATCTTGTTAGAGACTAAAGAAGTGAGCTAAATGAAGATGTTTGAAAAGACTGTTATTGCTGCATCTGTAATGGTTCTTGTTACAGCGGGAGTGGCATATGCACAAACGCCAAGCCGTTTAAATCAATTTGAAGCGTGGGGAGCCTATTCTTATAAATCGCCCAAAAATACGATTTGCTATGTGTTATCGGTACCTTTGAAGGCTCTTCCAACGACAGTTAATCATGGTGATAACTTTTTCTTGGTTACCAAGCGTTCTCATTCACCTATTTCGTTTGAACCGCAGTTTATGGCTGGTTATACCCTTCAAGAAGGGTCGAGAGTGACAGTGACCATTGGAGGTAAGGACTTTGATTTTTTCACGAAAGATTCCTCAGCTTGGCTGGCGTCATCAGAGCTAGAAAAGCAGCTTGTTTCTGCTATGCGTGCTGGAAGCAATATGACAGTGCAAGCGATATCAAAACGAGGAACGCATACCACTTATACTTATTCCTTAAAAGGGGTCACTGCTGCATTAAATGCAGTTCAAAAGTGCCATTAAGGTTTCGATAACTCTAAAATAGTGATGTGAATTGGAAAGCAATGGCCATTTCCTATGACCTTAGACCAGTTGGTTCATGTTTTGTACGAAAAACAGATAATGTGGTCGTGAAGGAGAGTTCTAAGCTCTCTTTGATTGGTTTGTCGCAAGATGAAATGATGCAAGCTTTAAAGACTGTTGGTGTACCAGAGCATCAAACGCGTATGCGTGTGCGTCAGCTTTGGCATTGGCTTTATGTGCGTGGTGTTTCAAATTTTGATGATATGCTGAATATTTCTAAAGCAATGCAAGAAACACTTAAGTGTCATTTCTCCATTGCGCGCCCAGAAATTGTTGGAGAACAAATATCAAAAGATGGTACGCGTAAATGGCTCTTACGTTTTCCTGCACGTGGAGCTGGAAGGCCTGTTGAAATTGAAACGGTTTATATCCCTGAAGAAGGACGTGGTACTTTATGTCTTTCATCGCAAGTAGGGTGTACGTTAACCTGCTCTTTTTGCCATACGGGAACGCAGATGCTTGTTCGTAATCTGACCGCAGAAGAAATTTTGGCACAATTATTGGTTGCACGTGATTGTTTGGGTGATTTTCCTGATAAGAATACCCCTGATGGAGCAATTGTTCCCATTGAAGGACGAAAAATTACCAATATTGTTATGATGGGAATGGGAGAACCTCTTTATAATTTTGAAGCTGTTAAAAAAGCTTTATTGATTGCCTCTGATGGCGATGGACTTTCTTTATCAAAACGTCGAATTACGCTTTCAACTAGTGGAGTTGTTCCTGGAATTATCCGAACTGGAGAAGAAATTGGTGTTATGTTAGCAATTTCACTCCACGCAGTACACGATACACTAAGGGATATGCTTGTTCCCATTAATAAAAAATATCCGCTTGCTTTACTAATGGAGGCTTGCCGTAATTATCCTGGTCTTTCCAATGCAAAACGAATCACATTTGAATATGTTATGCTGAAAGATATCAATGATAGTTTAGATGATGCTAAGCGATTGATTCAGTTATTGAAAGGGATTCCTGCTAAGATTAATTTAATCCCTTTTAATCCGTGGACAGGGAGTAATTATCAGTGCTCTGATTGGGAGCAAATCGAGCGTTTTGCTGATGTCGTTAATCAAGCGGGCTATGCTTCTCCTATTCGGATACCGCGTGGACGCGATATTTTAGCTGCATGTGGACAGCTTAAATCGGCTTCAGAGCGCTTACGTAAATCTGAACGTTTACGACTTGAAAATGCCATTGGTGATTAGTTAACGTAATTTTCAGCTATATCGAGGCCTATGCTTTTTTGTTTGTAATTTAATATCCAAACCTCATGCGATGGCATATGTGAGACAGATACTAAGATGGATAAGTGCTAGACGAACAGTTTCAGCGTTTATATGCTAAATGGGGTAAGATATTGTCTATAGTCTTGTTTGCATAATCTCTGAAATAAGAAGGAAGCCTAATTTAGAGGGAATATGAAGTCTTAAGGATTGTAACTAATTTCTACCTTATTATCATACTCATTAATTAGGTTTTGTGTCTTTTAAAAGAATCTACGGTAATATCTTTTAAAAAGTGGAGATTGTGCAGTGGCTCATGCTTTTGTTTATTCTTTTCTTAGATAGTTTTTATCCATACGAAAACTCCAGCTTCTCTTGTGATGTACAAAGGAAAGGTATTGTTTTATTCAAAATAAACAGGTTTGAAATGAAAAAATCTTATAATATTTGTTTTTTTATTTAAATTAAAAGCGATACATTACATTTATAAATCAATGTTTTGTAACCACAAGGAGATGGAGGGCAAAGCTGGTAAAAGTACCAGCAATAAGCCAGTCGAGAAAGCGAATATAAAGAGGGTTCTTTTTGAGAGTTTTGGTAAGTTTATGCGCTGTAAAAACGATTGCAATTGTAATGGGGAAAGAAATAGGAATATAAGAGAGTCCTAAAAAGAGTAATTTTTGTGTTGCCATAGGATCATTCGCATTGATAAATTGTGGTAAGAATGTCGCGTTAAAGAGTATAACTTTAGGATTGAGAAGATTAATTCCAATACCAGCAAGATAGTTACGTTTAGCGCTTTGAGATTTAGAAGATGTCTGTTCAAAGGAAAAATTGGGGTTTCTCCGTAACGCTTGAAAGGAAAACCATAAAAGATAAAAGGCGCCAACAATTTTCAGAAGAACAAAAGTATGTGGTGCAGCAAAAATAAGCGCTGATAAGCCAAGTGCTACAGCCGTAACCTGAATGGCAAACCCTGTTGCACTACCCAAGGCGCACATAATTCCAGCTTTTTTGCTTTGTGTAATGGTTCGTCCTACAGAAAGCATCATATCTGGTCCTGGAATAAGTGCTAAAATCAACGATGCTAAAGCAAATTGTACAACAATAGACCACTCCGGTAGAAATGACACGTAAATCTCCTTTTATTTTAAGCAGTGTTCACTATTTATACTTTGAGGCACCTTTATTTACGCTTTTTGCGTCTTTTTAATGTTGCTTAAAAAGAATTTATTTTTATATTTTTTGCATCGTTTCGATTTTTGGGTAGAAATAAAAAAGTAGCTCATATAGAACGTTAAAATGAAAAGGTGGCAAAATATTAGAAAAGTTGTTTTGGCTTATTCAGGTGGATTGGATACGTCAATTATTCTTAAATGGTTGCAAAGTGCGCTAGGTGTTGAAGTTGTAACTTTTACAGCAGATTTGGGGCAGGGGGAAGAGCTAGAACTTGCTCGTTGTAAAGCTGAAATGCTAGGTGTTAAAGAGATCTACATTGAAGATTTGCGCGAAGAATTTGTGCGTGATTTTGTGTTTCCGATGTTTCGAGCCAATACCGTTTATGAGGGGACTTATCTTTTAGGAACATCAATTGCACGTCCACTTATTTCAAAACGCCTTATTGAAATTGCTGAGGAAACAGGGGCAGATGCCATTGCTCATGGAGCAACAGGAAAAGGCAATGATCAGGTACGCTTTGAGCTTTCCGCTTATGCGCTTAATCCTGATATAAAGATTATTGCTCCATGGCGTGATTGGGATTTTAAGAGTCGGACAGATCTCTTTGAATTTGCTCGTATTCATCAAATTCCTGTAGAAAAGGATAAGCAAGGTGAAGCGCCTTTTTCAGTGGATGCAAATTTATTGCATTCTTCATCAGAAGGAAAGATTTTAGAAGATCCAGCACTTCCTGCTCCTGAATATGTCCATATGCGTACTCTTTCGCCGGAAGATGCTCCAGATCAAGCAACCAGAATTACTCTTGGCTTTAAAAAAGGCGATGCTGTTTCAATCAATGGAAAAAATTTATCTCCTGCAACTTTACTTGCAGAATTAAATCGTTACGGGCGCGATAATGGTATTGGTCGGTTAGATTTGGTAGAAAATCGCTTTGTGGGTATGAAATCGCGGGGTATTTATGAAACACCAGGTGGAACCATTCTTTTGACGGCTCACAGAGCTATAGAATCTTTAACGTTAGATAGTGGCGCAGCTCATTTAAAAGATGAGTTGATGCCACGTTATGCAGAACTCATTTATTATGGATTTTGGTTTTCGCCGGAACGTAAGATGTTGCAGGCAGCTATTGATTTATCTCAAGAACATGTTGAAGGTGAAGTCACGTTAAAGCTTTATAAGGGGAATGTAATTATTGAAGGGCGCCAAAGTAAGAAATCACTTTATTCCAGTGAGTTAGTAACTTTCGAGGATGATCAAGGTGTTTATGATCAAAGAGATGCAACTGGTTTTATTAAATTAAATGCTCTACGTTTGCGTACATTAGCAATGCATCATCAAGGTGATAAAGAAAAGAAATAGAAAGTTACGGTGACAAGTGTAAAGTAGGTGCAGTGCTTTTGTATGAAATGCCTAGTTTAAGCATTTTTTCTGTTGGTTTTTACCGTTCTTTCGTTCAATACTAGAAGCTTATCTTTTGCGCTAATAAATATAATAAGCAAAACCCATGATAATAATAGCAATGAAGGCTTCGATAATCAAAACAAGTCAATTTTGCTTTATAATATTGAATGTTTTTGATTTTTATCAGAACAGAATATGTTTATAACGAGGGCGGTTTTTGTATTGTGGCTTAAGAGTATAAAGAAATTTTCATCTTTTTGCTTGCTATTATTGACGAATAAATTCAAGAACCATACACCCTATTTTGAAAGAGTGTAATTTTTAGGATAAATAATAATGATGCGTGATCAGTGTGATACCCTCAACCTTACGCCTGAATTAAAAGATGCAGCTTCTCAATCGAGAACTTGGCCGTTTGAAGAAGCACGTAAGATTATCAAACGGTATGAAAAAACGGGTTATCCAGACAGTGTGATATTTGAAACAGGTTATGGCCCTTCTGGTTTACCGCATATTGGAACTTTTGGGGAAGTTGCACGTACAACCATGGTGCGTCATGCATTTCATATTCTCACGGAGAATAAAGTAAAAACAAAATTACTTTGTTTTTCTGATGATATGGATGGTTTGCGCAAGGTTCCTGAGAATGTGCCTGATCGCGAGAGGATGGAACATTATCTTGGTCAACCGTTGAGCCGTGTACCCGACCCTTTTGGAGATGATTATCCTTCTTTTGGAGCGGCAAATAATGCGCGGTTACGGGCTTTCCTTGATCGTTTTGGTTTTGATTATGAATTTGCAAGTGCTACGGATTATTACAATTCCGGTCGTTTTGATGAAACACTTTTAAAAATCCTTGCTTGTTATGACAAGGTTATGGCAATTATTTTACCAACATTAGGTGAAGAACGGCAAGCGACCTATTCACTCTTTCTACCGATTTCTCCCTTTTCTGGAAAAGTATTACAGGTACCGATGATTGCGCGTAATGTTGAAAAAGGGACTGTCACTTATATTGAACCTGAAACAGGAGAAACCATAGAAACAGAGGTTATTGGGGGCAAAGTTAAGTGTCAGTGGAAGGTAGATTGGGCAATGCGTTGGACAGCACTTAGCATTGATTATGAAATGGCCGGAAAAGACCTTATCGATTCCACAAATCTTTCTTCTAAAATTTGTAAAGTATTAGGTGGAAAGCCCCCAGAAGGATTCAACTATGAGCTCTTTTTAGATGAGAAAGGGCAGAAAATTTCCAAATCCAAGGGAAATGGCTTAACCATTGATGAATGGCTTACTTATGCCCCAACAGAGAGTTTAGGACTTTATATGTTTTCAAAACCTAAAACAGCAAAAAGGCTTTATTTTGATGTTATTCCTAAAGCTGTGGATGAATATTATGCTCATCTTTCTGCTTATGGTCGTCAAAGTTGGCAAGAACGGCTTAGTAATCCTGTATGGCATATTCATAATGGTTGTCCACCGCAGGTTGATTTGCCTGTATCCTTTGCGATGCTTTTAAATTTGGTAAGTGCTTCAAATGCGGAGAATGCAGAAGTTCTTTGGGGTTTTATTTCTCGTTACGCTAAAGGAGCAAATGCACAAACTTATCCAGAACTTGATCAATTGGTGAAGTTTGCCATTAAATATTTTGATGTTTTTGTTAAACCAAACAAGAAATTTCGTATACCAGATGATAGCGAACGAGCAACATTAGCACAAATTGATGAAAAATTAGCTCATTTACCTGAAACTGTTGATGGCAACATATTACAAAATATGCTTCTTGATGTTGCACGGTTAACGGAACGCTATCAAGATCATAGCAAAAAAAGCCCTGAAGGTGGGCCTGGTGTTTCCAATGTTTTTTTTCAAATGTTGTATGAAGTTCTTCTTGGACAAGAGCGAGGTCCACGATGGGGATCATTTATAGCGCTTTATGGGATTAATGAAATGCGTGCACTGATTGCTGAAACACTTGCACGACCTATGGAGGAATAATGGAACGAAGAGTGCAGGAAGTAAAGCGACGCCGTACATTTGCAATTATTGCTCACCCAGATGCGGGGAAAACAACATTAACAGAAAAGCTTTTATTGTTTGGTGGTGCTATTCAACTTGCAGGAGAAGTAAAAGCCAAAAAAGATCGTATTCAAACCCGTTCTGATTGGATGAATATTGAGCGTGATCGTGGTATTTCCGTTGTGACTTCGGTGATGACGTTTGAATATGAAAATCATATTTTTAATCTCCTAGATACCCCAGGCCATGAAGATTTTGCAGACGATACTTATCGCACGCTTACAGCTGTTGATAGTGCTATCATGGTATTGGATGGGGCCCGCGGGATTGAGCCTAGAACACTAAAACTGTTTGAAGTATGTCGGATGCGGGATATTCCTATTGTTACTTTTATCAATAAAATGGATCGTGAGGCACGTGATCCTATAGAGCTTTTAGATGAAATTGAAGAAAAGCTTGCTCTTGATACCGCCCCTATAACATGGCCCATTGGGACGGGTAAAGATTTTGTTGGTACCTATGACCTTCATCATAATCGGTTTCGTCAAAAAGATGATGAGATAACACAGCAAATAGTTTCAAATCCCAGAGAGATTTTCCATTTACTCCCTGAATATCAACGTTCCACTTTTATTGAAGGGGTAGAACTTGCTCAAAGTGTTTGCAAGAATTTTGATCTTCAAGCTTTCCGTGAAGGTCATATGACTCCGGTTTATTTTGGTTCAGCTTTACGAAATTTTGGTGTTCGTGATTTGATCAATGCACTTATTGATTTTGGTCAAAGTCCTCGTGATCAAAGTGCAGATCAGCGCAATATCATAGCAACTGAACCTAAAATGACGGGATTTGTTTTTAAAATTCAAGCGAATATGGATCCTAATCATCGTGATCGTATTGCATTTTTTCGGGTATGTTCGGGAACACTTGAACGTGGTATGAAAACAAAGTTGGTCCGAACAGGAAAACCGATGACACTTTCGGCTCCACAATTTTTCTTTGCGCGTTCGCGCCAAATTGCTGATCAAGCCTATGCTGGTGATATCGTAGGAATCCCTAATCATGGAACATTGCGTATCGGCGATACTTTGACTGAAGGAGAAGATATCCTCTTTAAGGGAGTACCAAATTTTGCACCAGAGATTTTGCGTCGTGTTTGTTTAGGCGATCCAATGAAAGCAAAAAAGCTCAAAGAAGCTTTGCAACAAATGGCTGAAGAAGGGGTTGTACAATTGTTTATTCCTGATGATGGGTCGCCTTCTCTCATTGGTGTTATTGGTGCTTTGCAAATTGATGTCTTAAAAGAACGATTAAAAATAGAATATTCTTTGCCAGTGAATTTTGAGTCTGCGCGCTTTAATTTATGCCGTTGGATTTCAGCGCAGAGCAAAGATGAGTTGCAAAAGTTTCTCAGCAATCACCGCTCTGCTATTGCGTATGATTTAGAAGGTGATCCAGTTTTTTTAGCGGAGAACCATTTTTCATTAAATTATGAAGCAGAAAGAGCTCCTAAGATAAAATTTTCTACTTTTAAAGATTATCAAGTAAGCTTGTAATGTAAAGAAGAATTTTTTATGTAACAATTTGGTTGGTAATGATTTTTCATATTGAGTTGGGGATCTGAATATTGTTATTTTTTCTGAAAACAAAAGGAGTATGTAAAGAACACTTTCAAATTGCACTGTATAAAGAATACGGTAAATTTATTTATAATATTCAATAAGTTATAATATATTTGTAATTGTAACGTCTTTTAAAATTTTGATATATTTTTTCACAATAGCTTAAGACAAGCTCATATATTTAAGTATTTTGAATGTCAGTTAAAAATCTCCTGTATAAATAGAGCTTTTCAGTTTTTTCTTGTATGAAAATTGTATACAGTCAAAATAAAGCAAATAATCAATAAGATGAAATTTGTTATTCCCAATATGAGATCATATGACTTATAAACCACGTGTCTTTTCTATATCTTCTGGAACGGATTTTTTGCCTCACTTTGTTGATGCACTGCTCTCTGGTAGCCTTATTGATAATTTTGCTCCCAATGGAGATATTCAAACTGCTCTTGCTGATAGCCTTATTTATGTTCCGACACGTCGTGCTGCGCGCGCTTTGCGTTTAGCTTTTGTTGAAAGAAGTAATACACAATCAACCTTTTTGCCAACTATTCGTGCTCTAGGAGATGTCGATGAAGACAGTTTCCTTTTTGTTGAAAATCATACCAGCACTCTGAATCCACCCATTGGAAAAAGTGAACGCTTACTGCTTTTAGCGCGCCTTATTCGTCCATGGCGTGAAAATTTACCTGCGCATCTGCGTGCCATGTTTGGTACAGAAGATGTGCTTATTCCGGCTCATAGTGCTGATGCAATTTGGTTTGCTCAGGATTTAGCGCATTTGATGGATGAAATTGAAACAGAAGGAGCAGATTGGTCGAAACTTAAAGATATTGCACCTGATATGGTCGCTGAATGGTGGCAAATAACGCTTGACTTTCTGACTATTGTTACACAAAATTGGCCCAAAATCTTGAAAGAAAGACAACGAAGCAATCCCGTTGAATGGCGTAATCAAGCACTCACAATGCATGCAGAGGCTTTACGACGTATGCTGCCTGATAAACCGATCATTGCAGCTGGTGTGTCGGGTTCTATGCCCGCAGTTTCTCATCTTTTAAAGGTTATAGCTTCTCTGCCCAAAGGGGCTGTTGTTCTTCCTGGTCTTGATCTCTATATGGATGAAGAACAATGGAATGCATTAAGCACAAGCAATAAAGAAAAAACAGCTTGCGATTTTTTTGATCCAGCAGAAAATGTTTTTAGCCATCCTCAATATCATTTAAAAAAACTTCTTTCTCTCATGGAGTGTCAACGTCATCATGTTTGCGAAATTGGCCAACAAAGTAGCACAAAGAAAAGACGAATGGCTCTTTTATCAGAGGCACTTCGACCAGCTTCTACGACAGATAAATGGATACAAATTGTCCGTAACGATTATGAGGCTCTTTGTGCAGACTGGTCATTTATTGAAGCTATCAATGAACGTGAAGAAGCTCTCGCTATTGCTGTTGCTTTACGCAAAGCTATTGAAGAACCCCAAAAAACCGCAGCTCTTATTACAAATGACCGTAATTTAGCACGCCGTGTTGCCGTGGAATTACAACGATTTGGAATTGAAGCAAATGATTCAGGGGGAATACCACTTGCCCAAACATTGCCTGTAACTCTCTTACGACTTATCTTAGAAAATGTATTGCAACCTGATGATCCCATTGCTTTTCTTTCTCTTCTTAAACATCCCCTTACAACACTCCAACAAAATCGTCATCGTTTACGGGAAATGGCAGAAAATTTTGAACTTTTTGTTCTTCGAGGGAATACAGGGCGCATCAATCTTTGCGAGTGTGATCAATTTCTTGAAAAATGGATTGAAACATACTTTCATAATAGTTCTGAAATCGACACCCTTGATCAGCAGAAATGTGAAGAAGCACGTTTCCTTTGTCATCTTTTGAGGACAGCTGTTGAACCTTTAACATCTCTTATGAAACAAGAGAAAGAATGCACCATCAACGAAGCTGCGATAGCAACTGTTGAAGTTTTTGAAAATTTTGGTCGCAATGAGGATAATTCTCTTGCACATCTTTATCAACACGAAGCAGGACAAGCCCTATCAAAGTTTTTACGTGAATTGGTCAGTGATCAATCAGGATTAACATTTCATCTTTGTGAATGGCCTGCTATGTTTTCTGCTATAATAGCAACTCGTTCCGTCGCACCTTCGCCTGGAGGACATCCACGTTTATTCATCTGGGGTACTTTGGAATCGCGTTTGCAAACGGTTGATACAGTGGTCATCGGCGGTCTTAATGAAGGGTCATGGCCGATATCAACCCGAAATGATGCTTTTTTATCGCGACCGATGAAAATGATGTTAACTCTGGAACCACCAGAGCAGCGTATTGGTCTTTCTGCGCATGATTTTCAATGGGCAATGGGAATGGATAAAGTGGTGATGAGTCGCGCATTGCGCGTTAATCATACGCCTTCCATTCCTTCACGCTGGCTACAACGCATGGAAACAGTTGTAGGAAAACAGGTTTGGGAACAAATCCGTGAACGAGGTGAAATACTACGCCATTGGGCAAAGATACTTGATCATACAAGCATAACTTCTGAGGTGGAACGTCCTTGCCCTTCTCCACCTCTTGATATACGCCCGCGCCATTTTTCAGTCACTGAAATAGAAACATTGCGATATGATCCCTATGCTATTTATGCCAAAAAAATCTTAAGGCTCAAACCACTTAAAGAACTTATTCATGATCCTAGCGCTTCAGAACGTGGAACACTTTATCACGCTATTCTTGCGGCTTTTTGTACACAAATGAAAAATCCAAATGATGCAAATGCACTCAACGTACTGCTTTCTATTGGACGTAAAGAATTTGATAAATTCAACTTTCCACCCGATATTGAAGTAATTTGGTGGAATAGTTTTGAAAATCTTGCTCCACGCTTTATTCAATGGGAACAAAGTTTAGGACTGCGAGAGCGATATTCGGAAGTGGTATCACAAAAAATCCCTATAGGAACAACAGGGGTAACCCTTTCAGGACGTGCTGATCGTCTTGATGTTTTGCCAGATAAAACGGTTGAAATTCTAGATTTCAAAACCGGAACGCCTCCTTTATCAAAACAAGTTCGTGAATTATTATTTCCGCAATTGGCTTTAGAAACAGCTTTACTCATACAAGGGGGCTTCCCAGATTTTCAAGATTTTACACCTTCAAATTTATTTTACATTCCCCTTAACAAAAAAGGTGAAATTAAATCCCAATCAATTCTTTTAAAGAAAAAAGACGGAAAAACTTATCTAAGTGCTGTTGATCTTGCTGAAAATGCATGGGAAAATCTTATCGCACTCATAATTTATTATCAAAATCCACAACAAGGCTATCTCTCACATGCTGTCCCCATGTCAAAACGATATGAAGGTGACTACGACCATTTGGCTCGGTTGTGGGAATGGTCAAGTGGTTTTCATAAAGAAGAGTAATCATGACGTTTTTTTCTATTCCTGAAGCCGCTCTTGATGCACAAGCAACAGCAACACATCCCCAAAAAAACGTGTGGGTTTCTGCAAATGCTGGATCTGGAAAAACCCACGTTTTAAGTGAACGTGTTATCCGTTTGCTTTTAAACGGTACGCCTCCAGCACGTATTTTATGCCTTACTTATACAAGAGCTGCTGCTGCTGTTATGCAATCACGAATTTTTCGCACGCTTTCCAGTTGGAATGAGCTCGATGATGCACAGCTGCAAGAAACCTTAACACGGTTTGAAAAAAAAACTGTTAATGCGCAAAAATTAACTTATGCACGGCAACTCTTTGCGCGTGCCCTCGAAACGCCTGGTGGCTTAAAAATCCAAACGATTCATGCTTTTTGTGAATCTCTCTTGCATCAATTTATGTTAGAAGCCAATATTGCAGGGCATTTTGAACTTCCCGATGATATCAGTCGAAAAAAATTACGACAAGAATCTCGTCGTCAACTTTTAGCTCGTCGTGATGTACAACCTGCTTTGCAACAGTTACTTCAAGTTATTAGCGAACATACTTTTAACCAATTGCTCTATGAGGCAGTTGAAAAGCAACATAAATTGTCTGATTTTTTATCTTCTCTTTTATCTGAAAATGGAGAAGAAAAATTGCGCGCGCTTTTTAACTTAGCGCCCAATGAAACAAATCAATATCTTCTGGAACAAATTAAACAAACAGCGCGCCTTCCTCTTTATGCTCTTAAGCATTGTGAAACCAATGGTAATCAAAGCTTTAAGGATATGGTGGCAAAACTTTCCCAATTAGAAAAGGTGCATGATGAGACAAATATTCTCAATCTTATTTCTGATGTTTATTTTACAACAAAAGGTGAGCCGCGTAATTTTTCACATTTATCTCATAAAAAATCAGACGAAATTTGGCCTTTTATTCAACAAATGCTTGAAGATAAACAAAACAAGCTTTCTGTTCTTTTAGAAAAATATCAATGCGCAAAGGTTGCCACCCTCAATATGGCTGCTTTTCAACTCTGTACTATTTATCTCAAAATTTATAAGAATCTAAAAAAGTCCAATGGCTTCTTAGACTTTGATGACCTTATTGAGCGTACACTTCATTTGTTACAGCGCAAAGGTGCAAGCCAATGGGTGCACTATAAACTTGATCAGGGACTTGATCATATTCTACTTGATGAAGCACAAGACACCAACCCTGAGCAATGGCAAATTATTCAACTGTTGGCACAGGAATTTTTTTCAGGGTATAGCCAACGAACAAACATACGGACTCTTTTTGCTGTTGGAGATGAAAAGCAATCTATTTATTCTTTTCAAGGCGCTGCTCCAGAAAATTTTGCTGCAAATGGACGAATTATTCAAAAAAAAGTGCAACAAACAAATCAACAATTTGAAAAAATACAACTGCATTATTCTTTTCGCTCTACAGCAGATGTTCTTAAAAGTGTTGATCTTGTTTTTGAAACACCAGAAAACTATAAAGGGCTTTCGGCAGAAAATACAAAAACGGTGCATGAAGCTATCCGTATTCACAGTCCCGGTGAAGTTGTTATATGGGATGCCATTTCCAAAGAAACGAGTGACTTTCCTCAAGATTGGCATACAACTGTTAATCATTTAGATACACCTGAAGTTCGTTTAGCAGAAAAAATTGCTGAAACGATTGCCGACTGGTTACAAAAAGGCGAAATGCTTCCAGCAAAAGGACGCTTAATACGTGCAAGTGATATTATGATCTTGGTCCGTAAACGTGATCAATTTGTCTCAGCTCTTTCCCGTGCTCTTAAACACCGTAATATTCCCGTAGCAGGGGCTGATCGTTTACAGCTTACCAAACATATTAGTATCCGTGATTTAATGGCGCTTGCGCGTTTTATTTTGCAGCCACAAGATGATCTTTCTCTTGCTTGTGTTTTAAAAAGCCCACTTTTTGCTCTTAGTGAAGAGGAACTCTATCAGCTTGCCGTACACCGCACCGGCTCTCTTTGGCAAAGTCTGTGCGCGCATATATCATCGCAGGTATCTTTTAAAGATGCTTTTGAAAAGCTAAACCATTATCGCGCTTTAGTGGATAAAATACCAGTTTTTGAATTCTATAGCTATATTCTGAACAATGATAAGGGACGACAAAAAATTCTGTCTCGTTTAGGATCTGAAGCAAATGATGTGCTCGATGCTTTTATGGATTATACGCTCACTATTCAAAAAACAGGATTACCAGGATTACAAGCTTTTTTAGAAACATTAAGTGCAAGCGAACCAGAAATTAAACGTGAATTTGAACAAAGTAATGAAGAAATTCGTATCATGACTGTTCATGCTGCAAAAGGACTAGAGGCTGCTGTTGTGTTTTTAGTCGATCCTGGTAGTGCGATTTGGCATCCTCAGCATGCGCCTCACTTGCTTAAAGTTCCTTTAAACAATGCACAATGGAACGGAAAACAAGCCTTTATTTGGCATCCCAATGAAAAGTTTGATACAAAACTCTCTAAACAAGCAATTTCATATTTAAAAGAGCGTGCAGAAGAAGAATATAGGCGTCTTCTTTATGTAGGAATGACACGCGCTGAAGATCGCTTGTTTATTTGTGGGTATAAAGGTCCGAAAACGCCATCTCATACATGGTTACAACTCGTAAAAAAAGCCCTCGAACCGCATGCCCTTGCTATAAAAGATTCTTCGGAAGATATTGCAGCTTGGCGTTATTGCATTACACCTGCTTCTTCTGCTTCTATAAACTCAAAAGTTCCTTCCGCTGAATGCCAAACCTTACCACCTTTGCCTGCTTTTTTCTCTCATAAAGTACCAGCAGAACCAGTGTTACCAAAACCGTTAAAACCGTCAGTGGCGAGCCTTTCCATTGAAGCTGATACAGAGCTGTCCTCAAGTCCAAAACAGCTTACCACTTCACCTGTTTTAGGAGCCATGAACACAAACAGAGCTTTTTCCATTGAATATGGTAATCTCGTTCACCGATTGTTACAATATTTGCCCGATTGTCCCCCACAAAAACGTCGAGATTATGCTCGAAACTATCTCAATATCAAAGCCTCTCATTGGCATGAGAGCCAAAGAGAAGATGCTCTTTGCCATATTTGGAAAATATTAGATCATGTTTATCTCAAACCCCTTTTCTCTGAGCATTCACGTGCTGAGGTCTCCTTAATGGGTATTGTGAAAATTCGTGGAAAAGAACAAGCAATCTCTGGTCAAATTGACCGTCTCTACATCAAGCAAAACAGCATTATCTTTGCCGATTTTAAAACCGGAACTCCACCAGAAAATGAAGCTGCTATTGCTTCCCATCACTGGTTGCAAATGGCCCTTTACCAAAAATTGTTGCAAGCTATTCATCCCGATAAAGATATCCAGGCTCTGCTTATCTACAGTAAAGAAGCCAAAATTTTTAAACTTCCTCCAGAAAAACTTGAGGCATTTCTTAGTGAAGTTGCCTTATAAGTTACTCTTTTCCTTACAAAGCATTTTTACATTTTATTTACTTTCATAAAATCGCTCAAACAAACACAACGCACAATCCCTGGTGTAAAAAAGTCCTTTAATAATTTATCTTTGCAATAACTTGATATGAATTGTTATTATACCAATCTATAAAAAGTGAATATAAAAGGATAAATAAATGACGTGTATAAAAGTTGATAAGGACAATTTCGAAAGTGAAGTTCTAACCTCTTCCACCCCTGTTGTGGTTGATTTTTGGGCAGAATGGTGTGGCCCTTGCAAAGTGATTGCTCCAATTTTGGATGAAATTTCAATAGAAATGCAAAATCAAGTTAAAATTGCTAAGGTAAATATTGATGAAAATCCGGAACTGGCTACCCAATACGGAGTACGTTCTATCCCTACATTATTAATGTTTAAAAATGGAAATATTTCATCGAATATGGTTGGCGCTACCTCTAAAGGACGTCTTTCTGAATGGATAAAAGATGGGCTTAGTTAATTCCACATATAATCACTATAAAGGAGAGAAATTTTGTCTCTCCTTTTGACTTTTTTAAAATATTCTTTTTTGCATTATATTATAATGAAAAGACAATAAAAATCAAAATTTTAAATGAATTTAAGAATTCATGCTCTTATGCATGTTTCAATTGACTATTTTTTATAAAAAATTGCTTTGTATGAAGAATATAGGCAATTCTTTCCTTATAGGCGCGTTAAAAATATTAGGTGAATGATAATTTCATAAAGGTATTTCTTCTTAGATAAGACTATTGAGATAGATAGTGTTTTCAACACATAAAAGGAGATTTTAAGCAAAAACTTTGCAAATTACTTTTCTGAAGCTCACAATTTTTAAGCAGAAAGAAACAAGCAATTCACTACAGGTTATATAATGCTCTTCTAAAGGGTTACCACTTCAATTTAAAATTCTCTTATACTATTCTCTAGAATCAAAATTGTAGGTATCAGATTCTCTAAAATAAATTGATGAATTCCTATAAATTAACGGCTGTCCTTTGCAATTTATGTCATTGTTATATGAAAGAGTCAGCATTTCGTTTCATCTTCCATGGTTGGTACCTCCATGAAGCCTTCTTTATGTTGTCCATCATCTCAGATTTCATAGGTAGTATTGAGGTATTATCAAATTAAAAAATGATGATGTTCATGTTTTTTTAAAATGTACGAATTGCGAAAGACTGTTGCAAACATTCAATGGAATGTTGCGCTGATCTAACTGTTACATGACGCCCATGTTCTTTATAGTGTAAGGTGACTGCAAAAGTGGCAAGCTCTAAAAGAGCTGTATTTCTTTCTGGCCATTCAACAAGTAAAATATTTTTCTCACGAGCTTCATGAAGCCCTAATTCATCAATTTCTTCTGCCATAGAAAGGCGATAAAGATCAGCATGAATAATTTCAAACTTTGGAAGTTGATAGCTTTGCACAAGAGTAAAAGTAGGGCTTGGAACATCCATAGTGTTATTGTTCGCAAGTGTTTGAATGATTGTACGTGCAATGGTTGACTTTCCAGTTCCAAGATCCCCTTGCAGCGTCACAAGATCTCCTGGCTTTAAAGAAAGAGCTAAATTTTGTGCAAAAAGCTTTGTTGCCTCTTCATTTTCAAGAAAAAAACTAAAATTCATTAAAAGTTCCATGAAATGGATGAAAAATTTTTGTTATCATAAAGGTTAAAATTAAAAAATCTTATCTCCTTTGGAGAGTGGGAAAAAACATTTAACTGTTGTTCCTTTTCCAGAACCGGTAAGAATTTCAACATGTCCACCGTGTAGTTCAACGAAACTTTTTACAAGGGAAAGGCCAAGACCCGCTCCCGCACGCCCACCATGGTGTGAATGGGAAGAAAAACGTTTAAAAATACGATCAAGGATGTCTTCTGGAATGTCAGAGCCCTGATTGTGAACGCTAAAGACAATGTTATCATCTTGTTCATCGACGCAAAATTCAATAGTACTCGCCTCCGTTGCAAAATTAATAGCATTACTCAGTACATTCACAAAAATTTGATGCAAGCGCTTTTCATCAGCAGAAATAGAATTTAAGGAAGGAGAAATTTGTTGTAAAAGCGTAATATGACGTCCATTAAGGCGATCTTCTACACGTGCTACTGCTTGTATCATAGCATCGGCAATGTTAACCGATTTTATGTCCAACTCCATAATGCCTGCATCAAGGGTAGCAAGATCAAGAATATCGTTAACAATATTTAAAAGAGTTCCTGATTCTGAATGAATGTGTTCAAGATATTCTTGTTGACGTTCATTGATAGAGCCGAAAATTTGATCACGTAAAATATCGGAAAATCCAATAATATTGGTGAGAGGTGTGCGTAATTCATAAGAAACATGTTGGACAAATTCATTACGCAAACGATCAGCACTTTCTAATGCTTCATTTTTTTCTTGAAGAGCACGCGCAACATGGACAGTGTCCGTAACATTCACAAAAGTAAGCATCGTTTGTCCATTAGGAAGAGGGACCAGAGTATAGTCAATAATCATATCATTTTTAAGATCTATACGACCTGAAAATGTTTCACGTTTTTCAGCAAAACCGGTAATGAATTTGGTAAATTGATCCCATTCTTGTCCTAAGGTTAAGGCTGAACAATGGCTTTGTAACTGTGTAATATGGGTCCCTTCTACCAGTAAATTATAAGGAAGAGACCACAATTTCGACAAGGCAGGATTCGATAAACGAAGGCGTCCATCAGTACCAAAAACAACCACGCCTTCGGAAAGTTTATCAAGTGTTTCACCTTGTATTTTAATAAGTGTATTATAACGGCGTTCAAGATCAATTTTTTCTGTAAGGTTTTCGTAAAGCCAAGTGACACCTCCTTGTGGATGAGGGTTCGAGATAACACGCACCGTACGCCCATCTGGAAGATTCCAAATTTGTTGGTTCGATTCTGTTTGTCGATAGGCTTTAAAAAGTTCTTCTTTCCATGCGCGCCAATCGGGGTGTGCAGCAATGAGCCCTTTTTCACGTAGACGTTCAAGAAATAATGTATGGCTTGGTTCACTTTCTAAAAAGGAAGTCTCCAACGGCCATAAAATTTTAAAAGCATGATTACAGAATTTTAATTTTTGGTTTGTATCAAAAATAGCTACAGCTGTTGAAATTTGGTCAAGTGTTTCACAATGGCTTTGAAGGACATAACTTAATTCATGAGCAATATTTTCATATGCGCTGTCATCACGCGCAAAAGCTGCCATCCCTTCGGCTGTTGTAATACGTGTGAGATGAAAACGATGTCGTTCTCCATCAATAACTGTGTGAACATGTTCTTGAAAAATTGTTTCTGTTTCATTTGTTTTGCGTTGTGTATTTTCATTGAAAAGATCCCCCACTTCATCACTGCCTTCACGAAAATCTGTCATTTCTCTAAAGGCGCGATTGATAAAACAAACTTTTCCTTCACAATCTTTTATCCATACGGGCTCTTGAATAAGATCAAGAAGATTACGCTGCATTCTCAGTTCAGTAAGAAGGCGGGCGATATCTTTCTGTAAACGAGCATTTTCACTCTGTTGTTTTGAGATATCTTGAAAACGAGCAATAGCGACTGTTCCTGCGATGACTCCTGTAACTTGCAGCAATACATTGTTTGTGGTGGTGATAGAAAGATCAAAAGGGTGACATTTACAACGTAGTTGAGTCAATGCATAATCAAGTTCTCGAAGAGAATTTTCTTCAACCCAGAGCTCAAAACGCTGAAAATCTTTCTGGTCGATTCCTATTTTTTGCAATGCAGAAAGGGCACCAACGACACGGGGTAAGGTTGTTGGATTTTCCCAAATAAGAAGGAATTGCTCGGTTTCTTCCAGAAGCCATTCATAATATTTAAGTTTTTCAGAAAAATTTGCCTGAATTATCTTCAAAGTCTTCTGTGCAGTTTTTTTTGCACGCATAATAACAGCTAGGCACGTGAGAAGTGAAGCACAAGAAATTCCTCCACACAGCGCTAAAAGCAGCCATGGACCATTCGGCAAAGTGAAGAAAAATGGTAAATAACCTTCCAATGACTGAGCAACAGCGCATGTTGGAGAAAAAAAGAAAAAAAGGCAAAATATATACGCATAGATTCGAATCATTTTTTGAGCTTTTTCTTTGGGGTTATAGTCACCAAAGCTGCGCACGATATCTTTCCCTTTTTTAACCCAAGGAAATGTTTAGTAACGGTAATGGTTTGGTTTATAAGGTCCTTGTGGTGTGACTCCAATATAGGCGGCTTGTTCTTCTGATAAAACACTTAATTTTATTCCTAACCGATCAAGATGTAGACGTGCAACTTTTTCATCAAGATGTTTAGGCAAAACAGTGACTTCATTTGTATAGTGTTCTGCACGGGTAAAAAGTTCAATTTGCGCTAAAACTTGATTAGTAAACGAGGCTGACATGACAAAAGAGGGATGCCCAGTCGCATTCCCGAGGTTTAACAAACGCCCTTCAGAGAGCAAAATGATGCGTTTTCCATCGGGAAAGGTGATCATATCAACTTGTGGTTTAATATTTGTCCATGGCAAATTTCTAAGGGCTGCGACTTGGATTTCGTTATCAAAATGACCAATATTTCCAAGAATACACATATCCTTTACTTGTCGCATATGGTCTAAACGAACAACATCTTTATTGCCTGTTGTCGTGATGATAATATCAGCACTGGAAGCAGCATCATCCAAATTAACAACTTCATAGCCATCCATAGCTGCTTGAAGAGCGCAAATAGGATCAATTTCTGTTACTTTAACACGAGCCCCAGCACCAGAAAGAGATGCTGCTGAACCTTTTCCTACGTCACCATAACCACAGACAATGGCAGTTTTACCAGCGATCATCACGTCTGTTCCACGTCGAATACCATCGACCAATGATTCTTTACATCCATATTTATTATCAAACTTTGATTTAGTGACGCTATCATTGACATTAATAGCAGGAAAAGGCAAAAGCCCTTCTTTTTGTAACTGATAAAGACGGTTTACACCTGTTGTGGTTTCTTCGCTTACACCTTTAATTGCTGCGCGCTGTCGTGTAAAAAATCCTGGCGTTGCATCCATACGCTTTTGTATTTGTTTGAAAAAAATTTCTTCTTCTTCTGTTTTTGGATGCGATAGGATATCTTTATTTTGTTCTGCACGACTTCCCATTAAAATATAGTTTGTGGCATCAGCGCCATCATCTAAAATAAGATTGGAAGGATTACCATCTGGCCATTGGAAAATTGCATCTATATAAGTCCAATATTCTTCCAATGTTTCACCCTTAACGGCGAATACAGGAATACCAGTTGCGGCGATAGCTGCTGCTGCATGGTCTTGCGTAGAAAAAATATTGCTAGAGCTCCACCGTATATCGGCGCCAATCGCTTTTAATGTTTCAATTAAAACAGCTGTTTGAATTGTCATGTGCAATGAGCCAGAAATACGCGCTCCGCGCAAAGGTTGATTAGAGGAAAACTCCTTACGACAAGCCATCAAACCAGGCATCTCAGTTTCAGCAATATCAAGTTCTTTACGACCATAAGCGGCAAGTGCAATATCTTTGACAACAAAATCTTGAGCTGCCATTCTTTATTCCTTTAAAATAAGTTTTTCCAAGACGGTAGGAGAAATTAAAAAAAAATGCAAGACAAGAAGAGGACTTCTTTATGTGAAAAAGCTCTTTTAAAATCTCCATAAATTTGTGCAACAAATATGCATTTATGAATCTGAATAATGATGTTACTGATAGAATAAGAGATCTTCATGATAAGTCTTATTATATAAACAAAACTCTATCCTTTTCACGTAACTTTAAAGCTTTTAAAAATCTCCAAAGAGAATACCTTTTAAATAATAAAAATTGTGCATTGCTTCACAGTTTTTATATCGATTTTTTATGGGATAATATCGAAAGTATTATACTCGTATTCTACTCACTTATGCGGTTGTTGAAAAAGGAAGAATTACTTTAATCTCATTATTAAGCTTTCTACCAAAATAATATAATGCAAAGTCATAGGTTATCATATTTATGAATAGGCAATTCAGAATCGGTTCTTTAGGATTCCAATGTTGCATCTGCTCTTGGATAAAGACAGTTTATAAGAAGTGCTTTTCTCCTGTTTTCAACGATTTTTATCAAAATACTATAGGTATACGATTAAACATTTTTTGTGATACTGAATAGAGCATTTAAAACGCAAAAACATTACTCTATTGAGCATTCTGATTTCAGAATCGCTAACAACGAGTTATAAATTATAAATCAAATAATAACTCAGTTTTGGAAAAATTTATTCTAGACGTGTAAGTTTTGGGAAAATTGACCATGTGGACGAAATCGCCAAAGATAACTTGGCAAGAATGCAGCCATTGCTCTGGGGGTAATTCCCGCACCTTCTAGAGTATATCCATTCTCTATAGCCTCTTTAGAAACAATGTTATCCATTTGCAAAAAACGTATCTGATTGGCTGTTACAAGTGTTGGTACAAAAGGCAATTTACCGATAGTTCCCAAAATTCCTCCAATCAATAGACCAGCAGAAAGAGGTATGGATAGGATTGTTTTTTTACGGTGAATAATTTTGAGTATATTTTCAAGAGTATTTTGAAAGGTGATAATCTGGGGACCACCAAGATCATAATTTTTTCCCCAAGCAACCTGTCCATCTAAAGCGCGCGCGATAAACTCAGCAACGTCACCAACATACACGGGTTGCAATTTGCTTTGCCCACCCCCAAAAAGAGGCATAATTGGTAAAAAACGTGACAAATCTGCTAAGGTGTTAAAGAAACAATCCTCTGGTCCAAAGATAACGGATGGACGGATAATAATTGCTTGAGGATGCTTGTTATGAACGATTTGTTCACCCATAAACTTAACACGTGCATAAAGACATGAAGCATTCTCGTTAGCCACAAGTGCTGACATATAGATGAGCGGAATAGCAGCTTGTGCTGTTAATTCAGCAACATTGTAAGCACCATCAATTTGTGTGTTTTTAAAATTCGATTGATTTGCTTGTTTTAAGCTACCAGGTAAAAACACTGCCGCATCAGCTCCAAGCAACGCGCGTGCAACAGAGGCACGATGCTTGATATCCGTTTTAAGCATTTGGGTTTGTCCTACTTCTCCTATTTGGAGCATGTAATAAGCTTTTTGTGGATAACGAACAGCGATACGAACGCGATATCCCCGCTTAGTCAAAGTTTCAACGACATGTCGTCCTACAAAACCAGATCCGCCAAAAACAGTAATAAGTTTAGGATGTTGATAAAGTGCACAATCAAGTTGCATGATTAAAAAGTCTATCTTTCAAAGCTTTAAAATAATCAATTTCTAGCATGGAGGTGTTTTATTGTCACGTAAAATATCGCCCGCAAGATAAAGGGAACCACTAATAAGGACAATTGCCTCTTTATATTCGGCTCTAATCTTATGCAAAGCATCTTGTAGATGTGCTTGTGGAGTAGCAAAGATTCCTGCTTTTTGCGCTGATTCAGCTAATTTTATTGGAGAGATACTGGCATTATTGTTAATTAGCGGTATCGTATATATTTTATCGACAAGGTTCGCTAAGGAACGAAAATAACCGACAGCATCTTTGGTATTGAGCATGCCAGCAATCATAATAATAGGACGATCTGTTTTTTTTCTCCATTGTGTAAGTTCTGCTGCAATAACTTTTCCAGCAGCAGGATTGTGACCACCGTCTAACCATAAATCAATATTAGGAGACAGTTGATCAACCAAATGTCCTTGGATAAGATGTTGCATCCGTGCGGGCCAATAGATATTTTTCAAAGCATCATTTATGGCTTGTTCTGAAAGTTGAAAGCCCGCTTGATAGACTGCTTCAAGAGATGCGCCAGCATTGGCAATTTGGTGGCCTCCAATAAGGTTAGGAAGGGGAAGATCCATGAGACCTTGATTGTTTTGAAAAACCATACGTCCATGTTCTTTATAACTTTGATAATCTTGATCAAATAGAGAATAAGGTGCTTTATTTTTATCGGCAAGGGGTATTAAAGTAGCAAGAGTTTCTTCATAATTTTGCTTCCCGATAACTACTGGAACGTTTGGTTTGATAATTCCCCCCTTTTGAAAAGCGATTTGAGCAATTGTGTTTCCAAGAAAGTTCTCATGATCATAATCGATGGGCATAATAAGCGATACAGCTGGTTTGTTAATGACATTGGTAGCATCAAAACGTCCTCCCAACCCAACTTCTAAAATGACAACATCAGCTGGATGTGTACTAAACAGCATAAAGGCAGCGGCTGTAAAAATTTCAAAAATAGTAATCGGCTCTTGACGATTTACTTTTATAATTTCACGGATTGTCTCAGCCAATTGGTTTTCTGTAACAAGTTGACCACCTCCTTTTTGACCTATCCGGCAGCGTTCATTCCAGTTGACGAGATGAGGTGAGCTATAGACATGAACGCAGTATCCTGCACTTTCTAAAAGAGCACGGCAAATTGCTGAGGCAGATCCTTTGCCATTTGTTCCAGCGATGTGAATAATAGGGGCAAGTTTTAAATGTGGATTACCAAGACGCTCTAAAAGGTGAATAATACGCTCTAAAGAAAGATCAAATTTTTTCGGATAATTTTTTAGTAAATCATCTACCACCTTTTGTATTTGGCTTTGTTGCATAAATTTAAGCTGCTTTTGTTGTAGAAAGCGATGTTTGAGAGTCTGTAGGGGATGGATCGGAAGGGTTAAAAACAGCAGGGCGTTTCATCATCAAACGTAAAAGACGCGCAATCGTTGTTTTCATTTCTAAACGTGATACAACCATATCAATCATACCATGTTCGAGCAGATATTCACTACTTTGAAAACCTTCTGGTAGGGTTTCGCGTATAGTTTGTTGAATCACGCGTGGACCAGCAAAACCAATCATAGCGCCAGGTTCGGCAATGTGAATATCACCAAGCATGGCGTAAGAAGCAGTAACACCACCGGTGGTTGGATTAGTCAGCACAACAATATAGGGAAGTTTTGCTTCTTTCAACATTTCAATCGCTACAGTTGTACGAGGCATTTGCATCAACGAGAGCGTTCCTTCTTGCATGCGTGCGCCACCAGAAGCAGAAAAAAGAACCAGCGGACGCCTTTCGGCAATGGCAGTATCAAAAGCTTTGATAATAGCTTCTCCTGAAGCCATACCGAGTGATCCACCCATAAAGGCGAAATCTTGAACGGTTGCAATGATTGGTAAGCCTTCAATCGTACCACGTGCACTTAAGATATTATCATCAACACCAAGTTTAGAACGATAATCTTTTAACCGGTCAATATAGCGTTTTTCGTCACGAAATTTTAAAGGATCTGTTACAACTTTTGGATTTTCAAGAGCTGTATAAACACCATCATCAAAAAAATGCATGAGACGATTTTTAGCGCTAATACGCATATGATGACCAGAATTGGGAGCTACAAATTGATTAGCTTCCAGATCTTTATGGAAGATCATTTCACCACTGGTAGGATCTTTAATCCATAGATTTTCTGGAATTTCACGGCGCCCCAATATAGAGTTAATTTTAGGACGAACATAATTTGTAATCCAGTTCATCTTTATAACCTTCCTTTAAATATTACACATCTTTCGCATGATTTGAAAGAATATGAATCTAAGCAGTCACATTTGCTTTACCGGTGGAACAAAGGAGTCTATTTAATACTTTTATCAGTGTACGTATAGCTTGTTTTTTAACTTTTTAATTTTCCAATATCATAACAATCATATCTATGAAGAGTATTCCCTATAACAAATTTCTCATAAGTTTAAGAACTTACATGTTTTTATTTTTTTACTTTGGTATTAAAATTCACTCCTTGCGATGGTTAACAAATCCCTTATTTTTTAATAAAAATGAATATCCAATTAATCACTCGTATCAACGGTTCTGAAGAAAAGAAACCTTATAATATAAGGCGTTAATAAGGCTAAAATAATCCATTTAAAATACTGTATAAGACGACATCATATTAGCGAAACGCTAACATCAGAGCAAGATTTTTTTCAAAAGGTTTTTTTAAAGCGCGTGCTTTTCACAATTAAAATAGAATACGCTCAAAATACCATTATATTACTCATTTACGTGTTTATTTTACACAGATATCTTTCAATAATTTCCAAAACTCTCTTATGAAGAGTATACACTCTCCATGAATGGTATAAAAGACATTATGCTATCCGTTTTTACTGAAATAGAAAGTACAAAGCGACACCATCATATTCTTTTTCAGTTTTCAATACGACGATAATGTTTGCATTAAGAGGATTCATATAAAGATATTTCACGCCTTTTTGAAAGTACTTTTATCCGCACACCACCTCCGTTTATGACATATTAACAAACGATTTCAATTGACCTAATATGAATAGGATTAAAATGAAAAACCCTCATAATATTTAGGTTTTTCACTCATGTTGTGAAACGATAAGTTATCATTATAAATCAATATATTGCTTTAATAAAAGATAAAGCATAAAATTTTATATTATGTTTTCTTTGGCTGGCAAGTTTTATTAACCTTAAAGTCAAGGAACACTATTTTTGTGTAATGCGTGCCATGGTCTTTTGGGAAAGCATTTTGTGTAAATATGTCATAAAGGCAGCTGCAAAAAGCGGTGTTGCTAAATTAAGAATTGGAATCGAAACAAAAAGCGCTATCAATAATCCTGCGCCAAAAACCGTTGTGTAATGAGTATGTAAAAAAGCACGGGCATCTTGTTCTGTTCGAAAACGGTAAGCCGCAAACAAGAAATATTCATGACCGAGCAAATAACCATTAATAAGATAAAAAGCAATTAAATTAATACCTGGTATGAAGAATAAAATAAAAGCAATTCCATTACCAAGAAGGCTTAAAATAACAAATTTAAAGGAAATGATAAGAGAACGCTGAAACGGCAAAGCTTGTCCAATAGGCTCGTTTGGGTAATCCTCTTTTTCAATGATTTCAGCAGCAGAGTCAATGAAAAAACCACCAATCATAGCTGAGATCGGTGCAATCAAAAAAGCCAACAAAAGAGCCAAACCAAGATTAAAAATGATAAGCATGCTAAAACCAATCCATCCCGCCCAACTAGGGAGTCCAGGAAGAAATTGAGCAATCCAGGGCCAAAAGTAAGACACAAAAAGTTGGTGCACACATAACCATAAAATGGTGAGAATGAAAAAAGTAACCCCCAATGCTTTCAGTATCATAATACGATATTGCGAGGTCATAAGACGTTGTAAAGCACGATAAGCAGCAGTAAAAATCATAGATTAATAAACTAAGGAAAGAAGCAAAAAAAACAAGAAATATATTTAAAGTATGTACAGTGTAATTTTTTCTTTCTTTGAATTACAAGATTTTTTTCAAGAACATTATAAAAAACGGTTAAGGTTTCTTTGTTAAAAATAAAGTTTGAATAAATAGAAATTTTGATTTTTAAAAACAAAGAAGAATTTAAAAAGTAGCTGTTGTAGAAGAAATTTTTAGTATTTTTGTACATAGTGTAGATTATTGCGTTTATATGATATATGTAAAAAATTAAGGAATAAGAACTATTTGGGAGAAAAGTTGTTTACTTCTATTTATTCAGTAGAGTTATCTAACTTCGTTTATCTAAGTGCTTAATTGTTTTACACAATTCCTAAAATTCTGTACTTTTCTACTATTTGGCGGCATGCTTTTGCCCCTCGCTTTCAAAAAAATATTGAGTTCAATGGAATAGGGGTAACGTAGTAGCTCCGTAGATATTCTAATTTTGGGCAACAGAATGATTAATATGATAGAAGTGGAAAAAATAAGCTTAGGCGATTGACCGTCCGATCCCATAGAAGAGCAGTTTTTTGAGGAAGCAAAGAAAGGGAGAAACCACGGATGCTTAAAAATGATGAGATTTTGAATTTTAAAAGCTATAAGTGCAATGAAGTAAGCATTCATTGAAGCACTTTTCATACAAGTGGTGCACTGTATCAAATAATTTTTAGATAATAACACCACTAATTTATCGAAGAGAATTGATCATTTTCAACTTGAATAAGAATCCCAAATATAGAAATATTCTTTAATTTCAAAGACTCTATTCAACATCAAAAAATTATTTACGTACACATTATAGGCGAGACCAATGTATGGATACAAAGCTTTCAATAAAGGAATAAAAATGCTTCTCATGAAACATCACAATGTGAGGATATCATGGATAAAATTCTAGTTTTTGTGGTCTTGGTATTCTGGAGAGAGGACACACACATTTAATTTTAAAGACCGATCACTGAGAAAAATAATAAAGGCTTCAGTTTCATAAACTTATAGACAGTGGTGCAGTGAATTTTGTCTACACTCTTTATAAGCGTCAGTGTGAGATATGCTTCAAATTGCATTGAGATATTATAATATCATTGATTTATACATTATTTTTCATAGCGAATAAGAGCTCAAAATAAAGTTTTCATATTTTCTCATTAGCTGCTCTCATCATGAAACAATCAAAATCATTTATTTGCATATCATAAATATGACCGATATGTGGATAAAAACATTGAAGAAAGAAAATGCTTTTTATAAATTTTATCCATTACAAGAGCTTTGTCAAAATTGATGGTAGCCAAAGTGAATGATAGCTTGTTTTTTTTTATAAGCTGGCGAGACAGTGGTGCAATAGATCCTACTTTTATGAAGGCTAGGGTGAGATAGGATTTTTTAAAAAAACATTTCCCAACGCTCATCACACCCATTTCGCAACAGCGTTTGTGAATGGTATATGGGTAAAGCTCTCGTGAATAATATAAAACTTATAGGGCATCACTAACTTTACGCTTAATAAAAAGAGCACGCTGGCACCATCATTCTCAGTGTTTGTCCGAGACAAGCCCTTGGTTCTTGAGACGGTCCATTATAAGCGCTTTTAGTTCTTTCTGAAACGTTTTGTATTCATACAGTTATCCTTGTTTACAACGTGCAAGAAAATGATTTTTATTGATTCAACATGAGAGAGATTGGGAATGAGAGAATCTTATGATATTTGGGATTCTAATTTAATATGAACAATGCGATATTATCATTATAAACCAGAAATATTATATACTAATTGAGATGGATAGACACCTATTGTCAGTTCTATTTTATAAGGTGTTTTAATATCAACGCGTTTGAAGAGTTCTTATTTGCAAAGGGGTATATTTTCCTCATGAGGAGTAGGTGTTTTGGGGGCAAAAAATGATACAATCACGTTTGCTAATTTTTGCGCTACGTGTTGTTTACTCATATGGGGCCATTGTTCAACTTTTTTTCTACTTACGAGATAAACTTGATTTGTATCAGCGCCCATGACACTTGTACCATCTAGTTGAAGAGAAATATCATTAGCAAGAATGAAATCAGCTCCTTTTTCAACACATTTTTTTTGTGCATTGGCAATGATATCACATGTTTCAGCAGCAAAACCAATGACCAATGAGGGGCGGTTTGGAGCGTGTCCAATCGTTGCTAAAATGTCAGGATTTTCAACCATATGAAGGGATGGTGGTATTTTATGAGCATTCTTTTTAATTTTGTGTAAAGACTGCGTTTGACTGCGCCAGTCACAAACAGCGGCAACAAAGATAGCACCATCAGCAGGCAATGCGGTTTGAACGGCTTGTAACATCTGTTGTGCTGTTTCAACATGAATGGTTTTTACTTCTTGTGGGTCTGCGAGATTAACAGGTCCACAAATAAGTGTTACTTTTGCACCCAAATGTGCAAGAGCGGTTGCGATGGCATGACCTTGTTTACCTGAAGACCGATTAGCAATATAACGCACTGGATCAATTGGTTCATGGGTAGAGCCAGAGGTAACGATGAAATGGCGGTCAGAGAGAGGTTTTTCATGCACATTCAAAAGATTCTCTATGGTAGCGACAATAGTTAAAGGTTCGCTCATGCGTCCATATCCCATCTCGTCACGTTCAGCCATATTTCCGATTTCTGGTCCGATGATATGAACGCCATCTGCGCGCAATTGTGCAACATTGCGAATAGTGGCTGGATGCGTCCACATGGACGGATTCATAGCGGGTGCAATCAAGAGTGGACAGCGTGCCGCTAAAAGAATGCAATTAGCCAGATCATCTCCTATGCCATTGGCTATTTTTGCAATACGGTTGGCTGTAGCAGGAGCTAAAATAATCAGGTCAGCATCACGTGCTAATCGGATATGTCCGATATCGTGTTCTTCTTCGCGTGAAAATAAATCAGTATATACAGTACCACCGCTTAAAGCTTCAGCGACTAAAGGCGTAATAAATTTTTGCGCTGCTTTTGTCATCACAACTTTTAAATGTGCTCCACGTTCTTGTAAACGGCGAATCAAATCAAGTGCTTTATAGGATGCAATACTTCCACCAATAATAAGAAGGAGAGATTTTGATTTCAATGATTGCATTTCAACAGCGCTAGCATGAAGGGGTTGTGTGGTGAGAAGAGAGGGATTGCTTAAAAGGCGCCGGACTTCTTCTTCCATAGAAATACCATTTTGCGCGGCGCGTATGCGCAAAGCTTCTTTGGTTTCAGGAGACAGGTTACGAATGGTAATACTGGCCATAAAATACCTCCAAGAAATAAAATGATTGCAATGATTTCATTGTTGATATTTTTAGCATATTAAGGAGATTAGAAAAGATGAAAAAAGTAAAAAGTAAGACAAGCGCAACAAAGTGCAATGATGAAAAGACTATAACGACCATAACGGTTTCTGTGACTTTGTTCTACAGCAAGTTGTTTGAGGGTAGCATGAGAAAGATTAAAACCTGTTTTTCTCATTTGATTAAAATCTTCTTCTATTTGTTGGAAATTTTGAACCAATTGTGGTGTTTTGCGTGCCAGCGAAAGGAGAGCTTGTGCTCCTTCACTAAAGTCTTTTGCAACGCCTACGGGTCCTAAATTTTTACTAATCCATTCTTTGACAATGGGTTCAGAAGCTTTCCACATATTAAAAGTGGGGTCTAATGTGCGGGCAACACCTTCCACGACAACCATCGTTTTTTGCAGCAATAAAAGTTCAGGTCGCGTTTGCATGTCAAATAATTCAGTGACTTCAAACAATAAAGTGAGCAATTTAGCCATGGAAATGCTTTGTGCTGATTGTCCGTGAATTGGTTCGCCAATAGCGCGGTTGGCTTGCGCAAAGCTTTCAATATTATGGTGTGAAGGAACATAGCCTGCCTCAAAATGGGCACGTGCAACTCGATGGTAATCGCGGGTAATAAAGCCGTAAAGAATTTCAGCAAGGAAATGCTTTTCTTTTTTTCCAAGCCGTCCTGTAATACCTAGATCAACAGCGACAATACATCCTTTTTCATCTACAAATAAATTACCAGGATGCATATCGGCGTGAAAAAAACCATCACGCAGTGTATGACGAAGAAAAGATTGAATAAGCGTAATAGCAAGCGCCTTCAAATCAAATCCTGCTTCTTTGAGTTTGGAAGTTTCGGATATTCTTATACCATCAATCCATTCCATTGTAAGAACATTACGTCCTGTCCGTTCCCAGTCAATACGTGGAACCCGAAAGCCTGTATCATGTTGAATATTTTCAGCCATTTCAGATATAGCTGCTGCTTCTAAGCGTAAATCCATTTCAAGTCGTGTTATTTGTGCTAAAGTATCCACCACACAAACAGGACGAAGCCTTCGAGAGGCAGGGATATAGCGCTCTTGCAAATGAGCAATGAGATAGAATCCTCTAAGATCTTTAGAAAAACGTGCTCTGATATTGGGACGAATAACTTTTACAGCACATTTTTTCTTATGGCCAGTTTCATCACTGTATTCAGCTGGATGAACTTGAGCAATAGAAGCGGCGGCAATGGGGGGATAAAAATTTACGAATAAATCATCAATAGAGCGACCAAGAGAACTTTCAATTTGAGCAATAGCGGCGGTGCAAGAAAATGTTTGGACACGATCTTGTAGTTGTGACAAATCTTCCGCAATATCACGGCCGACAATATCAGGCCTTGTTGCAAGAAATTGACCAAGTTTTATGTAAGAGGGTCCAAGCTTATTAATGGCATATGAAATATTTTCAGATCGCTGTTTCTTTTTTGTTTTGCGTCGTGCTAATGCACTCGCTATACGATGACATAGCGCTGGAAATCCTTGAAGATCATCATGAGGAAGAGCACTTAAAACACCTTCACGTGTTAAAACCCATCCTGCACGCATCAATTGAAAGTAAGGGGAAATTTGCACCATTTTTAAATTTTCCAACCTGAATGCAGCGCTGCAATCGCACCGGTGAGATTGCGGTACGATACCCGCGAAAACCCCGCATGCTTGATCATATGGGAAAAATCATCTTGCTTAGGAAATTTGCGGATAGATTCAACCAAATAACGATAAGCATCGCCATCATTTGCGATAAATTGACCCAGCTTAGGGATAGCATGGAAAGACCAAAGATCATAAATTTTATCGAGCCAAGGCATCTCGACATTTGAAAATTCTAAACATAAGAAACGTCCACCGGGCTTTAAAACACGAAAAGCTTCTCTAAGAGCTTGATCAATATGAGGAACATTGCGAATTCCAAAAGCAATCGTGTAAGCGTCAAAGCTTCGATCTTCAAAAGGTAGATTTTCTGCATTGGCTTCAACAAAATCAATCAGAGGGGCAAGACCATTTTTTTGTGCGCGTTTTTTGCCAACGCTGAGCATTGAGCCATTAATATCAAGCACCGTAGCATGGGCTTTTTGGCGTGAAGCATTAAGAATACGAAAAGCAATATCACCTGTACCGCCAGCGACATCAAGAACTTTCCAATGAGAAAGTGCTGGTGGGGAAAGCCAAGCAATCATGGAATTTTTCCACACACGGTGTAGCCCTAAGGATAAGATATCATTCATCTTGTCATAATTTTCAGCAACAGAATGAAACACACCATCCACCATGAATTGTTTTTGTGTTTCATCTACTCTTGTAAAACCAAAAGAGTGCTCCATGCCACCCTTGGTTCCTACACGTTCTGTTTCAATTGCCATGTATATGATCTTCCTTATTTTTCTTTTATCGTAAATGAAATAGAGAGGGAATGTTCAACTACGAAAAAACAACGTATAAAACTACGACGTTTACACAGCCAAAAACAGAAGAGTACCTTTAGATATCAAGATTGGCAACGCTTAAGGCATTGTCTTGAATAAAAATACGTCTAGGTTCAACTTCATCACCCATGAGACGAGAAAAGAGTGAATCTGCATCGGTTGCATCATTAATTTTTACTTGTAAAAGAGAACGTGCATTGGGATCAAGCGTTGTTTCCCAAAGTTGTTCAGCATTCATTTCCCCAAGACCTTTATAACGTTGAAGAGTAACACCTTTTTTACCGTTTGTAAAAATGCTCTCTAAAAGGCTCATAGGACCAAAAATACGCTCTGTTTTATCTTTGCGACGTAAAAGAACAGGAGGATGATATATGTCGATAAAATTTTGGGAAATGCGATCAATTTGGCGTGCGTCAGTTGAATTTATAAGTCCCACATCAAGCGTAACAACATCTTTAACACCACGCAAAATACGCTCAAAACATAAACTTCCATCTGCTGTATATTGTCCACTCCAACCTTGTTCCATATCATCAGCAATCAGATTAAGGCGGTGTGCTGTAGTATCTGCTATTTTTTGCGCTTTTTCTTGTGTTGCAAAGACTTCAAGATTAAAAGCGCCAGCAATTGCTGCTTGTTCAACAATATTACGGTCATAACGGGTATGAAGACCATTTAAAAGTTGACGTAATATACGAGCATCTTTAGCGAGTTGATACAAATCAGCCCCTGCACGAACTTCTCCCGTTGAAAGCTCAAGCGTTGTTTCTTCTAATCCAGTATCGATCAAGAATTCTTCAAACGCTGCTTCATTTTTAATATATTGGGAAGATTTTCCACGCGACACTTTATAAAGAGGAGGCTGAGCAATATAAAGATGTCCACGTTCAATCAACTCGGGCATTTGTCTAAAAAAGAAAGTGAGCAGCAGAGTACGAATATGGGCTCCATCAACGTCCGCATCCGTCATGATAATAATCTTATGATAACGTAATTTATCCGGTGAAAATTCATCCTTCCCGATAGACGTTCCAAGAGCTGTAATAAGTGTTCCAATCATATCAGATGAGAGCATGCGGTCGAAACGTGCTCGTTCAACATTGAGGATTTTACCACGAAGGGGTAAAATTGCTTGATTTTGACGTGAGCGCCCACTTTTTGCTGAACCGCCAGCCGAATCCCCCTCGACAATAAAGATTTCTGATTTTGCGGGATCTCGTTCTTGGCAATCGGCAAGCTTTCCTGGTAGAGAAGTGATATCAAGCGCCCCTTTTCGTCTTGTTAGTTCACGTGCTTTGCGTGCTGCTTCACGTGCTGTTGCAGCTTCTACCACTTTACTAATGAGAAGTTTTGCTTCATGAGGATGTTCTTCCAGCCATATTGAAAGACCTTCATTGACCAAACTTTCAACAATAGGGCGCACTTCAGAAGAGACTAACTTATCCTTTGTTTGTGAAGAAAATTTTGGATCAGGAACTTTGACAGAAAGAATAGCTGTTAATCCTTCACGGCAGTCATCACCGGTTAAGTTCACTTTTTCTTTTTTAGCAATACCTGAAGATTCAGCATAGCCATTAATTTGGCGTGTAAGGGCACTTCTGAAACCTATCAAATGAGTTCCACCGTCACGCTGAGGGATATTATTGGTAAAACACAAGACCTTCTCATGATAGGAATCATTCCACCATAGGGCAACATCAACGCTCATACCATCCTTTTCACTTGCAATATAAATAGGAGTATCAAGCAGAGCTTTTTTTGATTGATCAATATATTTCACAAACTCTATTAATCCACCTTCATAATGCAATTCAACGGATTTAATATCAGCATGACGCTCGTCAACAAGAAGAATATAAACCCCAGAATTTAGAAAGGCTAATTCCCGTAAGCGGCGCTCCAAAATTTCAAAATCAAACTCAACCATAGTAAAGGTTTCAGAGCTTGGTAAAAATCTAATTTCTGTTCCACTTTCTTGATCGCAATCGCCAACAACTTTTAATGGAGCATCAGCTACCCCATGGGTAAATGATATTTCATGAATTTTACCATTGCGTTTGATTTGCAATTTAAGCCAAACGGATAATGCATTCACAACAGAGACGCCAACACCGTGTAATCCGCCTGAAACTTTATAAGAGTTTTGATCAAACTTTCCGCCGGCATGAAGCTGTGTCATAATAACTTCAGCTGCAGAAATACCTTCTGTTGGATGGATATCTGTCGGAATTCCACGTCCATTATCACGAACAGAACAAGAACCATCAGCATGGAGTGTGACGTTTACAAGAGTTGCATGACCGGCTAAAGCTTCATCGATAGCATTGTCTACAACTTCATAGACCATATGATGTAACCCCGATCCATCATCAGTATCACCAATATACATACCAGGACGTTTGCGTACAGCATCAAGACCTTTGAGAACTTTGATAGAAGCGGCATCATAGTTATTGCTTTGTGCTGGTGAGGTTATTTCATCACTCATAAGTTAGTCCATTCCTGTGTTCAATTTACAATATTTTATCCGCTTTTTTTAAAGCTCAATGTTCTGATCAGTTATTTATGGAATAACCACATTAAATATTTACCGTATATCAGATCTAGATTCAATATCTGTCGATATATAATGGAGAGAATGATAAAATGATAGTGTACTGTTATGCTGTAAAACACTAGGGCGGTGATATAAGGCGAATAAACACTTATGACTTATACAAAAAGCTGTTTCATAAACGATGCTATTTACTTTGTTTATTTTTGCATATACGTTCTGTTTCAGAATTAGTTATGCATTTTGTGTTACACTAATAAAGGTCTCACTTGTTTTATCCATAAATCAATTTTTCAATCCTAATTCTACCATATATTTAAAACAAAGGTTGCGAGCTCTCTAAGCAGTTCAAACTTTTGTATGTTAGATTGAGACGAAAATATTATGTATATTGGTTTGTGTCATCTTTAAAATGTGAAAAAAGCTTTATTTGAGGAAAATATAAATGCGTAAATGTAAAAACATGTTTCCACGATCATCTTTATATTCAACTTTACAATTTAAAAAAAACGTCTTACGGTGATGTTTTTGAATAAGGAGGGTAATGACGCATTATCTTACGCTTTTGTTTCTTGTATTCTCGTGAGGTTGCATCGCTCATTCAAAACAAAACGCCATTGTACTGTTTATTCACGCACTTTTTAAGGAGCATCTCTCAATGTTCCCAAACTCATTTTACAACGATATTTGAATAGTATAACGCAAAATACCCTGTGAATACTACAAGATTTATGTCCCCCATCTTTCCCATCGTGACAATAAAGTGCAAATCAGAATCATCATTTTATTTTTCAGCTCTTAAATGTTGGTGCAACCTTAATGTTGAGAAAACCCTCGGCATTTGAGGGGTGTTTTTACTCTTTTCTTCAATAGTATCTATATACTTCCCAGGTTGTGATACGCAAGGAAATGGTCTTAATATTTTAAGGTACGCGGGATATTTTGATAAAATAAAGTGTACCACTAAAGTATATACAGCTTATTTCTTATATTAAAAAATTAAATCGCTTTTCTCTAAAATTACTTTTTATATATTCATTTTGGAAAATTAACATCAGAAATCTAAGCATTTTCAATGGTTTCAAAAATAGCAAGAATTTTATTTATTAAACGCCAGATATTTTGGTGAAGTGCGTTAGATAATAGTTAAGAAGTGTTGCATCTTAGTTTTGAAAAATGGGGGAGAGATTTTGAAAATAAAAAAATCTATATATGTGAAACATCTTCAATTGCGTTTAAAGTACTTTTTATTCAATAATCCATACAATATTTTTATTCGTATTTTATTTGTAGCAGGGGGGGTTCTATTTTCCTCTTACGCAGAAGCTGAAAGGCTGCCTTCTTTTTTTGATTCGCATGAACATTTGGTACAACCTGATACAACGGATATCTTTCGTTTGCGTTTTGTAACAAGTTTTGATTTTCCTCCTTTTAATTTTATTGATCAATCGGGGTATCTTGCAGGTTATAATATCGATTTATTGCGCGCTATTTGCTCAAAATTAAAATTAGAGAAGCTTTGTGAAATAGAAGTGATTCCTTGGAAAGAGCTTGTAGAACATGTTAAAAATGGTGGTGCAGAAGTCATTATTGCGGGTTTAAAAGAAACAAGTAAAACCCAGCAAGATCTTGTTTTTACAAAGTCATATTTGCGCTTTCCAGCGCGATTTGTTGCTTCTCGACGTTTAAATCTCGATGAGCCAATAAGCGATCAATTGATACATTTAACCAGTGGTGTTTTGTCTAAAAGTGTTCACGAAAAACTCTTTCAACATTATTTTCCTAAAGCCAAATGGCAAGGGTTTAAAAAGAGAGAAGAGCTCTATAAAGCATTACAAGAGCGTAAAATTGACCTTATTTTTGATGATGGATTTGCTTTATCATTATGGTTCAAAAAACAAAAATCTGTTGATTGCTGCCATTTTGTTGGGGGGGCATATATGGCGCCACAGTTATTGGGGCAAGGAATGCAGCTTGCTGTTGCAAAAAAGAATGAAAAATTGGTTGATATACTCAATTATGCGCTGAAATCTCTAGAAGAGGATGGTAAACTTACAGAACTTTATTTGCGTTATTTTCCAATAAGTTTTTATTGATGAGTAGTTTTTTAATTAAGGGCTGTTAATCTTTCTGCGCCTAGTCGATAGGAAATAGCTTCTGCGAGATGATAGCGTGAAAGAGTATCTGATCCGTCAAGATCAGCAATTGTGCGTGCAACTTTGAGAATGCGATGATAAGCGCGTGCAGAGAGGTGCATTTTTTCACTCACATCTCGTAAGAGTATGGTCGCACTTTTATCAGGAATGGCAATCTGTTCTATAATTTTGGCAGGGCAATCGCCATTGGTACGAATATGATCAAACCCCATTGTTGAAAAACGTTTAGCTTGAATGGTACGGCACCGTGCGACGCGTTTGGCAACGTCACAGCTTTTTTCTGATTGTTCTGGTTGCATAAGGTCTATAGCCGTCAAAGCAGGGACATCAATCCGTAAATCAATTCGGTCAAGCAGAGGACCAGAAATACGGGACTGATAATCGATTTGACAGCGTATCCCTTTAGGGCAAACATGGTCTTTTTCGCCTGCCATACCACAACGGCAAGGATTCATTGCGGCAATAAGTTGGAAGCGAGCAGGATAGCTAATATGGTGATTAGCGCGGGCGATAACTGACACCCCACTTTCTAAAGGTTGACGAAGAGAATCAAGAACCTGTGGAGAAAATTCAGGCAATTCATCAAGGAATAACACACCATTATGAGCAAGGGAGACCTCTCCTGGTCGTCCTTTAAGCCCTCCACCAATCATTGCGGCCATGGAAGCAGAATGATGTGGGGAACGAAAGGGGCAATGAAGTGAAATGGTATTATGAACCGTTTCTCCTGTAATAGAAGCAATCAGAGAGACATCTAAAAGCTCACGGCTATCAAGAGGTGGCAAAATGGAAGGTAAGCGTTGCGCTAGCATAGATTTTCCAGCACCAGGGGGACCTACAAACAAAAGGTTATGGCGTCCAGCAGCACAAACTTCTAAGGCACGTTTGGCTGTTTTTTGTCCTTTGATTTCGCAAAGATCTGGAAGTCCAGTTTCGATAGTATATTGGCGCGGTTGTGGACGTTTTTGAATTTGGGTTCCTTTGAAATGGTTGACTATAGTGAGCAGAGTCTCTGGGGCAAGAATATTTATTTCTGCATTTGCCCATGCTGCTTCAGGTCCACATTGGAAGGGACAAATCAGTCCTTTATCGAGTGATAAAGCTGTCATGGCAGCTGGTAAAACACCATTAACAGCGGTAAGTGAACCATCCAGTGATAATTCTCCTAAAATGATATAGTCTTGAGCTACTTCGGGAGGGAGGATTCCCATAGCAAGCATTAAGCCTACAGCGATTGGCAAATCATAATGCGATCCCTCTTTAGGCAAATCAGCTGGTGCAAGATTAATCGTAATTCGTTTAGTAGGCATAGAAAGTCCACAAGCGTGGAGGGCTGCTTGTACACGTTCACGGCTTTCTGCAACTGCCTTATCAGCTAATCCAACAATAGCCATTCCTATTTTACCAGACGAAATCATAACCTGTACATCGACAGGGACTGCTTCTAGACCGCGAAAAGCAACAGTTGTAATACGTGCGATCATTTATTTATTTTCCCCTTTAGACTTGGTAGAGACAATCATATCTATTTATAAAAATCAAGAAGCATCTCTATAGCTTTTTTTATAGAGAGAACTATATACGTGGGCAGTTTTTTAGCATTCCCATGGAAAGTCATTTGTACAAATTTAACCATGATGATATGGGACGCAATAAAACATTTATAATAAGCTAAATAAATATGTTAAGAAAAAAAGAATGAGGCTGTTCGTGTTATACAACAGTGCAGAATTTTATGAAAATATAAGGGGAGGATAACGTTATGTATCGCAGAGTGTTATTTGATGTGATAAAACGTGTAAAATGTGCAAAGTAATTATATTTACCTTTCTTATTTTTATATTATTTAAAGCGTAGTAGATGCAAAGTGTATTATAAGGTATCTGATTTTATGGTATACCAGACAAGAATTTTGTTAAAATCAGGGACTGTGCGCTGTGTATTTATAGGCTTGTGTTTTGCTTTTTCTTTTCCACAGCCACTTGCTGCATTTGATTTTTTCGGCATCCCTCTTTTTGGTCAAAAGAAAACAAATTCTTCTTCACATTATGCCAAAAGTACAGAGAAATTTTATAAAGTTGATGTTGTTGCACCGCCAGGTGCACCATTAGAAGGTATAAAAATAGTTAAATCTGTTTCTTCTCTTGTTGCTGATAAAGAGAAAGCATCCGCCAGTTCTTCTGGTTTGCTCGCCAAGGCGCGTTCAGATTATCGAGCAATTCTTTCTGCTCTTTATGCTGATGGACGCTATGGTGGTGTTATTAGTATTAAAATTAATGGCTTAGAAGTCGCTGATTTAAGTCCGGTAACTCAACTTCCAGCACGGTCTAATATTGTTATTACAATTAATGCTGGTCCACAATATGTTTTTAGTATTGCAAATATTGATAAAGTAGCTCCGTTTGAAAAACGTAAAGCGCATAAAATGCCCACAATTGAAGAATTGGGCTATAAAGTTGGGGCTATTGCTAAATCTGAAACCATTTTGAAAGCAGAAAAATGGGCGATAGAAGGATGGCGGCAACAAGGTTATGCTAAAGCTAAAATTATGAAGAGTGAGGTCGTGGCTGACCATGCTGCGTTGCGTGTTGAAGGACGGATTGTTGTTGCTCCTGGACAAAAGGCTTATTATGGTCCTTTAAGTGTGCGTAATATAAGTAAGAAACCACGTGTAGATTCAGCTTATATCGCGTGGATGACCGGATTGAAACCAGGGCAGATATACGATTCTGATGCGTTAGCTAAGGCAAATGAACGTCTTGCGCGCCTTGGTGTTTTTCGTGCTATCAATATACGTGAGGCTGATACTATTAATCTAGATGGTAGTTTACCGCTTGCACTTGTTGTACAAGAACGTAAACCGCGTCGTTTTGGTGTAGGCGGTAGCTATTCAACTTTAGACGGTGCTGGTTTTGAGACTTATTGGATGCATAACAATCTTTTTGGTCATGCAGAGACTCTTAAAATTGAAACAAAAATAAGTGGTGTTGGTAGCAATAAAAAGCAATCATATAATTTTAAAAATTTTGATTATCTTTTCGGTGGCACATTTATAAAGCCCGGTGTACTCACGCCAGATACAGATTTCAGGTCAGAATTAAAAATACAACAAGATGTTTTAGAAAATTATACGACAAAAGCCATCAAAGGAAAATTAGGTATTACGCATATTTTTAATGGTAATCTATCGGGACAGGCTGCTGTAGAAGTTTCAAATGGTTATTCACGCGATATCTATTTTGGGAGCCGTAATTTTACAACAATCGGTTTCCCTAGCGGTTTGATTTACGATAGTCGTAATAATAAGTTTAATGCAACAAAAGGTTTATATGGTGAAGTTTTCATTGAGCCTTTTTATGAGATGCGTTTTAGCAACTTTGTTGCAAAAGTAACAGCAGAAGGTCGTTCTTATTGGGCGTTGGATGAAGGGGATCGTTTTGTTGTTGCTGCGCGGGCAAAGCTTGGTACAATTCTTGGGAATGATACAGCACAAGTACCCGCAAATACGCTTTTTTTTGCTGGTGGTGGGGGCTCTGTTCGTGGTTATGCTTACCGTAATATTGGTATCAAAACAGAAAATGATGGGGTTGTTGGTGGACGGGCGCTTATTGAGGGGTCAGCAGAATTGCGTGTTTCTTTAAATGATAAAATAGGGTTTGTCAGTTTTCTTGATGGAGGTTTAGTAGGGGAAAAGGCGAATTTTGATTTTTCTCAAAAAATTAAATGGGGAGCCGGTATAGGAGGTCGTTATATGACGGGTCTTGGTCCTTTACGCGTTGATTTAGCCTTTCCTTTAAAGAGAGAGAAGGGTGACCCTCGCATTGGTTTTTATGTAGGTATAGGGCAAGCATTTTAATGAAAAAAGGTGTACGTTTATCAGCTTTCTTCTTTGTATTTTTGTTTTTTTGGGTGGGTGGTTTTGTTTTTGCGCAAAGAGGAGACATTCTTCCCTCTAGCGAAATGAAAACAGATGATCGCTCATGGTTTGTTTCTTTAATTGAACGAAAGCTTTCAACACCTAATCGTCAAGTTCGTTTACACAATATGCAAGGGACACTGTCTTCTCAAACATCAATTGATACTATTACTGTCAGTGATAAAAAAGGGATTTGGCTTAAAATTACCAATGCTAAAATGGATTGGAATCGTCTAGCGTTGCTGAGAGGGCGGATGGATATTAACCAGCTTTCGGCAGAACAGGTTACATTTTTACGCAAACCGCAAGGCAATTCTTCTTTTGTTTCTTCCCTTGAGACGGGTAAGTTCTCTTTACCAAAATTGCCGCTTGCTCTTTCTATCAATACGCTTACAGCTCAACATGTGACATTTGAACAGAATCTTTTTGGTTTTTCTGCTGATATGTCCTTAAAAGGCAATTTCACCTTGGCTGGTGGTAATTTTGATGTCGATATAGCGGCGCATCGTTTAGATGCACCGGGTTCTTTTTCTGTTCTCACCAAGATATCTGATAGTAATCGTACAGCTCAAATTGATATTTCTGCTAACGAACCACAAAATGGTATTTTGGCGAATATTTTTAACATTGAACAACGTCCAGCATTAAGTCTCGTCGTGAAAGGTGATGGTACTTTTGATGATTTGGTTATCAAACTTTCTTTAGAGTCCGATCATCATTCTATTTTAGATGGTAATGTTATTCTTGCAAGTGTTCCAGAAGGACAGAGTTTTTCTACGAAATTAGAGGGAACACTGAGCCCTTTAATACCTGTTCAATATCGTAGTCTCTTCGAATCTGATATAACATTAAAAGCAAAGGCAAGAAGAACAAAAGAAGGTGTGACACACCTTGATCAGATGGTTATTCAGAACAAAGCAATGAATGTTATAGCCAATGCTGAAATAACCGCCGATGGATTCTTGCGACGGCTTTTTGTTGATGGCAAAATGGCTCTTGATAACGAAAAGGAGTCTGTTCATTTACCTATATCAGAAGTGCCAAAACCTGCGAATACTCTTGCTTTGAACATTGACTATGGTCGCGAAGGTCAACAATCTTGGAATGGGCGGTTGGTTGTAAATCATTTAAGCAATAAAAATATTTATATTCGCGATGCAATTTTTGATATGGGAGGAGTAAGCGAAAATCTTGATAATGCAGCTTCTCGTCATGTTGGTGTTCAGGTTAAAGGGACGCTTCAAGGGGTTAAAAAGATTAAGGGAGCGTTAGTAGAAAATTTAAGCCAAGCGGTTCATGTGCATTTAGATACGGATATTGTTTCGAACAAACCAATTTTGATTCATGATCTGAGTGTTACGGCTCAGAGTTTTTCTTCTTGGTTAAAAGGGACAATGGAGAATTTTGTTTTTAAAGGCGATCTCGGTTTAAAAGCTCAAACATTAACTCCTTTGGAAGTGTTCAGTAAACAATCACTTTCTGGTAGTGCAGATATTAAAGCCAAAGGAACGATCAATTTATTGAGTGGCATTTTTGATCTCCAATTATCAGGAATGGCTGACGATATGAAAATAGGCGTGCAGTCTTTTGATCGTTTATTCAAAGGAAACATCACTCTTTCAGGTGGTGCTACTCGAAATACGAAGGGTTTCATTTTTCGTCATTTTAATTTGAAAAATCAATATACAAACATAAAGGCTAATGGTTATTTTTCAGATGAAAGCGCTAAAATGGATCTATCTGCTGAAATATCTGATTTGTCCAAATTAGATCCAAAGATAAGCGGTGCGCTTACGATTGAAAGTACGGCGAGAGGGCGCAATAGCCATATAAAACTAAATACACGTGCCCATATTGCTGAAGCATTAATCGTAGGGAAGAAACTTCAAAACACAACATTTAACATAGATGTACTTGTAGATAATACAGCACCAGTTACTGCTTTAACGGGGGGGATAAAAGGTGAAGGAATTTTTGCTAAGAAACCTTTGCATTTATCGGCCTCTTTTAAAGATTCTCATAAAATTCGAAAACTTGAAAATATCGATATTAGAGGGGGAAGTGCAAAAATAACGGGTGATCTTTCTCAACAACTTGGCGGTTTTTTGAAAGGAGCGCTGCATATTGATGCCGATGATATTTCCGTACTTTCAGCGTTATTTTTGCAGGATGGTAGTGGAAAAGTAAAAGGAGATTTTATTTTTGATGAACAAAATGGCAGACAAAAAACCAATGTGAAGGCGCATGTTAACCATTTGAATTTTTCCAAGAATAAAATAAAAAAATTGGCAATAGATGCTGACATATTCGACCCTTTTGGCATGACTCAGTTTGAAGGAGTTATCAATGCAGAACATATTCAAACACCTTTGGTAATGGTCAATCGTTTAAATGCTCACGCCGATAGGAATAATGGACAAACGGTTTTTACTGTCCAAGCGATGTTGCATGATACTCTCAATGCAAGGCTTTCTGGTCGTTTAATGGTTGAGGAACTTCCAGAAAGTATAAAACGAGAAGTGCAAATTGAAGCTGTGGACTTAAAACAACACACTTTTCATGCAACATTGCCGAAGCCATCTATAATTTCTTTTGATAAAGATGGAATGACAATCAATGAATTAGGAATTGCAATAAATGGGGGCAACATCATCTTAGCAGGAAATATTCAAGATACCCTGAATTTACAACTTACAATGAATGCCCTTCCTGCTACTTTAGTCAATTTGTGGAAATCCGATCTTGGAGCAGCAGGGAGTGTAACAGGGCAGGTTATGATTCGTGGTCATTTAAAAAAACCTGATATAACTTACGATATAAAAGGTGAGGGACTGACAACCGTTGCTTTTCAAGATAAAAAAATTATGCCTTTTTCTTTTTCTGCTACGGGAAACACTGTAGATCAAAATCTTACTTTGAATGCAAATTTAACAGGAGAAGGAATACAAGCACAAGCTCAGGGGCGTGTATCTCTAGAGAAAAATGCGCTTGATCTTCATATTAATTTGCAAAATTTATCTGCACGTTTGGCGAATGGTTTTATTGCAGGACAAGCGCTTGATGGGACAGTAATAGGTAAAGTTGATATTGATGGAACAATGAAGGATCCATCTGCTCATTTTGAGCTTTCTAGTCAAAATTTAACCGCTATGACGCATAAAGGACCGATGTCAATCAATATAAATGCTCGTGGTTCTTATAAAAAATCGACATTTCATATTGAAAATATGATAGCTACTGGAGATAAAGGATTAGATCTTTCCATCCATGGGCCTTTATCTCTTAATGGTTCAGAGGCAAAATTAAACGTTAAAGGGATAATGCCTCTTGATTTTGTTAATCTCTTATTAGCTAAGCGTGGTGCACATATAACGGGTACAGCAAGAATTGATACAGCTCTTAATGGGTCATTATCAAAGCCACAATTGATAGGAAATATTTCTATAGGCGACGGTAGCTTTTTTGATTCACAAACAAATGTAGGATTGAATAATATAACGATTGAAGGCAAATTGAAAGGTGATCATATCCTTATAGAAAAAGCTTCAGCTTCTTCGTTTGAGGGGGGAGGAATTTCTGCTTCAGGTCGTATCTCTAATGGTCTAGAGACAGATTTGATATTTCATCTTGATAATGCCAATTATAATGATGGTTCTATGATTCTGGCAACATTATCAGGTGAGATGACAATGACAGGTCATTTTTTAAATAGTCTTGTTCTTGGTGGTGATATCATCGTTGAAAAAGCTGAAGTTTTTGTTCCTGATCATTTTAAAAGTGCCAAGTTTCTTGATGTTAGAAATAAGAATTTAACTAAATCGATTCAAACAACACTTGAACGTGCTGATGTTAAGAACACGAACAAAAGCAAAAGCCGTATAGTTACACAAGAATCTTCATCTGTCGTGCTATCAAATATGCGTATTACAGCACGCAATCAATTTTTTGTACGCGGAAAAGGCTTAGATGCTGAACTGGGAGGACGCATTAATCTAGCAGGTCCATTGAATGATGTGCATCCAGTTGGTGAATTTAGAATGATTCGTGGACGTTTTGATATCCTGTCGCAACGTCTTAATTTTGATCAAGGACAAGCGAGTTTTAGTGGTAATCTTAATCCTACGGTTTATTTTGTAACCAACAATAACAGTGGTGATATTCGCGTCACTGTAACTGTAAGTGGGACGGTTGATAATCTTGATATTAATTTTTCATCACAACCAAATTTGCCTCAGGATGAGATTTTGGCGCGTTTGATTTTTAATCGCTCTCTTAATGAATTATCACCATTTCAGATTGCTCAACTTGCAGCAGCAGCGGCTGATCTTGCAGGTAGTTCTAATACATCTTTGTTGAATACTTTACGAACTAAAATTGGACTTGATGATCTTGATGTTATCGTTAATGAGAAGGGGAATACAGGCTTACGTATTGGACGCTACATACACAATAATATTTATTTGGGCTTTGAAGCAGGGTCTGATGGAACGACGAAAGGGACAATTAATTTAGATATTTCGCGTCATCTCAAAGCTAAAGGTGCCATAGGAAATGAACAAAATTCTAGTATAGGTCTCTTTTATGAAAGAGATTATTAAAGATTGAATTTAAAAAAACAATTTCTTCGTTTTTTGTCTCTCATTTCTAAATCTGAGGAAGAAGAGATAGACTAGAAATCCTATAAAAGAAGAAGCTTTTTGTTGAGGCGTGAAGAGATATATCTGAAATATTCGATTTTTTGTTTATGCTATTCTCTAAAGGGAAAAAATCTTCACGAAAGATAGTATGTTATTTTGCTGCTATATATTTATTTTAGAGAAATACCTTACCTTGTTTTCAAGCCCATATCGTGCTGTTGCCTAAAGAATGGAGTGTGTGCAATATATTGATTTATAAAGATAATTTATTGTTATTCAACTTGAATTAGAACTTTGAATATTATATGATTCTCTCATTACTAATCTCTTTCGTATTGAATCAATCAAAACCATTCGGCTTGCATGCTACAAGCGGAGAATTCTGTGTGGATAAAACTATTAAGAAATGACTAAAAATGCCTCTTATGAATCATCTCGAGAACTAAGAGCTGTCGCAACATTAGGGACTGGCAGAATAGTGTGAATGGTGCCGGCTTGTTACTCCATAAGCGTAAAGATAGGGCAGCTTAATGGATTTATCATTATACAATTCACGGACGTTATCGCGAAATGGGCTTGGGGAAGACTTTGAGAGAGGTTTCTTTAAAACAAGCACGTGAATTTGCAACACAATGGCATTCTGTTTTTATGTGAAGGACATGATTCCATTAAAGAACGTGATAAACAAAAGCGTTAAGCGGAGAATTCATAAGACATCGATTTTATTGTCAAACGCATTTAAAGCAATATTTTTTAATAATAAAAATTACCTATTATTTTAGATTTTTGTTTATTGTGTCTTGAATGAGATCACTTTTCTTATAACGAATAGCTCCGCGAACAGAATACTCCAAAATATAACATTATTGTATTGCAAGTTTATGTACTTGTTTTAAAGCAACATTTCTCAGTGTGCGCTTGAGTCTATTTCATAAGATTGCTTGTGAAATGGTATAAAGTACCTCTTATGAATGGTATAAAATCCACACTACCGTTATTAATAAAGGTATAAGTATTTACTAAAGCTATAAGCCGGCATTATCATTCTATTTTTCAGCTTCTCATGTTGCTGACAATCTTTTCACTTGAAAGTGTAGAGGTATTTTTATTGCTTATCTTAAGAGTTTTTATGCATATACCAATATCTCTTATGACGTACAACAAGCGCTTTTGATTGATTCATCATAAATATAAAGAAAATTTGCAATAAGCAAATTACATCTTATCTTTTGTTTAAGATGTAAAATAACAAATTATGATTATAAATCAAAGTATTAAAATGTATATTAAAAGATATTTTTGTAAAAATATTTATCAGAGTTATATGTCGTATTTTTCTATTTTAGCGGTTAAAAGAAAGAGGAATGTCATTTTGCTTTTCATCTGTTTTTTTGCATATTGAAATTATAGCCTTATATAAGCACTAACGTTGTGCATTTATAAACTCTTCAAGCAGTTAAAGTATTGGAGGAATATCATTTTAGTTTCTAAATGTAGAAAAAACAGCAAAGCTTGCTTTAAAGCAAGCTACAACAGTAAAAAAGTTTTATAATAAAACCTCTCTTATTTTTTCAATGTTTTTCTTTTAAACGGAGTGTATCTATAATTTGCAACACAATTTATAATTGTTAGCTTATTCTGTTGTACCATAAAAGACCGACATTTGAGGTGTGGCGATATAAGGTATGTAAGCCTTTTTGACACAGTATTCTGAAAGCACGTGGTGAATATTTAGGGTAAGCCTTGTATAAGTGAATCACATAAGTTGTTATCAAGTGGAATGAGCTCAATAAAAATCTAGATTGTTTACAGATCAGATTGGGTAGAGTCTTTGTCCTTTAAAAGTTGTGTGGAGAAAAAAATTATCAGTGCAGGGATAAACACGGATAAAGGTTGTATTGATCCAGATTCATTATCATCCGCGATAATTTTTTCAAACCTTGATGCTCTCTCTTTCAGGATTCACAACACTTATGAATGTTTCAACACTTATTTGAGGAAGGGAAGGGGTTTTTGAAATTTCATGGTTAAAGTCAATTGCATTCAACAAAATAGCGAGTAAAGTTTTCATTTAAATCCAAGAAGTTTATTTTCAATAAACCATAAATTCTTCGCAAACTTTGATTAAAGTAATGCTTTTTCTTGGTAACAAGTCTTTTTTATAAATGGAGCATTACCTTCTATCCATTTTTTATTTCAAATTTTATTTAAGGATCTAGAAATTAGGAGGTATGTTTTTTGAACTGGATATTATGAAGTTTTTTATAAAACCCATGTTCTTTTGCTAGCAATTCTTTTTGAGTACCTTGTTCAATTAGTTGTCCATTTTGTATGACCACAATTTTATGAGCACGAGCAATCGTTGAAAGGCGATGAGCAATAATGATCGTTGTGCGTCCTTTAGTAAGGTGATGAATAGCTTCATTAATTTGTGCTTCGGTGTGTGAATCGAGCGCACTCGTTGCTTCATCAAGAATCAGAATTTCACTATCGTGAATCATTGCTCTAGCGATAGCGAGTCGTTGTTTTTGCCCCCCTGAAAGATTACAGCCATTATCACCTATCTGTGTATCATAACCATTTGACAAACTCATAATAAAGTCATGAGCATTTGCTGCTTTTGCTGCTTCGATAATTTCGTCATCACTAGCTCCTTCTTTTCCAAGTCCGATATTATATTTAACAGTTCCTTGAAAGAGAAAAGTATCCTGTCCTACATAGGCCATCAGGTTTCTCAGAGAGCGAAATGTTGTGTAGCGAATGTCTTGATCATTAATCAATATGCGTCCTTTTGTGGGGTCATAGAGGCGCATAATAAGGTTGATAAGGGTTGATTTTCCCGAACCGGATGGTCCCACCAATGCTGTCATTTTTCCGGCTTCTATTTCTAGGTTGATGTCTTTCAATATCATTTTGTTATTAGTGTATGCAAAAGAAACATGTTCGAAACGAATAGTTCCTTGCGTTTTATTCAGATCTTTAGCTTCTTTATGTTCTACAACTGTAAGGGGACAATCGAGTATTTCAAACATCGTACGGATATTGACCAAGCCAGATTCAATTTTAACACGTACATTTGCTAGTCTTTTTGCGGGTTCATAAGCTAAAAGTAAAGCAACAATAAAGGACATAAATTCACCTTGAACACCTGCGCGTTGGGTTGCAAGATAACCGGAAAAACAAATAATACCTGCAATGGCAACACCCGTGAGTGTTTCCATAATTGGATTGGTAATAGCTTCGAGTGTTGCAATACTGTTTGTTTGTTTTTCAACATCACAAATGGCTTTGTCCATCCGTTTTTTCATGACTTCTTCTAGTGAAAAGGCCTTGATGATTCGAATACCAACAGCCGTTTCCTGTACGATTTTGATAATTTCACCAAGTGAAAGGAGCTCTTTTTCCATCAAGCTGCGAACGCGTTTTAAAGCCATTCGAACGCCTAAAAAAGCTAGTGGTCCTACGATTAAAGTAATGGAGATTAACACAAAGTTTTGAATGAACATGACAAGCAACAGACCACTAACGGAAAGCAAATCACGTACAAAAGTTGTGATAATAGTATCAATTATATTACGTACGGCTGTCGCATTATGAGTTACACGAACAAGAAGATCAGATGAAGTGTTATTATGATAAAAAGAGACTCCTTGTTCCATAAGTCGTGCAAAAATTTTACGCTGTTGTTCAGCAATGATACTATTGCCTGCTTTGTTTAGAAAGTAAGTTTGGAAAAAAGTTGCAACTCCTTTGAGAATAAAGATAAAAGCAATGAAGCTAGAAATCAAAACAATCATAGGAAAATTTTGTGCATCAATAATCTGATTAACAACATCCCGCATAATCCATGCACTGGTTGCTGTGGTACAAGAAATGATGATCATTGAGAAGATAGCCGCACTATACCAACGCATATGTTTACGAAAATTTTCTCGCAAAAGGCGGATAATAAGATGTTTGTCAAAAGAGGAAATTTGTTTTTTAGCCATGAAGAGCTTCTATATTCTCTCATTATTTTATGCAAGATTGAAACACTCTTAATTAAGAAGCCCCTTAATCTTTTTTACAAAAATAGCTTTTTCTTTCAAGGTTCATCACATCAATTTCACGATGGTGAGAGTGAAGAATGTAGTGCAAAGTTTCTGTGAAAGGTATAACGAAAATTCGTTGTTCATCATTATTTTTAGTTTTCAATAAAAGGTACCGGCAAGTTTCACTATTGTATTTACCAATTTCCATATTGTGATAGTCTTTGGCACTTGAAATAGTTCACAAAAAACATTTCTGCTTTTTTGATAATTTTTATGTATCATCTCCATTTGTGATGTGTAAGCAAACAATTTTGCCGCATTGCATGATACAGAGAGCTTGAAATAAGAAGACCTTACGATGTTTGAGTTTTCTCATTTAATATGCAAAATAATGAATTCTTCTTATAAATCGATCAAGCATTATTAAACTCTTAAAAGGATTTATACACATTTATAAAACCTTAAAAGCACCACAAAAACTCTATGTGGTGCTTCTAAATAATACTATACACATCATTTTGATGAATTGCATGCGAATATTATTCCAATGCAAAACTATTTAGGTGCTATCACCATCATCATTTGCCGGCCTTCAAGCTTTGGCTCCAATTCGATTTTGGCAATTTCACTTGTATCTTCTTTCACACGCTGAAGAAGCTTTAATCCAAGATCTTGGTGAGCCATCTCACGACCACGAAAACGCAAAGTAATCTTTACTTTATCACCATGATCAATAAAGCGATGAACAGCCTTGAGTTTGACTCCATAATCATGGACATCAACATTTGGGCGCATCTTAATCTCTTTGATTTCGATGACTTTTTGCTTCTTACGTGTTTCAGCAGCTTTTTTTTGGGTTTGATATTTTAATTTTCCCAAATCGATGATTTTACATACAGGTGGCTCCGCATTTGGTACAATTTCAACCAAATCAAGTCCCGCATCTGCAGCCATAGCAAGAGCTTCTTGTATCGAAACAACTCCCTGATGTTGTCCCTCATCATTGATAAGCTGAACATGAGGTACCCGAATATCCTGATTTGAACGTGGTCCGTCTTTTTGGGTAGGTGTCATTTTAAACGGTTTACGAATGGTTTATGCTCCTTAAATTTTGATTCAACTACAGTTAATTTAATATACAATTATGTACCTAAAAACAACTATAATTCGTGTTATTTTCATTATTTGATTTATTACTTTTTGGGATGATTTAGATTATAAAAGTTTTTCTCTTAATTTAAAGAAATTATTTTATGGAGGATAAAGAATCATGGATCAAAATATTCCTTGTCAGTTTTTTTCATTTGAGAACACCGCACTTGCAGTACGCTATCGCAAGGGGCGCCAATCTCCAGGTTTGGTTTGGCTTCCTGGCTATCAATCCGATATGTTAGGAAGTAAGGCAACGTTAGTTGATCAGTTTGCTCAGAAGAATGATTTGTCTTGTTTACGTTTTGATTATTCTGGACATGGAGAATCTGAAGGTGATTTTTTTCAAGGAACAATTTCGCGTTGGGTTAAGGAAAGTTTAGCGACTTTTGAAACCTATTGTGAGGGTCCACAAATTTTGATTGGTTCCTCTATGGGTGGGTGGATTGCGCTAAGGCTTGCTATGATGCTAGCACAGAAAAATAAGAAGCTTGCTGGCATGGTATTGATTGCTCCAGCACCTGATTTTACACAAACATTGGTGGAACCAAAATTAGGCCCAGAAGAATGGAAGATTTTGGAGGAGAAAGGCTATATTGAACGACCTGCAGTTGATGATACAGAGCCAATGCCCTTTACAAAAACATTGATTGAAGATGGGCGCGAAAATTGTGTTATGAAAGGATGCATTGATGTTGGGTGTCCAGTCCATATTCTACAAGGGATGGAAGATGAAGATATTCCCTATCAGCATACATTGACTTTACTTGATCATTTACCTCTCCATGATGTAACATTGACACTTGTTCGTGATGCAGATCATCGCTTTTCTCGTCCACAAGATTTAGATTGCCTTGAAACAGTATTGAGATCTTTTATTAATCAGATTAATGCAAAGTAAGGGGTACATTTATTGATGAAGATAAAAATATATGAGCATTTCTAAACAGCATTTTATTTTTTCTGAGCGCTCTGTACCTGTACGGGTGCGGGAAAATAAGTATGCGCGCCGTCTTACCTTACGTATTGATGCCAGAAGTCAGGAGATTTGTGTAACAACACCACCAGCAATAAATCTCTATGCGGTTGAAAATTTTATTGAAAAGCATCGATCTTGGATTGAGGCACGTCTTGCTCATGTACAAATCTCTCATAAAAATGCTTATCTCAAAGAGGGGGCGACAATTCCCTTATTGGGTGTTTCTCATACCATAAAACATAGAGAGGGACGTGGAGTAACAGAAATCATTACAGCAGATGCGGAGCAAGGGCCTGAAATTATTGTTTATGGTCAATTAGAATATCTTCCAAGACGCATTGCTGACGTTTTAAAAAAACAAGCGGCGCTTATTATAACGCCTTTGGTGGCACATTATGCTCATCAGGTAGAGCGTAAAGTCAAATCCATTTGTTATAAAGATACGAGAAGTCGTTGGGGCTCTTGTTCAATAGATAAGCGTCTTTCTTTTTCTTGGCGCCTTATTATGGCGCCAAAAGAAGTTGTGGAATATGTTGTTGCCCATGAAGTTGCTCATCTTGTTGAAATGAATCATGGGCCAAGATTTTGGGCTCTTTGTGAAGAGCTATGTCCTGATAGTAAAACATATCGTGCTTGGTTGAAAGAAAATGCTCCTAGACTGCATGCAATTAATTTTGATTCATATAATTTAGAGGCGTAAAAAACTTTCAAATGAAGGCAATATTTAACGGAACTTTTTGTTGAGTGTTTTGTTGTGTGTGTGCTTGCTCATGTATAATGAGGAAGCCATTGAAGCTCTCAGCACGATTGTTCTCCCCTGCTTGGTTTGCTGAGTGTCTTCAATGTTTTTACTTTATCTTTTTTGTAATTCAGCGTAATAACCCTAAGTTCCGATGACTTATAAAAAATGGGAAGGTTTTTTATGTCTGTTCTTACAGATCCACTTCAGCTATTACAGGCACTTATTCGTTGTCCTTCTGTTACACCTCATGAAGCAGGGGCGTTATCAACTTTGGAACAATTTTTGAAAAAAATGGGATTTCATGTCGAGCGCCCTATTTTTACGGATAAAAATACAGACAATGTTGAAAATCTTTATGCAAAAATGGGAAGTGAAGGACCCCATCTTATGTTTGCGGGTCATACGGATGTCGTACCGCCAGGTGCATTGGAAGATTGGACTTATCCACCTTTTGAAGCTGTCATAGATCAAGGAAAATTATATGGGCGGGGTGCTGTTGATATGAAGGGTGGAATCGCTTGTTTTATTGCGGCTCTAGCGCGAGTTTTTGAGAAACGACCCATTAAAGGAAGGGTAAGCCTTTTAATTACTGGTGATGAAGAGGGGCCTGCTGTTAATGGTACGGTAAAACTTCTCAAATGGGCAGAAAAAAAAGGTGAAAAATGGACTGCGGCTCTTGTGGGGGAACCAACAAGCGTAAAGACTGTTGGTGATATTATCAAAATTGGTCGCCGCGGATCGATTTCTGGTATTATTACCGTGAAGGGTTGCCAAGGTCATGTTGCTTTTCCAGAGCGGGCTGCTAATCCCTTGCCTTTGGCAAGTAAGCTTATTCAAGCATTGACACAAACTGCTTTAGATAAAGGGACAGAGAATTTTCAACCTAGTAATCTAGAGCTAACAAGCATCGATACCGGTAATTTAACAGTCAATATTATCCCAGCGCAGACAACAGTTCGTTTTAATATACGCTACAATGATCTTTGGACAAAAGAAACACTGGTGGAGGAAATTGAAAAGCGTCTTGCTTTGGTGCAATCAAAAAACAATGGTAACCAATATCCCTCTTATCAGCTTGAATGGATTCCAAGTTTAGGGGATGTTTTTTTAACCAAAAATGATAAACTTATTCAAACTTTATCCAATGCTATTAAAAGTGTAACAGGGAATATACCAGAATGTTCCACTTCAGGTGGTAGTTCGGATGCGCGATTTATTAAGGATTATTGCCCAGTGGTTGAATTCGGCTTACCAGGGCAAACGATGCATATGGTAGATGAGTGTGTGTCCCTTGATGCAGTGGAAACGCTTACTACTATTTATGAGCGTTTTATTATTGATTTTTTTTCATAAAGAAAAGATTGCTGGTTCAAAAATACTTTTATCTTGTTGTGCCATAAGATATTACCATTTAAGGTATGGTGATACGAGTTCCGTAAAACTTAATATATTAAGTGGTTTTAGAGTAAGTGATGAATATTCTTAAGTTGGGATTCTTGTCTGTAGAATCTTTAGTTAATTGAATTACATAATTGGAAAGCCAAAAGAGGACTGCTTGAAGAAGCAGAACTATTTAGACCATATTAGATTGAAAATATTCGTTCTTTAAGGTGTAGAAAGGCAGTGCAATCATATATGGAAAACAATGAATATTATATCATCATTGTGTAGTGACAGGTTGAAGCCATGAAGACACACAAAAACATGTTGCTATTGTAAAAAGTTTGTACAACATAAATGCGCTCATTCACAGCTCATGTTTTAATATGGTTTCTGAGCTCTCACAAAAGGTACCTCTTATTTCAATTAGACTCTCTTAGAATAAAGACTATAGGAAAAGCGCTTTAAGTTTATTTTATTTCATATATTTTGCTCTGCTTTTTTTGTCCCCAAGAACTTCCGTTGCAATATCATTACGAGATAGAAGGTGAGCTTATTTAATCAGCTTTAATATTGGTTATGATAAAGGTACACAGAAATTCTTTTGTAGCATCACGTTGACTTCTTTAGCCAAGGATTGTCCTAGTATTATTCTCAATTTTTTAATAAAATAACCTTAAAGGACGCGTATAGATACTCATAAGCATGTACGCATACAAGTGAAATTATATGGGATTAATGTCATTTCGCTCGCTAACAAAGCAATCTCGATTCATATTTGGTATATTTGCCATTTGAGTGCATTATTTGTGTAATAAAGCTCATGATGTTGCTGTTATCTATAAATCAACACCAATCATACAGCCGCGTATCTCAAATAAATATTGGTTCAGTATTTTTTGCGACAACAGCTTTTATATGCCAGAATAGGATAAAAGTATTGTGTATATCTATTTTTTATAATCTCTGAAACAGACATACAACCACAACCTGATTGAGGGAAAATATAAAAGGTATAAAGGTGAAAATCAGCGTGCTTTTTTACTCTCCTTTTTTATTCGGCTTTACGGTTTTCAAAAGTAACTAGAGTAATATCTTTTTAAATAATCAGAGACTGATGCATGGCTTCATGCTTATTTCTCTGGTTCTTTAAATGGTGCCACGATTTCATAAAGAACAATACATTATCGTATTATGCATTCACATACTTGTTTTAAAGAAATTTTCTCAATGTTTATCACATTTATGCCACTACGGTGCTTATGAATAGTGTAGTATAAAATTTTCCGTGAAGCGTATAAAGTCTACAGTGCCTCCTCATCTTTATGTTTATGAAAAATAAAGTTAGAGCACCATACATTTTCTAGCTCAAAATATTGCAATAGCTTTTAGCATTTAAGAGTGTTCATCAGAGGCCTTTTTACTCCTTTTTTATAGTTTTTATCCACATGCTTCTCCCTTTTTAAGGTGTAAGCAAATGGCGGTAACTAGCTTGCTATAAATAGTTTTGAAATGAGAGAATCTCACGATATTCTAATCTCACCTTTGCTGTGAAAAATGATAATTATGATTAAAATAAGTATGTTGTTATAAAAACTTTAGTTTGCGAGTTGGCTGATGATGTGATCAAGAACAATACGTCCTTTGGTTGTTGCTTTTAAGCGTTGGTTATCCACCATTTCTATCAATTCTTGGTGTTGTAAATCGATCAGTTTTTCCATTGGAATGCGTTTAGGGCTTAAGGTTTCATAGCGTATAAGTTCTAAGCCTTCGCAAAGGCGTAATCCCATAAGGAGCATTTCATTTGCCTGTTGTTCAGTGGTTAAATGTTCTGTTTCAATACAGCCATGTCCTGTTGTTTCTACCAAATTAAGCCACTGTTCGGGATGCTTTTCATTTATTGTGACATAACGTTCGCGGTTTTCAAGGTGTGATGACAATGTTTTTGAACAGAAATAGGAATGATTCGGTGTATGCTCAATGAAACGTCCATGTGCTCCTGGACCAAAGCCTGCATATTGGTGATAACGCCAATAAAGAAGATTGTGTGCTGATTCGGCACCGGGCATTGCATGGTTTGAGATTTCATAGGCAGGAAGTCCATTTAGTGCCGTTATTTCTTGAGTAAGATGATACAGATCTGTTGCTAGCTCTGATGGGGGAAGGATAAGTCTTCCTGCATCATGAAGCCGTTTAAAGGCAGTTCCTTCTTCGATTGTCAATTGATAAAGAGAAAGATGGTCCGCTGCTAAATCAATTGCTTGTACAAGTTCAGATTTCCATTGTTCAAGGGTTTGTTCGGGACGGGCATAAATGAGATCAAAGGATAAACGTGGAAAAATTTTCCGTGCTAAAGTAATGGCGCAAAGAGCTTGTTCCACATTATGGAGTCGGCCAAGTTTGCGCAATGCTTTATCATTGAGCGCTTGTATTCCTAGAGATAAGCGATTAACACCTGCCGCACGGTATCCACGAAAGCGCTCTGCTTCCACACTGGATGGATTGGCTTCTAATGTAATTTCAACTTTATCATCGACTACCCATTTTTTTGCAAGTGCTTGCAATAGGGCATCGACAGTCTGTGGCTCCATAAGAGAAGGGGTTCCTCCACCAATAAAAATACTTGTAATATGGCGTGGGCCTATTTTGTGGTATTGCGTTTCTATTTCGCGCTTAAAGGCGGTGACAAAACGTGGTTGATCAACACCATGGATGCGAACATGCGAATTAAAGTCACAATAAGGACATTTAGCTGCACAAAAGGGCCAATGAATGTAAATGCCGAAAGGTTCATTCATGAGAATGCTAAAAGGTTTTCTGCCAAAAGTTTGAAAGCACGTGCGCGATGCGAAAGAGGGAGAAGATCATTACGTTTCCAGTTGTGTTTTTGCTCTGTTGACATTTCTCCAAAGGTATTTTCATATCCATCGGGTAAAAAAATAGGATCAAAACCAAAGCCTTTGTCTCCCCGTGGAGGCCAAATGAACGTTCCTTCAACGCATCCGCGGAAGTAATCTGCATGAGCATCAGGCCATGCAATGCAAATGATGGATATAAAACGGCATTTCCGTTGACTTTTTTCTCGTGCTCCGACTTTTTGGAGTTCATTTTCTATTTTTTTCATAGCTTTTGGAAAATTACGTGTACCATCGGCTTGAATTGCCCAATCAGCGGTATAAACGCCTGGCGCACCCTCCAATGCATCTACCTCTAAGCCTGAATCATCAGAGAGTGCAGGAAGTCCTGTTTTTTTTGCTGCTGAAAAAGCTTTAATATAAGCATTTTCTTCAAATGTTTTTCCCGTTTCTTTTGGTTCTGGCAAGCCCAGTTCTTTTGCCGATTGTATTATTAAACCGAAAGGCGTAATTAAAGTAGTGATTTCATGCAATTTTCCGGTGTTATGTGTAGCAATGACAAGTTTTTTATCTGCTATGCTTCTCATATAGATTTCTCCAAAAATGAAAGGGGAATTATTTTTGTGCTAAAAACCGGTTTAAATGCTCATACACACACATTCTGCTTGATTTTACATGATATGATTATTTTACACGTTTTATGATATTTTATTCCAATAAAAATTTTTATCTTGCACGAAGATAATCTTGCAAAGATAAGAAAGACATGTCTTTTTTATGATAGCATTTTATGGTAAATTTCCAATTTTCTGCTTGCTCTAAAGGGTGAAATTTTCTATTTACAGCGGTTTTTAATCAATCTAGATTTTCTTGACAAGTCCCTACAGCAGACCACTTTACAGATCAACTCTTAATCTTAAATATTTCTCACACACTCTAACAAAAAATATTTCCCGCGTAATTTATCAAGCATCACTCTGAAAGGTAGCATTTTACAGCTCAATAGGATAATATGTTTTTATACTACTTTAGACTATTTGACCAAACCTTGGCAAAACTTATATAAGAGATGAGGATTTTAGAAGTAGTGAAACAATTGTGATGAAGCACAAAACTATTGATAATGAACTAAAATATCTTGATGAACGTTCGCGTGATATTTTTCGCCATATTGTTGAAGCTTATCTTAATGATGGTGAACCTGTAGGATCACGTAATCTTTCGCGGCTTTTACAACAGACATTATCGCCTGCGACGATTCGCAATGTGATGAGTGATCTTGAACATCTCGGTTTGATTTATGCACCACATGTTTCTGCGGGTCGAATGCCAACACAATCAGGTTTACGCTTTTTTGTTGATGCATTTATGGAAGCGGGTGATTTGCCAAACGAAGAGCGAGAAAATATTGAAATGCAAGTCAAAGAGGCTGGTCATGCACAATCGGTTGAACATTTTCTTGTTCAAGCAAGCCGAGTTCTTTCAGATCTTTCACGTGGGGCAGGGCTTGTTTTAGCAACAAAACAAGAAGGAACATTGAAACATATTGAATTTGTGCGCCTTGATAGGGAGCACGCTCTTGCCGTTTTGGTGACTCAACAAGGTGAAGTTGAAAATCGTATTGTTCATTTACCAGAAGGGGTTACTCATGCACAATTGACGGAAGCAATGAATTTTCTCAATGCCCATATCCAAGGGCGTACATTGAGTGAAGCTAAAGGGGAAATTGCCCGCTTATGCGCAGAAACACGGGCTGCACTTGATGATTTATCGCATCATCTTGTTGAAACGGGATTAGCTCTTTGGGGAGGAGAAGGTGCTGATCATAAAATACACCTCATTGTTCGCGGGCGTAGCAATTTACTTGAAGATGTGAAAGCAGAAGAAGATTTAGAACGATTACGCCATTTGTTTGATGATCTTGAAACGCGTGAGAGTATGGCACAGCTTCTCGATTTAACGGATGAAGGTTCTGGGGTTAGAATTTTTATTGGTTCAGAAAATAAGTTATTTTCACTTTCTGGTTCTTCTTTAGTTGTAGCACCTTATCGTGATTCACAACAAAGAGTCATTGGTGCTTTAGGTGTTATTGGTCCTACACGGCTTAATTATGCAAGGATCGTGCCCATGGTTGATTATACAGCTCAACTTGTGTCACAGTTATTGCGTTAAAACGATGCAAGTAAGTATTTGTACTATAAAAGCTCATTGTATTATATACATCGATACCCCTTGATTTTTGTCTGTAGAATTTCGATATCGAGAATAACGAATCTTATGAAGGAATAAAATTTTTATGTCTGATGAAAAAAACAAATTTACTGACGCTTCATTTGAAAATTGTGATTTAAAAAATCCAGCTGATCGTAATACACTTAAACAGGCAGCCGATGAATTTTTAAAAACACATAAAACAGAGGAACACGAAGTCGTTGAAACAGAAAGCAATGAGATTAGTGATCTTTTAGCCTCTTTGCAGGATGAAAATAAAGAATTGAAAGATCAACTTTTACGTCTTGTTGCAGATATGGAAAATCTTCGACGCCGTACTATGCGAGATGTGGCGGATGCAAAGGCTTATTCCATTGCTAATTTTGCACGGGATATGTTATTGGTTTCTGACAATCTCAATCGTGCTTTGGAAGCTATTCCAGAAGGTGCACGGGAGAGTGATGCTGGTTTGAAATCATTGGCAGAAGGCGTTGAAATGACTGAACGTGCCATGATGGCAGCATTAGAACGTCATGGGGTGCAAAAAATTCATCCAGAGGGGCAAAAATTTGATCCTCACTTTCATCAAGCGATGTTTGAAATTCCCAATGCTGATGTTCCAGATAATACTGTTCAACAAGTGGTTCAGGCAGGTTATATTATCGGGGAAAGGGTGCTGCGTCCAGCTATAGTGGGTGTAGCTAAAGGAGGAGCAAAAGAAGCTTCTGTTGAAGCTGATTCGGATTAAAACACATCAATAATAAATCTCTAACATAAAATGCAGTATTCCCTGCAATCACACATATATGAAGTCTTTTCTTAAAGGGGTTTTAAAGGGTGTTATAAACACCCTTTTATCTTTGAAGCGCCCAACTTCCTTTTACAATATAGGGAGCCTTATTTAAGGGAGAGGCCGATAACAATAAAACAAAATGATCAACCTCAAAAGGAGGAACAAAAAAATCATCTTGAAAAGATAGATAATAAGAAAGATCTTTAAGATTAATATCAAATATTCGTGCAAGAGTGATATGCGGAATAAATAGTCTTTTATCAGGCTTTAACTCTAATTTATTCCGGATATATTGCGTCTTTTCATGTAAAAGAATAAGCTTTTCACAAGGTTCAATGCGAACCACAAGAGAATGAGGAGCATTTTCTGAACCAAAAACTTCAAAACCTTTTATCTGTAGCGTAAAAGAAGGAAGTTCTATAGTGTTAAAGGTATGCATAATTTCATCTGCTAAGGAGCTTTCAACTTCGCCAAAAAAAGATAAGGTGACATGAAAATTTTGCGGGTTGATCCATTGCGCTTTTGGTAAGCCATTTTGCAATGATACGAGGGCTTTTGTTGTTTGTTGAGGAATCTGAAGAGCACTAAATAGACGACCCATGATATTATCTCCTTATAATGAAAGATGCTATCTCAAGCGCAATATAGATAATAAGGGCGGGGCACGTATCACAGAAAACAAGGCAATAGTATAGAAAAAGAATGTCTAAAAAATGCTTACTATAATTATGAGCGTACAAAGCTTATTCGTTTTAAGAAATGGTTATGACATTGATAAGAATTGCGTTTTCAGGATCTGTATCACAATGATGTGCAATGGAAGATTACTTGTGTATTATAAAGGCTACAAAGTTAGCAGAAAATAAGAAAAGTTGATAGATTTTTGATGTGCGAAATTATTTTGACGTTTATCTTTAGTCTAAAATAAAGCATACTTTAATACAAGGTGAAGAGTTCTCTTTTCTGTAAAAATTTAATTATATGATTAAATCGGGGAATAGCCATAATACGCAAAACTATTCAAATTGGTCAAATAATGTTAGGAAAGGAAGAAAAAAATCGAGCATAACAAAATTACTATAAGCTTTTACATTTATGATAATTATGCCAATCTATAATGGATATGAATATTGGTATAAAAGCGGGAAGAGAAATTAAAATTCAAAATAATGATGGAAAGTTCCTATTTTCTAAGAATCATCATCCTTGTTTATGATGAAAAAGCACTAGTTTTCCTCTCCAAAGTTGTTATTGATGAGCTTTTCAAGAGCATTAAGAGCATCTGTTGCTTCTGGTCCTGAAACACGAATGGTGAGGTTGCAACCGGATGAAGCCGCTAGCATCATAAGTCCCATAATTGATGATCCGCCAACAATTTTTCCGTCCTTTTCAACTTCAACAGTAACATTAAAATTGTCAACAGTTTGTACAAATTTTGCAGAAGCACGTGCATGCAATCCACGTTTATTACAGATATTGAAATGACGACTTATACATGGGAGGGTATCTTTGGAAAACATTGGTATTTTATTATCCGCTATAAAATTATACTTGGTACATTAATGTATTTACGCCCTGCTTCTTGTGCTATTCTTAACGCGTCTGATAATGAAATATCAGGACATTTGCGAATAGAAATCAGTTTAATAAGCATGGGCAAATTAACACCCGCAATCATTTCAACGCGTCCTTTTTCAATAGCAGGGATAGCTATATTTGATGGTGTTCCACCGAACACATCTGTTAATATGATGACGCCATGATCCGTATCTGTATCGGTTACTGCGGCTATAATATCACCTCGGCGCTGATCTATATCGTCATCGGGATAAACGCATATTGTTGCGAACTTTTCTTGTACTCCAACAACATGTTCCACGGCATGTAAAAATTCGACAGCCAGCTCACCGTGCGTTACAAGCACGAGTCCAATCATTTACGCAAACTCCTGTTAACTAATAAGACCCGACCATAGTTGGTGGGAAAGACATTGTACAAGGCTTTATCTTGCTGCCAAGAAAAATTTGCAAAAAAAAGGCAAAAATTGTGATTTTTTTATCTTTAGAAAAAAATTAGACAGATTTTTGCCATATTTTTCTAAACAAAAATGCTTCAATAGCTTGACAAATGGCTGTACAATCGGCTTCACGAAGAGAGGGAAGTTTTAAAAGAGGAATGTGCAAATTTTCAAATTGAAAAGTTTTATTTGTGGAAAAACGTTCATATTCCGGACCGAGAAAAATAACGCAATCGATAGTTGTGTGCTTTTTAAATTCTATCATATAAAGACCAACGCCACGAATCTCGATGCCGCCCTCTAAATTATCGGGAGTGTATCCGTGAAGCTTTCCATTTTCCGCACGCAACATTGTATAATCATCACTGATAAGCTTCGCTTCACGTTTTGACCACTCAGCGCGGTCAAGCAAAGAAAGGGTGATGGTTGATTTTCCTGATCCCGATGGACCTATAATTAACAGCCCCTTGCCGCCCAGTTGAAGGCAATTTGCGTGGAGTATTTCACATTTTGTTTTCATGCCTTTTACTTTGGATAAAAGATTTATTTAGCAAGCGGAAGCATAATAGTAAAACGTGCACCAGTTTTACACTTCCCAAGTGTAGGATCGATAATATTTTCGGCTGTAATTGTCCCATTATGAGCCTCGATGATTTGCCGACTAATAGAAAGGCCAAGTCCAGAGTTTTGTCCAAAAGCGTCTTCATTTGGTCGATCTGTGTAAAAACGTTCAAAAATGCGTTCAATATTTTCTGAACGAATACCTGGGCCATTATCTTCAATGGTTAAAATAAGGGTTGAAGCATGACTTTTCATAGTAATGCAAATTTTGCCACGATTCCGAGGAATAAAAGAACGCGCATTTTCAAGAAGATTTGAAATCACTTGTCCTAAACGAAGTTCATGTCCCAATACAAGATAAGCTTTTCCATGAGGACGTGGGACAATATTAAGGCTTATATCAATAGTTTGCGTATTACGATACACTTCCTGAACAGCATGAACAAGACTTTCCAAAAGCGGTGTCATATCAACAATCTCTGCGGTTTCTCGTGCAAGCTCTGCATCGAGTCGCGATGCATCAGAAATATCTGTAATCAACCGATCAAGGCGGCGCACATCATGTTGAATAATTTCCAGCAATTTCTCTTGTGCTTCTTCATTTTTAGCCAGAGGGAGCGTTTCAACAGCACTGCGTAGAGAGGTGAGAGGATTTTTTAATTCGTGGCTTACATCAGCAGCAAAGCGTTCAATGGCTTCAATACGCATATAAAGGGCATTAGTCATATCACGAATAGAAGTTGAAAGGTGACCAATTTCATCTTCACGCATTGAAAAATCAGGAATTTCTACACGCTGATTATTGCCATTACGCACTCGATTAGCCGAGGCAGATAATTTACTTAATGGATGGGCAATCGTATGGGCCAAAAAGAGAGAAAGAACCAAAAGTACGCTACCTACAACGGCAAAAACTTTAAAGATAACCAGTCTTTCGCCTTTTACAATGTTATCAATATCGGAACCAGTGGTTGAAAGAAGAAGAGCTCCAACCACTGCGCGATAGCGTTGAACAGGAACGGCAACAGAAACAATTAATTGCCCTTGTCTGTTGCGTCTTTTAGCCGTAGCAAGAGATCCGTTTAATGCGCGGTACACTTCTGGATAAGCAATACCACTGGTTTTTGTTTGTTCTCTGTCAAGAGCAATACCTTTGCCATAAAATGCGCTTGAATACCATGAAGTAAGGCGATCCCACATGTTTTGTTCTGTTTTAAGTGGGGGTAAATCATAACTAAAAACTTCTCCACTAGAATAAAGAACGCGCGAATCAAGAAGGAGAGTAGCATCACGATCATAGATACGTGCTCTTGTCGTTTTAGGTGTAATAAGACGCCGTAAAAGAGGGGCAACTTGCTCAGGGTTAATAGGAAAATCCCAAGAATCGGTTGATTGAGGAGCGGGTGTAACGCTTTCACCAGTCTGTAACTCTAAGAGTTTTTGAGGGTCAATGAGGATAGAATTTGTATCTACTGTTGCAGAAGCAGCAATAGCCCCAGCAATAATTTTTCCTTGGGTACATAAACTTTTGATTTTTGCTTCAATTAAACCATCGCGAAATTGGTTAAGGTATAAAATGCCTGTAACTAAAACGGCAAGAGCAGCAATGTTTAATATAACAATGCGACGTGTGAGGCTGGAAAAAAGCAATTGTCTAAAGAGACGTTGTGTTCGAAGATGCAAACGAGCGAACATAAGAAATGGCGTTGAGGATGTACCATTAACGGTTGTTTTTTGTAAAGTTTCCAGTTGAAAATTGTCTGTCATCGATTTGATTGCCATTCAAATTTTTGCGACAAAGTAGTTTTATACCTCGTGGAAACGATAACCTACACCATAAAGTGTTTCAATCATTGCAAAATCATCATCCACTTGTTTAAACTTTTTACGCAGACGTTTAATGTGACTATCAATGGTGCGATCATCTACGTAGACTTGATCACTATAAGCAGCATCCATTAAAGCATCACGACTTTTTACAACTCCTGGTCTTTGTGCTAAGGTTTGCAGAATCAAAAATTCCGTAACGGTTAAAATAACAGGTTTATCTTTCCATGTACAGGTGTGGCGTTCTTGATCCATCACAAGGTCTCCGCGTTTGAGAGAAGAGGTGGAAGAAGTTCCTGTAGAAAGCGGTTGGTTACGTGCATTAGAACGGCGTAAAATAGCTTTCACGCGTTCAATAAGAAGACGTTGGGAGAAAGGTTTAGTAATAAAATCATCAGCTCCCATTTTGAGACCAAATAATTCATCAATTTCATCATCTTTAGAGGTAAGAAAAATAACTGGAAGATCAGATTTTTGACGCAAACGACGCAAAAGTTCCATCCCATCCATTCGGGGCATTTTAATATCAAAAATAGCTAAGTGTGGAGGGTGAAGTGTGAGACCCTTGAGTGCAGATGCTCCATCTGTATAGCTTTCAACCCGATATCCTTCTGTCTCAAGCGCAAAAGATAAAGATGTCAAAATATTGCGATCATCATCAACAAGTACAATCGTTTGCGTGATTGTTGGTGTATCTTTCATGGTTTCTTAGACCTTTCTATTGCTGTGGTAGCAAATTACCCACACTTATTTATATGGGAGTTCATATTTTTTTTGCAAAACAAATATGATACAAATTGTAGCAAAGTAAAAAACCTTCTGTCATTACTGTAAAATCTTGTTTTGCTTTCATAATTTATAATGTTTTTACGTCTATTAAGATCCCTTCATTTGAGAGAAAATTTTCATAAAGGCTTTTTTTATCAAGGTTTATTACAAAGTTTATTATTGTATTTGTCTCATAATTGAACAGATGTAGTTTTGATTGTTGAAGTTTAGAAAATCTGCCTATGTGTTTTAAGAGCAAAGAAAAGAATGTGGCAATATATGCACAAAAATTTGTTTCTGCTACACGAAAGGAGGTCGTAATGGGATTTTTTAATTTTATTAAAACTGTAGGGGAAAAATTAGGTATTGGGGACCATGAACCAAAAGAAAAGGATTTTAAGAGAGCATTTGATCATTTTCAACTCGGTACAGAAAAAGTCAATATTCAAGTTGAAGACGGTAAAGCTATTTTAAGCGGTGAAGTTCCAGATAGGGAAACACTTGAAAAAGCACTGCTGGTTGTTGGCAATTCACAAGGTATCTCTTCTGTAGATGTTGATCAATTAAAGGTTATAGATACAACGCCTAGAAAAACTTCTCGCTTTTATGAGGTTAAATCTGGTGATAATCTTTGGAAAATTGCTGAAGAGGTTTATGGAAAAGGGCAAGGTAATAAAAACACATTTATTTTTGAAGCCAATAAGCCAATGCTAAAATCTCCCGATAAAATTTATCCTGGACAAGTTTTACGTATTCCTGAAATTGACCATAGTTAATTCATCAAAGGGGATAATTTTTTACTGATGGCATTAAACAAAAAATAAAGAAGCGTAAAAAATTTCACGCTTCTTCATTTTATAAAGTGTGTATTTATAATAAAAGGAGCTTAGTGAACAGGAGAGGATTTAGAAGGTGATGGTACTTTCATAGCGTTTACAGAGAAATCAACATCAATGGTTCCTGCTTTCTCAAATGTTAATTTTGCGCTAATTTTATCACCTAACTTAAATGGTTGTGAAAGCCCCATGAACATAATATGATCACCGCCAGGCTTAAGCGTGATTTCGCCATTTCCCGGAATTTCAATGCCATTGTGCATTTTTTCCATTTTCATAATATCATTAACGACAGCCATAGAGTGTATCTCTGTTGTTTTTACTCCGTTTGTGGAAATAGAAACCAAACGGTCTGGGGTATTACTGTGATTAATAATGTAGAGATAACCGCTACCAACTCTTATACCTCTAAGTGTTTCGCGTGTCCAAGGATTGAGAATTTCTATGTCGCCAAGTTTATATTGCTGAGCACCTGCTGGCAGGGTTATACCAGCAAAGAGAAGAGCACACACGATATTTATGATAACCTTTTTGTATGGATATTGTGTATGTATTATATTCTTAAAGATGAGATTTGTTATTTTCTTAATAATAGATGTCATCATTGATTTACCCTCCTTCATAAGATTCACACTTTGAATATTTTTTATTTTAGCAGAGCTTTTATTTAAAATAAAAGAAAGAAATGCTAAAATGAAATTGATTTGAATATAAAAATCATAGAATTCTTGAAATTTAAAAGAAGACAGTAAGATTTACAATGACAACACACCTCTTAACGCTTCCGTGTTCATCTCATAAATAGTATTTGCAAATGGTATAAAATCTATGATGCACTACTATTTTACTTAATGAAGATATAATACAGAACAATCATCAACCACTTTACCAATTTTTAATATTATGACAGCTCTTGGCATTTTAAAGCGTTTATACAGAGGTATTTTTAATATTTTCAAAGTTCAAAATTATACAGTTAAGAAAAAACGCTTTAGGTGAATTTAAAGCACAGATTTCAAAAGCCGCAAACAATGAGACCGTTAGAAGGAGAATTTTTGAAAGGAGATCGATAGATAATACCTTTACTGATATGAGCATTAGATATGATGACTATTTTAGTCCAAGGAAAATTTATAATATTTGTGATATAAATTATTCGCCTTTTAAAAAGATTTTACGTGAGTATGATTTTATCAATGATGAGAAGATCAAGAGCGAGAGTGCAATCATTCTTTTATTTTTTAATTTTTATAGAAAGATATATTTTTTAAGAATCGCAAGAAAAATATATTATACTCTCAAGTCTCTCATAAATATGGTATTTATGGGTCATTAGCGTGCCTATTTTAAAATAAATTTTTTATTTTGGAGATGTTTCTCTCATTATTCTCTTGTAGCAATAAAAGCCTGTTCTTATATACGAGGCAGCAAGGCTTGTTGCGACTTGCAGTTTATTATTATTTATGTTGCTTGAAGCAATATACGGGCTTTAGGTGTTATGAGGAGCTATCTTAAAAAGATGCTTTATGAAGGTTGAGGTAGCTTGCTGAATGGAGATTATAATATGGCAAAAGTAATTGGTATTGATTTGGGGACAACGAACTCTTGTGTGGCTGTTATGGATGGCAAAAACGCAAAAGTTATTGAAAACTCAGAAGGAGCGCGAACAACACCTTCCGTTGTTGCCTTTACTGATGGGGGGGAGCGGCTTGTTGGGCAACCTGCTAAACGGCAGGCGGTGACAAATCCTGAAGGGACAGTTTTTGCAGTTAAACGTTTGATAGGGCGCCGTTTTGATGACCCTATGGTTGAAAAAGATAAAGCGCTTGTTCCTTATAAAATTGTTAAAGGTGACAATGGTGATGCATGGGTTGAAGAGGCGGGAAAGAAATATTCTCCGTCACAAATTTCAGCTATGATTTTGCAAAAGATGAAGGAAACAGCAGAATCTTATCTTGGTGAAAAAGTTGAACAAGCCGTTATTACGGTTCCTGCTTATTTTAATGATGCGCAACGTCAAGCCACGAAAGACGCAGGTAAAATTGCTGGACTTGAAGTTTTACGGATTATTAATGAGCCAACTGCTGCTGCTTTAGCTTATGGTTTGGACAAAAAGGACGGAAAAACAATTGCTGTTTACGACCTTGGTGGTGGTACATTTGATATTTCAGTCCTTGAAATTGGAGATGGCGTTTTTGAGGTTAAGTCAACCAATGGGGATACATTTTTAGGGGGTGAAGACTTTGACATGCGCTTGGTTGGTTATTTTGCCGATGAATTCAAAAAAGAGCAAGGAATTGATCTGAAAAATGATAAACTCGCTTTACAGCGCTTAAAAGAAGCGGCAGAAAAAGCAAAGATTGAGCTTTCTTCATCACAGCAAACAGAAATTAATTTACCATTTATCACGGCAGATCAATCAGGTCCCAAGCACTTAACAATGAAATTGACTCGGGCAAAATTTGAATCTCTCGTTGACGATTTAGTGCAGCGTACCATCGAACCTTGTAAAGCTGCGTTGAAAGATGCTGGATTAAAGGCCGGTGAGATTGACGAAGTTGTTTTAGTGGGTGGAATGACACGTATGCCCAAGATTCAGCAAGTTGTGCAGAGCTTCTTTGGTAAGGATCCACACAAAGGCGTTAACCCTGATGAAGTGGTCGCAATGGGTGCTGCCATCCAAGGAGGTGTATTGCAAGGCGATGTCAAAGATGTGTTGTTGCTAGATGTAACACCTTTATCTTTGGGTATTGAAACCTTGGGTGGGGTTTTCACACGCCTTATTGAGCGCAATACCACTATCCCGACGAAAAAATCGCAAGTTTTTTCGACAGCTGATGATAACCAGAGTGCTGTAACGATTCGTGTTTTCCAAGGTGAACGGGAAATGGCAAGTGATAATAAGTTATTGGCTCAATTTGATCTTGTTGGTATTCCTCCAGCACCACGTGGTATACCTCAAATTGAAGTTACTTTTGATATCGATGCGAATGGTATTGTTAATGTTTCGGCCAAAGATAAGGGAACAGGTAAAGAGCATCAAATTCGTATTCAGGCATCAGGTGGTTTAAGTGATGCTGATATTGAAAAAATGGTAAAGGATGCAGAAGAGCACGCGGCTGAGGATAAAAAACGCCGTGAAGGTGTTGAAGCTAGAAATCAAGCGGAGGCTCTTATTCATTCAACTAAAAAGTCGCTCAATGAATATGGCGATAAAGTATCAGCTGAAGAAAAGGGACAGATTGAAACAGCAATATCTGATTTGAAATCTGCGCTTGAAGGCAGTGATACGGAAGAAGTAACAACAAAGATGCAAAAATTAGCAGAAGTCAGTATGAAACTTGGACAGGCTATGTACGAAGCCTCACAAGCAGCGAGCGCTGACACTGAAACAGAGGCAAAGAATGATGATGTTGTTGATGCTGATTTTGAAGAAGTTAATGATAAGAAGAAATAGTGTCAGCATATGTGTTGATTAATTGATAAACCCGGCCTTTGAAATATAAGGCGGGGCTTTATTATTTGAGATAAGTTGCAACTTTGTTGCTAAAAATATAAATTAAAAGCAATATTATCCATAAAGATGGATGACAGAAAAATTATCAGGAATACATGATGAAGGTTGACTATTATGAAATTCTTGGCGTGACTCGCGAATGTGATGATAAAAAGTTGAAATCTGCTTTTCGTAAGTTAGCAATGCAATATCATCCTGATCGCAACGCGGGGGATAAAGAGGCAGAGCGAAAATTCAAAGAAATTGGCGAAGCCTATGAAGTTCTTAAAGATCCCCAGAAGCGTGCTGCTTATGATCGATTTGGCCATGCGGCCTTTGAAAATAGCGGTGGTCAAGGGGGAGCAAATCCCTTTGGTGGTTTTGCTGCTGGTGGTGGATTTGCGGATATTTTCGAAGACTTTTTTGGTGAGATTATGGGAGGGACACACCGTAAGCGTGGTGATAGTCGCGAACGTGGCGCAGATTTGAGTTATAATATGGAAGTGACTTTAGAAGAGGCATTTTCAGGAAAAACTGCAGAAATTAATATTCCCAGTTCCGTTACGTGTGATGTTTGTGAAGGATCAGGAGCGAGAAAAGGCTCTAAGCCGCAAGTTTGTGGAACATGTCATGGATCTGGTCGTGTGCGTGCTGCACAGGGTTTCTTTTCTATTGAGCGGACATGTCCTACATGTCATGGACGTGGTGAAACTATTACGGATCCATGCCCCAAATGTCAGGGGACACGGCGTATAGAGAAAAAACGTTCATTAAGCGTAAATGTTCCAGCTGGTATTGAAGATGGAACGCGTATTCGCCTTTCTGGTGAGGGTGATGCTGGTATTCGTGGTGGCCCCAATGGTGATCTTTATATTTTCCTTTCCATTAAACCGCATGAGTTTTTTCAGCGAGAAGGAGCAGATCTTCACTGTCGCGTTCCTATTTCAATGGTAACAGCTGCTTTAGGAGGAGAGTTTGAAGTTTCCGACCTTGATGGTGTTAAAGCACGCGTTAAGATTCCAGAAGGGACACAAAATGGACGTCAATTCCGCCTTAGAGGCAAAGGTATGCCTATGTTGCGCCGTCAGCAAGCAAGGGGTGATCTTTACATCCATATCACGATTGAGACACCGCAGAAATTAACACAAGAACAACGTGAATTGTTGCAAAAATTTGAGAAACTCTCAAATCATGAAAATTCACCGCAATCACATGGTTTTTTTTCACGTATGAAAGAATTTTTTGAAAATATTTCTGGTTAAAATATGTGAATGTTCTCAGAATAATTAGAGAGAACTGTGGGAAAGTTATTTTCATTAAGCTTTCTATTGTCTCATTATCTTTGAAAAGCATTTTTTCTTGAAAAGAAAAGAGAGAGACAGCTAATTTAGGATAAACTCCTGCTGCTGATAGTTTTTATATTTCATGAATTTTATGGATAAGTCTTATTTTTGAGTGTCTATGACATTTTAAAAAGGGCTTATCCATATAAGAACGCAATTGAGTGATTGATAATAAATATTGCCAGTGTCATGATAACTGCCTTTATGCATTCAGTATTTTTTGTGTTTATTTTTTCACTCAAAATTTCTTTTTAAAGGCTCTATAATAAAACTATAAAATAGGTAGCGGCTTGCCAAGAAACGCTAAATAAGCTGTTAGGCAATCCATCTTTTTCAAATAAAGTATCAACTTCTTATAACCGATTTTATTTTTGGCATTTTTCATAGTTTTAATCACTGCTTCCTTTAAAATAAGGGTTATTTTATTCGGAATAGCTTTTACATGCCTCATCTTAGCTTTTAGCAGTAATCATGTCTTTTTAGATGCGGATTTAGTTTTGTATTTCTGATGTCATAAATAGTTCTTCCAGATAATAAAAAACGCTATAATCAAGTTTATTTTGTTCCAAAGAAATTGTGGAATGAGATAATGTGTGTTGAATGCTAAAGAAGACATAACAAAACAAGTTTTGAGGTATTCGATGTATCTCTCTTGTGGGGAAACAGATTCGATGGAATTCACTTAATTGAATTTATTGGCATAATAAAAAGTTGGTGGGAAGATAGAGGAAGTTACCTTTAAAAAGAAAAAATAAATACAATAAAAAATAGCACAATATGCTTAGAAAACAGCACGATATATTGTTGAAATTGATTAGTGATATGGAAAGGGAAATTTACGAAATGAATCTTTTTTCATAAAATAACATAATTAAAAGAATTAAAAATTCTAAAAAACATTGAATAATTCAAGCGTGTATCGCTATGCAGAAAGAAAAACTTAATGACAGATCATGAAAAATGAGAAGTTTTATAAAACCTTACGAAGAGAGTAATCTAAACAATTAAATGCTTTTACGAAAATGCTTCTGAAGAGCTACTCGCAATAAAATCAAAATATATGATAATTTTGCAAAGCCTTTTTTCAATTTTACGATATAAAAAGATAAATTATTATTATAAATCAATTTATTATAATTCTCCATGAGGAGCGTTCAGTTGACATTTCCTCATGTTTAATGATTGAGAAAAAGTCAAATTTTTAAAACCAAAGTTATAGTTTATTGAGATAAGCTATAAAGCGGTTGAGTGATTTCTTATCTTGGGAATATGTTAATTTTATTATGATAAGAAACTTTATTTTTATCTTACAAAATCAATGGTTGTATATATTCCTATTCATTGTTAAGTATCCATAGGGATAAACTAATGAGTTGAATGTACGGCTTAGCTTCAAAATTTTGCTTTTCAATTTTATATATAAGATCATAAAATAATGACATTTTTTTACGTCTATTTTGTTTAATTTTTCGCTGTCAATTTTTAAAGGAAGTATTTTGTATTTCATTTCGTTATTCCTTTTTCGTAATTTAGAGAAAAATTGACGATTTTCAGGGGAGGGGGTGGATAGAGTAAAGTTTGGTTTTATTGTTTTCACTTTTCCTAAATTTCATTAAGAGATGGTAAAAAGTGATGAGGAGGCTCTATTGATGGATGATGCTAAAAACGGTGATGTAGATGTTTTGGAAAAACAAGCAGCATTTTTATCGTCTGCTTTACCTTATATGCAAAAATATGAAAATGAAACGGTCGTGGTAAAATATGGCGGCCATGCTATGGGTGATCCTGATTTGGGGCGAGCATTTGCGCGTGATATTGCTCTATTAAAGCAATCGGGAATTAATCCTGTTGTTGTTCATGGTGGTGGGCCTCAAATTGCTGAAATTTTAATGAAAATGGGGATTGAATCGCGATTTGAAAACGGACTACGGGTAACCGATGAGCGGATCGTTGAAGTGGTTGAAATGGTTTTAGCGGGTTCCATAAATAAAGAAATTGTTGCTCTCATCAATGCTGAGGGTGAATGGGCAATAGGATTATGCGGCAAGGATGGCAATATGGTTTTTGCCGAAAAGGCTTATAAAACTGTCATTGATCCTGATTCGCATATTGAACGTGTTTTAGATTTGGGGTTTGTTGGTGAGCCTGTTGAAGTTGATCGCACATTGCTAGATCTTTTAGCATCTTCTGAAATGATACCAGTTCTTGCTCCTGTAGCTCCAGGACGCGATGGTAAAACTTATAATATCAATGCTGATATTTTTGCTGGAGCTATTGCTGGTGCATTAGAGGCTAAACGCCTTTTATTTCTCACTGATGTTCCTGGTGTTTTGGATAAACAGGGTAAACTTTTAAAAGAATTGACAGTTTCTGAAGCTGAAAAATTTATTAAAAATGGGACAATTTCAGGAGGTATGATTCCAAAAGTAGAGACTTGTATAAAAGCCCTTCAAAATGGTGTGGAAGGTGTTGTCATTTTAAATGGTAAAACTCCTCATTCTGTTTTACTAGAGCTGTTTACCGAACAGGGAGTTGGAACGCTTATTGTTTCATAAATTGTGGGGAAAATTGGAAGAGAAAGTTTTTCATGGTGAATCTAAAACAGTTTAAATATCCTTTATTAAGTAAGCCAGAATTGGCAATATTTACTGCGACAATATTGTGGGGCATTACATTTTTAGTCATTCACATTGCGGTACGCTATAGTGGTCCTCTGTTTTTTGTTGGATTTCGTTTTATTGTTGCATCTCTTATATGTGGGGTAATTTTTTGGCGCTCTATAAAAGGTATAACTGTTTATGAAGTTTTCGCTGGGATGGCGATAGGTTTAGCCATGTTTTTTGGTTATGCTTTTCAAGCAGCTGGACTTCAAACAATTATTAGTAGTCAGTCAGCTTTTATCACAGCGCTTTATGTACCGATGGTTCCAATCTTGCAATGGATTGTTTTTAAAAAACCTCCCCGTTTAGCTTGTTGGATTGGTATTATTTTCGCTTTTATTGGGCTTGTATTGATTTCAGGACAAAAGCCGGGAAATTTTGATTTTTCAAAAGGCGAAATTTTAACTTTGTTAGGCGCTTTAGCGATTGCTGGAGAAGTCATACTCATCGGAATTTTTGCGAACAAGGTTGATAGTCGGCGTGTAACCATTATTCAGTTATTTTTTAGTGGTTTTTTTTCATTTGCTTGTATGCCTTTGATGGGTGAAAGCATTCCTGAATTTTCGTGGGTGTGGTTTAATATTGGTATAGGATTGGCATTAATGAGTGCCATTATTCAATTAGCTATGAATTGGGCACAAAAGTCTATTTCCCCTACGCGTGCGACACTCATTTACGCAGGTGAACCAGTATGGGCTGGTATTGTTGGGCGTTTGGCTGGAGAACATTTATCTCCCTTAGCTTTATTAGGCGGTTTGCTTATTCTGATTGGGATCATTGTGGCTGAATTACAACCTTCACAATGGCGTAAAAAAAATAAAGCAATTAAAAAAATTGATTAGCTATACATTTTTTTATTATGATTTTATTGCATGAGATTTTTTCTTGTAGAGTTTTCATTTTTAAGGCTTTTTTAATATTAAGATGATTAAGAAGTTCTATAAGTTATTCCAGCTTTTGCATGCCAAATTGGAGAAATAGTATGCTTCTATCTGTTTGCCTAACTTCTGAAACGGGCAGACAACCTTTATTGAGCCAAAGCATGAGGTGATATAAAGGTAAAAATTAACGCCTATATTTAAATTCGGCTTTACAACTTTCAAAAACATCTACGGTAATGTTTTTGAATAATGAAAACTATGCACTGTCGCACGTTATTTCTTTTGTCCTTTAATAGAGTTACGCTTCTCACGCAAAATAGAACGTCCAAAGTACCCCATAACGTTGTACATTAAATCGTTTTTTAAAAGATAATTTTCTCAATATACATCATATTCATTGACGGTCCACATGAAGTATAGAAAAACCACAGAGCATCATTATAAATCAATGCGTTATCCAATGAATCAAAGAGGATTGGTGTGTTTTATCTTTAATAGAGGAAGGAAGGAGTTATATAAAAACATCACTCAATAGAGCATATTTCTAAAGTTTTAAAAATTGAGAAGAAACTCCCTCGATATTCATGTTATCTTATATAAGATTGCTAAAAAAGAAGATTATTGCATACAAATAAAAAAGCATTTCTTGCGAATTTATTGCAAGCCTAAATGATATACACGCCCATCATATAAATATGATAATACATTGATTTATAATTATAATATATCATTATTCACATTGAGTTAGAACCCTGAATACTGTAAAACTTTCTCACTTCAAATCATTTTCATGTTAAATCAATCCAAATCACTTTCTTACACATCACAAGTGGGTGGGGGGCATGTGGGTAAAGACTGTACAAGAAAGGCATATCTCTTATAAACTTTTTCAAGTGTAAAGGATCGTCGTAATATTGGAGGTTGGCAAAGTGTGTGATGGTGCCAGCTTACTACAGCATATGAGTTATCAAATAAGATGTGAAAGGATCATTTTAGCACCCTTGGATTTAATTTAGCAAACAAAAGCCTCATTTTTTAGGCTATAAAAAGTTGTGTTTTGAGAAGCTTTTTAGGTTTATATTCTTTTGATAGAAGCCGGAGCATAATTGGTCTTTGCGTTTTGTATTATTCTTTGCTAAATCGCCTTATATGACAATAGATCGTAATTATATTCGTAATTTTTCCATCGTGGCGCATATTGATCACGGCAAATCCACTTTAGCTGATCGTTTGATTCAAATAACAGGTGGGCTTGATACACGTGAGATGAAAGAACAAGTACTCGATTCCATGGATATTGAGCGTGAACGTGGAATTACTATTAAAGCACAGACGGTACGTTTACACTATAAAGCAAAGAATGGTGAAACCTATATTTTAAATCTTATGGATACACCTGGTCATGTGGATTTTGCTTATGAGGTTTCGCGTTCATTGGCAGCTTGTGAAGGTTCTCTGTTGGTGGTGGATGCAAGTCAAGGCGTAGAGGCGCAGACGTTAGCAAATGTTTATCAAGCCATTGATAATTCCCATGAGTTGGTTGTTGTTCTCAATAAAGTTGATCTTCCAGCAGCAGAACCTGAGCGTGTTAAAGAACAAATTGAAGATGTGATAGGCATTGATACATCTCAAGCAGTAGAAATATCAGCAAAAACAGGTTTGGGTGTTCCTGATGTTCTAGAGGCAATTGTTGCACAATTACCACCTCCACATACAGGCGATGTTGCAAATCCCTTGAAAGCAATGTTGGTTGATAGCTGGTATGACGCCTATCTTGGTGTCATTGTTTTGGTACGGGTGATAGATGGTATTTTAAAAAAAGGACAAACCATTCGTATGATGGGTACAGGAGCAAAATATCCAGTTGAGCGCGTTGGGGTTTTTACACCTAAAATGGTACAGGTTGATGAATTAGGACCAGGCGAGATTGGTTTTATCACTGCTTCTATCAAAGAGGTAGCAGATACACGGGTTGGGGATACGATTACTGAAGAGCGTCGTCCTTGTGAAAATGCTTTGCCTGGTTTTAAGCCGGCGCAACCTGTTGTCTTTTGTGGACTTTTTCCAATTGATGCTGCCGATTTTGATGATTTGCGTGCAGCCATGGGCAAATTACGCTTAAATGATGCGAGTTTTTCTTTTGAAATGGAAACGTCTGCGGCTTTGGGGTTTGGTTTTCGCTGTGGTTTTTTGGGACTTCTGCATCTTGAAATTATTCAAGAGCGATTAGAGCGTGAGTTTAATTTGGATTTAATTGCGACAGCACCTTCAGTTGTTTATCGCATGAATATGAATGATGGTTCTGTTAAAGAGTTGCACAATCCAGCGGATATGCCTGATGTGGTTAAAATTTCTTCCATAGAAGAACCATGGATTCGAGCGACAATCATGACTCCTGATAATTATCTTGGGTCAATTTTAGAGCTATGCCAAGAGCGGCGTGGGGTACAGGTTGGTTTGTCCTATGTTGGAACCCGTGCTATGGTAACGTATGATTTACCACTGAATGAAGTTGTTTTTGATTTTTATGATCGGCTAAAATCGATTTCAAAGGGTTATGCTTCTTTTGATTATCAAATGACAGATTATGCAGAAGGTGATTTAGTTAAAATGTCTATTTTGGTGAATGGAGAGCCTATTGATGCATTATCGATGCTTGTTCACCGCACGATTGCAGAAAAGCGCGGGCGTTCAATGTGTGAAAAACTGAAAGATCTTATTCCTCAGCATATGTTTCAGATTCCAGTTCAAGCGGCTATTGGTGGTAAAGTTATAGCGCGCGAAACGATTCGTGCTTTGCGTAAAGATGTAACAGCGAAATGTTACGGGGGTGATGTTACGCGTAAGCGCAAACTTTTGGAAAAGCAAAAAGAAGGCAAAAAGCGGCTGCGCCAATTTGGAAAAGTAGAAATTCCACAATCGGCATTTATTCAAGCGCTCAAAATGAACAAATAATGAAAAAAGGGTATTTTCTCTCATTGATTGCGCTTTTGCTTTTGTCGATTGGTTCAGGTGTTTAAAGGATACTTTAAATAGAATTGCGCCGTGCTTCATGTTTTTGTGTATTGCGTAATGGTGTCACTTTCTCACGTAAAACAGAATGCTTTAAACAAAATACATTTATGTTGCATATTGGCGTGCTCGTTTTCGTAAATCATCACTCAATACATCAAACTCCATTTCACAACGGGGGCTATGAAAAATATAACGTAAAATACACTGTGAATGATATAAAATCCATTTGGCATTACCGCTTTTACGCGTCAGAAAGGTGCAAAGCGTACCCATCATACTCTTTTTCAGCTCAAAATATTATGACAGTCCTTATCATTTGAGAGAATTCATTAAAAGTATTTCACTCTTTTCTTAAAGTGTTTCTTACCCACACACCAACTGCGTTTGTAATGTGTAAGGAAATGATAGTGATTGATTCACTATGAAAGGATTTGAAATGAGAGAATCCTTGTATTCGAGGTTATTATTCAAGTTAAAAAACGATGAAATATTATTATGCATTAATCTTGTGTCTAAGAACGTAAAAGATCATTAATGGATGTTTTTTCTCGTGTTTTTTGATCAACGCGTTTTACAATAACAGCACAATAAAGGCTAGGTCCTGCTTCACCATTTGGTAAAGGTTTTCCAGGGAGAGAACCTGGTACAACCACTGAATAGGCTGGTACTTCACCAATAAAAATTTCACCTGTTGTACGATCAATAATCTTTGTTGATTTTCCAATAAAGACTCCCATTCCCAAAACAGCACCTTCACGGATAATACAGCCTTCAACAATTTCAGAGCGAGCACCGATAAAGCTATGATCTTCAATGATTGTTGGATTTGCTTGCAGTGGTTCTAAAACACCTCCAATACCAACACCGCCAGAAAGATGGACATGTTTACCAATTTGTGCACAAGAACCAACGGTGGTCCATGTATCAACCATTGTGCCCTCATCGATAAAAGCACCAAGATTGACAAAGGATGGCATCAATATAACATTGGGTGCAATGTAAGCAGAATGACGTACAATGGCTCCAGGAACGGAACGGAAATCAGCACTTTTAAAATCTGCCTCTTGCCAACCAGAGAATTTTGAAGGAACTTTATCCCACCAATGTGTCCCATTGATTCCACCAGTAATAATTTGCATAGGATTAAGCCGAAAAGAGAGCAAAACCGCTTTTTTCAACCATTGATGAACATGCCATTGTCCATTTTTTTGTCGTTCTGCAACACGGATTTCACCTTTATCAAGAAGGTTCAATGCATGTTCAACACTCTCACGTATTTCGCCTTTTGTGGTAGTATCGATGGAATCGCGATCGTCAAAAGCTTGTTCGATAATAATTTCAAGTTGTGTGATATGGGTCATGACGAGAGTTCCGTTAAACAAGTTGAAAGCTTCAAGATTTATTCTCTATGAACTACGCGAAGAAATGTGTTCAGTCAATAAAACGATGAGGAAGTAGGACAGGTGCATGAAAAAAGGCTGTAAAGAAAAAAGAAAAAGGGAGCAAGAAAACTGGACACCACTTCTCCATACGAAGGATGCTCTACAACAGATCCATAAAGTCTCTAATTCAGCACAAGTGCGTTCGTCTACTTATCGTTTAGCCTATATCGATCAAGATTTTATGATGCGTCCAGAGCTGCGCTCACAACGTATTAGTCTTGAATTTTTAAAGCCGGAAATAACCCTTAAAGAATATGATATTCAATCAACAGTTGTTTTGTTTGGTGGTGCGCGTATTCCTGAACCTGGGCAAGCAGCGTGGGCTGCAAAGAATGAAATACAAAAGAAAAATTTGCATGCTATGTCACATTATTACGATGAAGCAAGAGAGTTTTCACGTTTGTGCTCACTTTATTCTGCTACGACACAATATCGTGAATTTGTGGTTGTTACGGGGGGCGGACCAGGAATCATGGAGGCGGGAAATCGTGGTGCTTGTGATGTTGGTGCTCCAACGATTGGCTTGAATATTATTTTACCACATGAGCAAGAGCCTAATTCGTATGTGTCGCCGCATTTATGTTTCAATTTTCATTATTTAGGGATGCGCAAAATGCATTTTTTAGTACGAGCGAAAGCCCTAGCCATTTTCCCTGGAGGATTTGGGACTCTGGATGAACTGTTTGAGACATTAACTTTAGTACAGACGGGGCGTATGAAACAGGTACCAATTTTATTGTTTGGCAAAGAATTTTGGAGCAATACTGTCAATTTTGAGTATCTGTCTGCACAAGGTACAATTTCTCCTACTGATATTAATTTTGTAAAATTTGTTAATACAGCAGCAGAAGCTTTTGAAGAAATTCGTTCTTTTTATAAACTGCTTTAACGACTTTTGAGATGTTCACTCTTGAAGGATCATTAATACTCTACTTTGGTTAAATAAAGTCCTGCGGGGGGGGCAACAACACCACAACGTTTACGATCTTTAGCATGAAGAGCTGTTTCGAGATCTTGAGCTGTCCAACGTCCAATACCCACTTCCATGAGGCTTCCTGCGAATGAACGGATTTGATGATGAAGAAAAGAACGAGCTTGTGCATAAAGGAAAATTTCTTCACCTTCTCTTTGAATATCGAGGCGTTCAAGGGTGCGAATAGGGCTTTTGGCTTGGCAGTGTGCTGAACGGAAAGTTGTAAAATCATGTTGTCCTACAAGCTTTTGCGCTGCTTCATGCATGGCGTCAGCATTAAGAGGCTTTGGCAACCACCACACGCGTTTGGCATTTAAGGCTGGTGGAGAGCGACGATTAAGTATTTTAAAAAGATAATGGCGTTTTATAGCGGAAAATCGTGCATCAAAGTCATCAGGGACATTTTCTACGTTTAGGATTGAAATTGCTTCTCCCTGTTTTCGTAAAAGAGCATTGAGCGCATCACGTACAGTATGGGGATGCCAGTTTTTTTCAAAATCAACATGCGCAACTTGTCCCGTAGCATGTACTCCTGCATCCGTTCGTCCTGCTGTTGTTATGGTCAATTGTTGTCCACTAAAGGAAAAGAGTGCTTGTTCAAGAGCTCCTTGTATAGTGTGAAGTTTTGCTTGACGCTGCCAACCAGCATAATTTGAACCATCATATTCAAGAGTGAGTTTAAAACGTGGCATCTTAAAAAACAGCAGAAATATGAGCACCTCGCAAAAATGTTGCGCACTCAAGAATTTTACCGCCAGATCTTTGGAGAGAGGTTATTTCTATCCGTCCTTGCCCACAATGGATAATCAAAGAATCTGGTTCTATCCGTCCAATTTCAAGAGAAGGACCTGTTGTTAAGCGACTATCAAGAATTTTTACACGTTCTTCTCGTCCACCGATATTCATGTTGCACCAGCAACTAGGAGAGGGAGAGAGCGCGCGAATATGCCTATGAATAAACTCTGCAGGTTTTGTCCAATCAATGCGGGTCTCTTCTTTTCTAATTTTGGCCGCATAGGTAATGCCTTCCTCTGATTGTGGGGTCAGTTTAAGTTGTCCTTTTTCAAGAGTTGATAAAGTCTCTACCATAAGTTCTGCGCCAATATGTGAAAGTCTGTTTGAAAGCTCAGCAGTGGTGGTGTTATCAGTAATGGGGATGGAGCGAGAAAGAGCGATAGGCCCCGTATCAAGTCCTTCATCCATTTTCATGATCATGATACCTGTTTCTTTATCACCAGCCATAATTGCTCGTTGAATAGGCGCAGCACCACGCCAACGTGGTAAGAGTGAAGCGTGGGCATTAAAACAACCAAAACGCGGCGTTTCGAGAATAGCTTTAGGTAAAAGGAGTCCATAAGCCACGACAATAGCAGCATCAACAGAAAGTGCTGCAAATTGCTCCTGTTGTTCGGCTGTTTTAAGTGTTTGAGGCGTGAAGACAGGAATGGATTTCTTTTTTGCTACATTGTGAACAGGTGAGGGGATTAATTTAAGCCCTCGACGTCCTGCTGGGCGAGGGGGTTGACTATAAACAGCAACAACATCATGACCTGCATCCAGTAAAGCATGTAAAATAGGAACAGAAAAATCTGGTGTTCCCATAAAACTTAATCGTAAAGCCATTACAAAACTGCTTCCTGCATGTTTTTTTCTTTTGCGCGTTTTTTAAATTTTCGTATCACCATATCGCGTTTGATCTTTGAAATGTAATCAATAAAAAGGCGCCCATCTAAATGATCAATTTCATGCTGCAAGCAAGTTGCTAAGAGATCGTCTGCTTCAATTTCTGTTTGTTTTCCTTCACGGTTCTGATAGCGAACACGAAGGCGTTTAGGACGTTCAACCTCTGCAAAATAATCAGGAATAGAAAGACAACCTTCTTTGTAAATATTACGCTCATCTGAAAGCCATAAAATTTCAGGGTTGATAATAACAAGTGGTTTTTTCTGCTCATCTTCAGAATTTCCAGAGACATCTATAACCAACATACGTAGCGGTATACCAATTTGAATAGCAGCAAGACCAACGCCCTTAGCATTATACATGGTTTCCAACATGTCATCCGCAAGTTTTTGGAGAGCTGAATCGACCTGCTCAACAGGTTTGGACACTTCCCGTAAAATCGGATCAGGTAAAGTAACTAAAGATCTCATTGGCATAAGTAGAGATTAATCAATGGTTTGTTATTGGTCAATATTGAATAACGGATTCTTGCGTTTTTTTACAATAAGAGCGTTATATTACAATTTATGTTTGATTCGTTTTTTTCCATACTCGCTGGTGATTTTTTTTCTAAACTAATGCTTTTGCTTTTATTTATACTTGTCTGTTTGGCATTTTTTATGTTGATACATTCTCATCGAAAAAAAGCATTTTTGGAAAATGAAATTGCTGAACGCGCACGTGAGGCACAAATGCAGATGGCTACTTTGCTGAAAACACAAGCTGAAATGCAAGGACGAATGCAAACGATGGCGGAAATTTTTGGTCAACGGCAAGCTGAATTGAATAAATCACTCAGTGAGCAACTCAATGGGATGACAACAAGCTTAGGCCAAACACTTCAGGTACAGACCAAATCCACTTATGAAAATTTGAATCGTTTGCAAGAACGTTTAGCAGTGATTGATGCAGCACAAAATAATATTCAATCGCTTACGGGACAAGTTGTTCAGTTGCAGTCCATTTTAAGCAATAAGCAGACGCGTGGTACTTTCGGTCAAGGGCGGATGGAAGCAATTATTGCCGATGCCTTACCAACAAACGCTTATGCTTTTCAGGCTGTTCTTTCCAATGGAAAGCGCCCAGATTGTCTCATTCATATGCCCAATAAAGCTCCTTCTCTTGTTGTTGATGCTAAATTTCCTCTGGAAGCTTGGAATGCTATGCGTAAGGCAGAATCAGCGCAAGAGCGTCAAGAGGCAGAACGCCAATTTCGTACCGATATGGAAGTTCATATTCGTGATATTGCACAAAAATATTTGATTCCTGGAGAAACCCATGACACTGCTTTCCTTTTTGTGCCATCTGAATCGATTTTCGCAACAATTTATGAGGACTTTGAGGCATTGGTACAAAAATCCAATAGAGCCCATGTGATTATTGTTTCACCATCTTTGTTGATGCTCTCTGTCCAAGTGGTACAAACCATTATGAAAGATGCGCGGATGCGTGAACAAGCGCATTTAATTCAATCAGAAGTAGCAAAATTGATGGAAGATTTTGGACGAATGGATACGCGTGTTCGCGCACTACAGAAGCACTTTCATAAAGCAGGTGAAGATATAGAGGGAATTTTGATATCGTCCTCCAAAATCATGAAACGGGCAAATCGCATTGAAACTGTCGAATTAAAAGAAAATTACTCTGAACCAACAAAAATGACAACATTGGCTCAGTCGCAAACATTGCGTTTTGCTGATGAGGAATAAAGCAAAGCAAGCTTCTTAAATATTACAAGTTAGATCATGTTCTTTATTGATTGGTAATCATTTTTTAGTATCTCTATCTTGTTTTATTTCTTAAACGAGAGGAATAGGAATATGCGACACCTTTTGTTTTTAGGGGCACTGGTGTTTTTGCTAGAGGGATGTGCAACAACCACTCCCATCCACACAAATAATGCTTGTGCTATTTTAGCACAAAAAAATGGTTTTTTTGACAATTGGGGTAAGGTGTCTCAAAGAGCGGAAATGCGCTATGGAATTCCTATGCCTATTATTCTTGCAACCATTAAGATGGAATCGAGCTTTCGTCACAATGCACGTCCTCCACGCAAAAAACTACTTGGTTTTATTCCATGGAAGCGTCGGTCGACAGCTTATGGTTATGCTCAAGCGCTTGATAGTACATGGGCAATGTATCTTCGCTCTACAGGAAAGTCTTTTGCATGGCGTACGAATTTCGCAGATGCTGCTGATTTTGTTGCTTGGTATCATAGCCAAAGTGTTCAACGCAATGGGGTGAGGTTTGATGATGCATATAGCCTTTATTTAAATTATCATATGGGGCATGGTGCTTATGCACGTAGTGGTGGGCATGTCAGTGCTGCGCTTTCACAGACAGCACAGCGCATGGCAAGGATATCGAGGCTCTATGAACAGCAATTAAAAAGATGTGGATGGCATTAGGGAAGATTTTTGAAAATCTCAATCAGGGAATTGATGGGATAAAATTATTCAAAAGCAAAATTCCGCATAATATGATAAAATAGTGTCGTTTTTCCGATCGTTCAATGAAATAAATTGTTATTTTTTAGAATAAACTCAAGCGACAGAAAGCTTTTGCAATACACAATATATTTGAAGATACTCTCGACATTTTTACCTCCTTTGTTAAAAAAATTTATAATAGAAACCATCTTCTATTTAGTGTTGGCATTTCGCATTGGGCTAAGTACTAGAGGTTATTGAAGAAAAATTTTAAAATATAATATCATTTTTTATTTTCATTATGCGTATTACTGGTTGATTATTATATGAATATTTTCTTTGTTAAGCGTATAAAATAGCAATTAAAACAAATGCAATTCGGGCATCATAAAAAGGGTAAAATATTCAATATAAAAAAACGAGAAATGCATTAAACGAAAAAACGTTGTTTTGTATAAAGAGGGCGCTACAGTCTTCAAAAAAACTAAGTGTATTTAGTATTGTATGAAATAAAACATACTCGTCCATCCAGTTCATCTTAATTGAAAGAAGTTATCTTATTGTATTGTAAAAACACTCCCGTTTATAGGATGATAAGGTATATGCAACTTTACACACAATGAATACTCAGGGTAGGGAGTATTCAGAGAAAGATTTGTAACGCCTATGAAGTAACAAGTCAGTCTCCAATGTTGTGATAGCTTTTGCATTTGAGAATATTTATGAGAAGCATTTTTATTCTTTTTCTTAAATGGTTTAAGATGTTGATTTATAAAGATAATATATCGTTATTCATATTAAAGTAAGAATCTCGAATGGCGTAGGGTTTTATCGTTTCAGATTTCTTGAGGCTGAATCAATAAAACCATTGGCTTGCACATAACAAGCACAATGGGTATGTGGATAAAAACTGTGAAAGAAAAGACTAAAAATGTTTTTTTATGAACATACATTCTCAAATGTAAGAATTATCCGTAACATTGGGAATTAGCACATATAATGATGGCACCACTTTGCTCTTACACCTCGACCTTGTTTGTGACGTGCAAGGAAAAAATTAATTGATTCAATATATTATTTAAGTGTTAATATACCTTAGTATTGAGCAGGTATACGCTACTCAAGGTGGATAATTTTTAATTGGCAGAACATCTGATCAAGCTAAAAATACTCGAAAAAAGTTCTGATTCGCAATAATTGAGAAGTATATTTTAATATTTTATTCTCTACTCTTTGTTTAAGTACTTCATATCTTTTAAAAAGATACCGGTAACCAACATATTATGATATTTGTGGAAATATTGTGGTAAAGGAAATTCAAATTTTGTCCTTTAAGACAAGGCGCAGGTTAAACAGCTCATTTTCTATTTCTGTGCAAAGCATAAAAAAATTATCTACTTTCACGGTTGCGACAGTAAATTTTATAATCCAACAAATGATTAAAAATGTATTATAATATCATTAAAATGCAAGGAACAGGCGCTATTGGAATGATAATTAAATAGCACATAAACCTTTTAAATTGATGCACACATCTTTTATTATAATTGATTCCCTTGATAGAACAGTTGGTCTTTTTGGTGGAGCTAAGCGGGATCGAACCGCTGACCTCTTGCATGCCATGCAAGCGCTCTCCCAGCTGAGCTATAGCCCCTATAAAAACAAATTGTCCCAAAAAGACAGTATACAATTCCAGCTTTTCTAGAACGATCAAAATTGAAGATCAAGAAGAATTTACATTCAATGGAAAAGATGTCCTCTTTTACTTCTTTTAAGCATCGTCATCATTAGAAACACCGCCTCCGAGAATATCAGTAACGTCATCATCTTCATCGTCACCATCATGAGACAAAAATGTATCATCATCATCACCAAGATCTACATCACTATCTTCTAAATCAGGAAGATCGTCATCTTTAGAATCCACATCATCATCTTCAAGAAGCATAAAAGCAGATTTTTCAAGTGCTGTATCAAGCTCTTCAGTATCAACTTCTTCTTCATTATTTGCTTCAGCTGCTGCAACTTCAAAGTAAGAACGCGGATAAGAAATTCCTGTATAGGGCGACACAATAGGATCGCGATTTAGATCGTAAAATTTTTTTCCTGTTTCTGGATCAACACGTTTAGTTCCAAGTTCTTGTTTTGCCATAAACCGTGCCTCTTTGATTAACTATTATTCCATTAAAAGATAAATTTTATGGTGCTTAATCGAAAAATAATACCTTTGTCAAAGATAAATACACTGTTCCACAGTGATTTTTTCATGACGTCTTTTAAAGCATGTGCTAAAGGATGCACAATTTGATAAAAGTTAGATAGAATTAAATAGAATTTCCATGCAAAAAGCAATCCCTATAACCACCTATAAATCGAGTAGTCTCTCTGGAAAAATTCAAATACCAGGAGATAAATCAATCTCTCATCGCTCTCTTATATTGGGAGGATTAGCAAGTGGTGAGACATATATTCATGGATTACTTGAAAGCGCTGATGTACTCAATACAGCTGCTGCTATGCAAGCTATGGGTGCCTGTATTATTAAAAAAGAAGACTTCTGGATCATACGAGGAACAGGGAATGGTTGCCTTTTAGCTGCACAAAAACCTTTAGACTTTGGAAACGCTGGAACAGGTGCTCGTTTGGTTATGGGAATGGTTGGTCCGTATCATATGAAAACAACCTTTATTGGTGATGCTTCTCTCTCTAAACGTCCAATGGGACGTATCCTTGATCCACTGCGTCTCATGGGGGTTGAAATTGAGGCAACGCGCGACGATCACCTTCCTTTAACGCTTTATGGTCCGAAAATGGCTAATCCGATTCGTTATCGTGTTCCAATAGCTTCCTCCCAAATTAAATCAGCAATCCTGCTTGCTGGACTCAATACCGCCGGCACTACAACTGTTATTGAACCAGTTCTGACACGAGATCATACGGAAAAAATGTTAAAAGCATTCGGTGCGCAACTTGAAATAGAAAAAGATAACGAAGGTGCGCGTTTGATTTATCTTAATGGTCAACCCCATCTTACTGGACAAACGATTCATATTCCGGGTGATCCTTCTTCTGCTGCTTTTCCAATTATCGCAGCCCTTCTTATAGAAGACTCTGATATCACCATTGAAAATGTTTTGATAAATAACTCTCGAATAGGACTTATCGAAACATTGTGGGAAATGGGTGCTCAAATTGAATTTTTGAACCGACGTCAAACAGGTGGAGAGGATGTTGCTGATCTACGGATAAAATCATCGGTCCTTAGAGGCGTTACGGTGCCCAAAGAACGTGCTTCATCGATGATAGATGAATATCCTGCTTTGGCAGTAGCAGCAGCCTTTGCAGAAGGCAAAACAGTTATGCTAGGAATTGAAGAATTGCGTGTAAAAGAATCAGATCGATTGTCTGCTGTTGCTCAAGGATTAAAAATTAATTGCGTAGACTGTGAAGAAGGTCAAGATTTTCTTATTGTTTATGGAAAAGGTTCTGCCAAAGGTTTGGGGGGTGGGTATGTTGCCACACATCTTGATCATCGAATTGCTATGTGTTTTCTCATTTTTGGGCTTGTATCAGAAAAACCTGTTACCATTGATGATAAACGAATGATTGCTACGAGCTTTCCAGAATTTATTCCTTTTATAAAACAACTTGGGGGAAAAATCGCGTGAAGCCTTTTGTTATCGCCATTGATGGACCTGCTGCCTCAGGCAAAGGAACCTTAGCATGCAAAATTGCTGCACATTATCGCCTTCGTCATCTCGATACTGGTCTTACTTATCGTAGTGTTGCTCATACGCTTTTACAGCAAAATTTAGCTCTTAATGATGAAAAAAATGCTATTATTTATGCTAAAGGACTTGATTTTAACACCTTAAATCCTGCTCTTCTTTCTTCTCATGAACTTGGTGAAGCGGCTTCAAAAATAGCAATTAACCCTGCTGTACGCAAAATTCTTGTCGAAAAACAACGCAACTTTGCTAAAGTTTTGCCCGGCTGTGTGCTTGATGGGCGTGATATCGGAACGATTGTTTGTCCTGATGCCGATATCAAGTTTTATATTCTAGCCAATGTTCAAACACGCGCCAAACGCCGCTACCAAGAGATTTTAAAAAAAGGTGTTCAAGCAAATTATCATGAAATCCTAGCTCAACTTGAACAGCGCGACAGTCGCGATATAACGCGCAAACAAAGTCCACTAAAACCAGCAAAAAACGCCCACTTGCTTGATACGTCAGAATTGAGTATAGAAGCAACATTTGAAATTGCATGCAGCTTTATTGATCCAATCATAAAAATGCATATAATTGGATAAATTCGTTAAGGTAACTTCCAGCCTAGCGCTAACTTTTTTTCCTTTATTCAAGGAAAAAGGCTAGGGAGTTATTTATGTTAACACTAACCTAGCGCTCATACCTTATAATACAAGGTATATATTAGGAGTTCCTATGTCACAATACAATCCCACAACAGCGGATTTTGAAGCCCTTTTAACAGAATCTTTTCAAACTAATGATCTTAATGAAGGATCTGTTGTTAAAGGTCGTGTTATTGCAATCGAAAAAGACATGGCCATTATTGATGCTGGTCTTAAAGTCGAAGGACGTATTCCTCTCAAAGAATTTGGAGCTAAAGCAAAAGATGGTTCTTTGCAAGTTGGCGATGAAGTTGAGGTTTACATTGAACGCATTGAAAATGCGATGGGTGAAGCTGTTTTATCGCGTGAAAAAGCACGGCGCGAAGAAAGTTGGGTCCGTTTGGAGGAAAAATTCAATGCTGGTGCACGCGTTGATGGAGTGATCTTTAGCCAAGTAAAAGGTGGTTTTACAGTCGATCTTGATGGTGCCGTTGCTTTCTTGCCTCGCAGCCAAGTTGATATTCGTCCCATTCGTGATGTTTCACCTCTCATGCATAATTCACAGTCCTTTGAAATTTTGAAGATGGATCGTCGTCGTGGCAATATTGTGGTCTCACGCCGCACTGTTTTAGAAGAAAGTCGCGCTGAGCAACGTTCAGAAATCGTACAAAATCTTGAAGAAAACCAAATCGTTGAAGGTGTGGTGAAAAATATTACAGATTATGGTGCCTTTGTTGATCTTGGTGGGATTGATGGTCTCTTGCACGTTACAGATATGGCATGGCGGCGTGTTAATCACCCATCTGAAGTGCTCACAATTGGCCAAACGATTAAAGTGCAGATTATTCGCATTAATCAAGATACGCACCGTATTTCTCTTGGAATGAAACAGCTTGAAAGTGATCCTTGGGAAAGCATCAGTGTCCGGTATCCGATTGGTAAAAAAATTACGGGTGCTGTTACCAACATTACTGATTACGGTGGTTTTGTTGAAATTGAACCAGGAATTGAAGGGCTGATCCATGTTTCTGAAATGAGCTGGACAAAGAAAAATGTTCATCCTGGAAAAATTCTGTCTACATCACAAGAAGTAGAAGTGGTTGTTCTTGAGATTGATCCTTCTAAACGGCGTATTTCTCTTGGCTTAAAGCAAACATTTGAAAATCCATGGGAAGCTTTTGCCAATAAATTTCCTGTCAATTCGCAAATTGAAGGAGAGGTCAAAAATAAAACAGAATTTGGTCTGTTTATTGGGCTTGAAGGCGATGTTGACGGTATGGTTCATTTGTCTGATCTTGATTGGAATCGTCCTGGTGAACAAGTTATTGATACTTACAATAAAGGCGATATCGTTAAAGCTGTGGTCCTTGATGTTGATATTGAAAAAGAGCGCATTTCTCTTGGAATTAAGCAGCTTTCCAGTGATAAAGTTGGAGAAGCTGCTGCTTCTGGCGAATTGCGAAAAGGTGCAGTTGTAACATGCGAAGTGATTGCTGTTAACGACAATGACATTGGTGTGAAATTGATTGACCACAACCTTGAGACAACCATTCGGCGTGCTGATCTTGCGCGTGATCGTGATGAGCAACGTCCTGAGCGTTTCGCAATTGGGCAAAAGGTTGATGCTCGCATCACAGCATTTGATAAAAAAACACGTAAAATTTCAGTATCGATTAAAGCTTTAGAAATTGCAGAAGAAAAAGAAGCTGTTGCACAATATGGTTCTACAGATTCAGGTGCTTCTCTTGGTGATATTTTGGGTGCAGCTTTGAAAAAACAAGAACAAGATTAATCATCAATCATTAAAGTTGGTTTTATTATTAAGGTCACTCATTAGGAGTGACCTTTTTATTTTCTAAAAAAATTGTCTGCTTATTTTTAAATTATTGAAACAAAAATTATAAATGCTTGCAAATAAAAACAAAAAGTTTGTTTTTTATCTAACAACGGTTCACTATTCAGATAAAATGCTTAAAATTTAAATAAAAAACGATGTAATTGAATAACAATGGGACACTATGACGTGCATAATACCTTTCATAAAGTGCTTTTTTTCTCAAAAAGAGAAAAAAGATCATTTTATTAATACGGATTTTCCTCTTCGTGCAATTTATAAGGTACAGGAAGATCTTTATAACTTAGGGCATGATATAGCTTCTGGTAAAGAAATTTTACTCCCTGAATATGAAGGAGTAGGAGATTTTCGCAAGAGATTGAATGAAAATGCTAAACTTATTCTTCATGCCTTTCATACCAGTGATTTTGCTGCTCGAAATGATGAAACTATCGCACCATCTGCTCAATGGCTCATTGATAATCATTACACCATTGATAAAACCATACAAAAGCTACGTTGTAATCTACCCAAGTCCTTCATAAAGCAACTTCCTCTTTCTACACACAAAGCCGGAATACCACGAATTTTTGCTTTAACTTGGCTTTATATTGCGCATACCGATAGCAGCTTTTCACAAGAAACACTCACTGCTATGACCAACGGATTTCAAGAAGTTTGTGCGCTCACAATTGGTGAATTGTGGGCTCTTCCTTCAGTTATGCAAATGCTGCTCATTGAAAATGTCCGTCGTCTTTCAGTACGTATCGAAAAAGCACGACATATGCGCCATCTTGCTAGTCAAGTTGCAGATAAAATTTCTCTTGTAAAAAATAAAACAAATCTACACTCTCTTTTTACGCAGTATAAATCATTTATTGTTGATCCAACTTTTTCAGCACATTTATTCTATCGCCTGCGCAGTGCATCTGTCGATTCAACCGTAGCATTAACTTGGCTTGAAAAGCAATTGAAAAGCCAAGGCAGTAGCTTAGAGATTGCAACAGCCGATGAACATACCCGACAAGCAGCAGATGGTGTGACCATGGGTAATATTATCCGTGCTCTTAAAGCTATAGATGATGTTGATTGGACAGCATGGTTTGAAACAGTGAGTTGTGTCGATTCTATTTTGCGTAAAAATAGTGATTTTTCTGAAATTGATGCTCACTCACGCAATATTTATCGACAAGTCATTGAAAAAGTTTCTCGCTTTTCGCCTCTTAGTGAACTGGAAGTTGCACATAAAGTTGTAGAAATGGCAAATTCCACTTCTAAAGATATGCCTCATCATTCTTGTGTGGGGTGGTACCTTGTTGATGATGGTTGTGGTATATTTGAAAAGGCTTGTGGATATATTCCGCCCTTTCTCATAAAATGGACACGCGCTTCCTGTTGCTCAAAATTGAGAGTCATCGCCATTCCTGTCTCTTTTCTGACGCTTGCTCTTTTGCTTGTAATTTACGCCCTTTTACAGCTATCTGGCATGACACAATGGATGTCTTTTTGCTTTACTGTATTGGCGCTTTTTCCTGCTATCGATGCTGCTTTTGCTTTATTTAATACTGTTGTTTCGTGGTTTGTCCCATCAAGACAACTCATTGGTTATGAATATAAAGAAGGTATTCCAAAACATGCACGGATAATGGTTGTTGTACCTACTTTGATGACATCACGCGATGATATTGATGAACAAGTGCGCAATCTTGAAGTGCACTATCTTTCCAATCCTAAAGGTGCCATTCATTTTGCACTCATTACAGATTGGGTGGATGCTCCATTGAGAGAAACGCAAGATGATCTTGATTTATTGCACTATGCGCAAAAGAATATTGATAAACTCAATAATCGTTATCATCGTGATGAACTTCCGCTTTTTTTCCTTTTACATCGCCGACGCCTTTATAATACAAGCGAAAAATGTTGGATGGGATGGGAACGAAAGCGAGGAAAACTTCATGAACTTAATCGACTCTTAAGAGGCGATAAAAATACAAGCTTTTATCCTCCCAATCCACGTCTTCCTATGGATTGCCGTTTTGTTATGACGCTGGATTGTGATACACGTCTTACTCCAGAGAGCGTCGCGAAACTTGTTGGAAAGCTTAACCATCCACTCAATCATCCCGTTTTTGATCTACAAAGTGGAAAGGTTGTAAAGGGCTATAGCATTTTACAACCACGCATTATTCCTTCTCTTACAACAGGAAAAAAAACATCAATTCTCCAACGGGTTTTTTCTATAAACCGTGGCATTGATCCTTATGTTTTTGCTGTTTCTGATACTTATCAAGATCTTTTAGGAGAAGGCACCTTTATCGGTAAAGGTCTTTATAATATTGATGCATTTGAACAAGCGCTTGATGGCAAAATTAAAGAAAATACTACTCTTAGTCATGATCTCTTAGAAGGAGGTTATGCTCGTACTGCTCTGGTAAGTAGCATAGAAGTCATTGAAGACTATCCAACCGCTTACAATATTGATGTTATGCGTTATCATCGTTGGGTCCGCGGTGATTGGCAGCTTTTGCCTTATCTTTTTTCCCACCGTCAAATAAGTTCCGTGACGCGTTGGAAAATGCAGGATAATTTACGTCGTTCTCTCACTCCACTTATGTGGTTAATCGCAGCATTTGCAGGATGGGCTTTTTTGTCTTTAAAGAGTGCAATCGTCTGGCAACTATTCTTGTTGTTTAGCTCCTTCATTTCACCCATTCTATGTGTATTAAAAACGCTTGTCTCATCCAATATAGATCATTCTTTGCGTGGACATTTTCAATTAATTTGGAACAAAATTGCTCTTACAAGCGCTGATATATTTCTTAAAACGACGTTTCTTGCTCATTCGGCGTATTTTATGACCGATGCGATTATTCGTACACTCTATCGTATGACGATTTCAAACCAGCATCTTCTTGAATGGAAAACTTCTGCCGCAACAAAATCAATGCCCAATAGTTTGCGTGTCTATGTTTTTACAATGGCACCAGCATCGCTTATTGGTATTCTTACTATAGCACTCCCTCTTTTTTCTGATAGTTTTGCAAGCTTGGTTGCTTTGCCTTTTGGGATAGCATGGTTTTTTTCACCCTTTATTGCTTGGATTGTGAGTCAACCTTCAACCTTTCAAGATAGCCTTGATCTTTCTTCAAAAGATGAAAAAAAACTTCGCTCTATTGCACGGCGGACATGGCTTTATTATACAACCTTTGTCAATGCACAAAACAACCATCTGCCTCCCGATAATTTTCAAGAAGATCCTGAACCTCTTGTTGCTCAACGTACATCGCCTACGAATATTGGCGTTTATCTCCTTTCTATTATTGCAGCACGTGATTTTGGCTGGATTGGTTTTGAAGAGACCATCACCCGTATTGAATGTACATTACGCTCTCTTACAAAAATGGAAAAGTTTCGTGGTCATCTCTATAATTGGTATGAAACGGAGACACTCAGGCCTCTTTTGCCTACTTATGTATCAACCGTTGATTCAGGAAATCTTGCCGGTCATTTGGTAACACTCTCTTCTGCTTTAAGTGAATGGGCTGAAAAACCGCCTCTTTTTTTCCAAAGTGATCGAGAAGGCTTATCGGATGTTCTTGCTATTCTTGAAGAAACTGTCAGAGAAGTTCCAGATCATCAACCCAGTTTACGCTCTTTACGCCAAAAAATCGAAGAAAACATCACTCGTTTTCATGACTCTGTCTTCACTTTTTTAGAACAAGAAAATACGGTCCCTTCTCACATCATAGATCTTTCACTTGCAGCCCACGATATTGTGCACTTAGTCGGTGAACTTGACCACAAAATTCAAACGATAGAATCTGCTCGTGCGCTTTCTTGGGCTAAATGCCTTATCGACACCTGTAACGCTCATCATCATGATGCGACTGCTCATTGTGATACTGAAAAATTACGTAAAAACCTAAACAGGCTGGCTATAATGGCACGGCAAATAGCCTTTGATATGAAATTTGACTTTTTAGAACAGCCTAAACGGCATCTCTTATCCATTGGATATCGTGTTCAAGAAAACAAACTCGATGAAAATTGTTATGACCTACTTGCTTCAGAAGCACGTCTTGCAAGCTTTTTTGCCATCGCAAAAGGAGATATAAAACTTAAACATTGGTTTCGTCTTGGTCGACTTCTCGTACCCATAGGTGGGAAAGGTGCACTCCTATCATGGTCTGGATCAATGTTCGAATATCTTATGCCATCTCTCGTAATGCATGAACCTTTAGGGTCTCTCTTAGATCAAACAAATCGATTGATTATTCGTTGTCAAATACAATATGCCCATAAACGGGAATTGCCATGGGGTATTTCAGAAGCCGCATTTAATGCTCGCGATCATTTAATGAATTACCAATACGCTCATTTTGGTGTTCCAAACCTCGGACTCCAACGTGGTCTTTCACGCAATGCTGTCATTGCTCCCTATGCCAGCCTTCTAGCGGCACAATATGCTCCTGCTTGCGCTGTCGCTAATTTAAAACGACTCCGTGATCTTGGAGCTTTAGGAACATATGGTTATTATGACTCTGTTGATTTTACTCCAACACGCGTGAAAACAGGGGAAAAATACGCCATTGTACGCAATTATTATGCGCACCATCATGGTATGTCTATTCTTGCTCTTAACAATGTTATTTTTCAAGGGCGAATGCGTGATCGTTTTCACCGTGATCCCGTTATTGAAGCAACACAATTGCTCTTACAGGAAAGAGCGCCTCATCTCATTCCTATTATTCATACCAAAGCTGTTAATCGTATGCACAATAAGTCTCAAGCATTTGACGCAGCCCCTTTGCGCATTATTACAAACCCGTTACTCAAACCACGAGCAACTTTACTTTTGTCTAATGGCTTTTATTCTACCATGTTAACAGCGAATGGTTCTGGTTACAGCCGTTGGCACGATTATGCGATTACGCGCTTTATTCCTGATGCAACAGAAGATCAACAAGGTACTTTATTCTTCTTACGTGATACGCATAGTGGACGGTGGTGGTCTGTTACTGGTGAGCCAACACGTGTTATTGAAGAAGAAGCTGTCAGCATTTTTACAGATGAAAAGGCTGAATATACAAAAATGGTTGATGGTATTAAATCAACACTTGAATGTCTTATTACATCTGAAGGATGTGGCGAAGGGAGACGTATTCAATTGATGAATACGACAAATAAAGACCGACTCATTGAAGTGACTTCTTATGGTGAATTAGCGCTTGCAACGATGGATACAGACCAAGTTCATCCTGTTTTTTCCCGTATGTTTATAGAGACAGAAATTACTGAAGAAGGTAAAACAATTTTTGCCAAAAGGCGCAAACGCTCGCCTAGTGATCCTGAAATCTATGTTGCCCATTTTGTTTCTAGTACAACAGATATTCTCCAAGAGACAGAAGCTGAAACAGATCGCTCTCTGTTTATTGGTCGGGGGCGATCCATTCATCGGCCCACTGCATTTGACCAAAATGCTCGTTTCAGTAACAGTCAAGGTTGTGTTCTTGACCCTGTTATGTCATTGCGATGCCGTATAAAAATTTCAGCCCATGAAAAAGCAGAACTTATTTTTTGGACTTTTGCTGCTCATACAAAAGAAGCGCTAAATAATCATATTAAACATTATCGACAACCTGATATGTTTCAAAAAGAACTTTCAATGGCATGGACGCGCTCACAAGTCGCACTGTATCAGAGCGGAACCCAGCTTAAAGAAGCTATTATCTATCAAAAATATGCAACACCGCTTATTTATCCAGAAAGAACGTGGCGTCTTCCTTCTGAAATATTAGCAAAAACGATAGGAAAACAGTCTAATCTTTGGCCTATGTCTATCTCAGGAGACAATCCACTCTGTCTTCTTAGATTAAATAACGAGGGAAATATAACTGTACTGCGCGAGCTCCTTAAAGCACATGAATATTGGCGTATGCGCGGACTCATTGTTGATTTGGTCATTCTTAATGAACAAACATTTTCTTATATACAAAGTACACAACGCGCTCTTGAGTGGGTCTGTGAATCTTATTATCACCACACGCAAAAAGCAGATGAACGCCAACATATTTTCATGCTTCGACGCGATCAAATGAGTGAAAATAGTTTTAAAACGCTTCTTGCATCAGCGCGTATCGTTCTTGATGCCCAAAATAGCTCTTTATCTGAACAACTTAAACGACTTGATGAGAATGATTTTAATCTCACAGTTCGTAAAAATTATCAAGAATCTTATGATCAATTAAACTTGCCAAGATATAACGAAGGACAGCAATTTACAACACAAACTGAACAAAATCTTTTTTCTTCCATTGGTCTTATTAGCCAACAAAAACCATCCTCTTTTCTCCCAAATGGAGAAGATCTAAGATATTGGAATGGTTACGGTGGTTTTAATCAGCACAATCATTATGTAATACGTCTTCATGGACGTACCACTACACCGCATCCGTGGATTAATGTCATTGCTAATCACAGATTTGGTTTTCATGTCTCTGCTGAAGGTGCAATTTTTACTTGGGCTAACAATAGCCGCGATTATCAACTAACTCCTTGGGCGAATGATCCAACGTCTAACCGACCAGGAGAAGCTCTTTATCTGGTTGATCGCCAGTCTTTAAAACGTTTCTCACCCGTTTCTACTGTTGAATGTGACGAAAATATTGTCTATGAGGCTTGTCATGGGTTTGGATTCTCAACTTTTAAATCAACACATTCAGAAATCGCATTAGAACTGACTCATACACTTGATCCCGAAAAACCTATTCGCTTTTCACGTCTTATCCTTACGAATGAAGGGAAAAAACCACGCAGTTTACGCCTTTATAATTATGTTGAATGGGTTTTGGGAAATGTCCGTACAAAATATGCCCCCTTTATTGTTTCCTCTTATGAGGACAGATGGGGTGCACATTTTATTCAAAATCCCTATCACATCGAGAAATCTCAACAAGTTACATTTTTATCAGCATCCGAAATGCCAACCAGCACTACGACCAATCGCGCTGAATTTATTGGTGCAACGGGAACCGTAACACGTCCAAATGCGATCCGTAAAGCCGGTGCTCTTTCGAATACCATTGAAGCAGGATGTGATCCTTGTTCAGCATTCGCTTATGATATTGATCTTCAACCAGGGCAAACAAAAGAAATCATATTCTATCTTGGTAGTGCTGAAAATAGGCAAGAAGCTGAAAAATTACTCAATCAAGTACGTGCAAGTGATTTTGAAATTCAGCTCACAAAACAAAAACAGCAATGGAGTGATTTTGTTTCTCCTTTCCAAGTCAAAACACCTGATGCTTCTTTTAATCTTATGGTCAACCATTGGCTTCCTTATCAAATCTACGCATGCCGCATCATGGCACGCGCAGGCTTTTACCAAGCGAGTGGTGCATTTGGTTTTCGTGACCAGTTACAAGATAGCTTGTCTTTGTTATTGCTGGAACCACAATTAGCACGTGAACAATTGTTAAATGCAGCAGCGCACCAATTTCTTGAAGGTGATGTGCAACATTGGTGGTTGCCTGACACAAATGCTGGTGTTCGTACATACATTTCTGATGATATCGTTTGGCTTGCATATGCAACAGCTCTTTATGTCACTACCACTGGTGATGACGCTTTTCTTGATACGCTCATTCCTTTTATTGAAGGTGATGTTCTCAAAAGTGGGCAACAGGATGCTTATTTTCAACCCACCCAATCCTCAAAGGTTGCAACAGTTTATGAACATTGTGCTTTAGCTTTAGACCTTGCCATTAAACGCTGCGGACCACATGGTCTCCCTCTTATTTTAGGTGGGGATTGGAATGATGGTATGAATTTGGTTGGTGTGGAAGGAAAAGGCGAAAGCATTTGGTTAGGATGGTTTCTTGGGTACACATTACAAGCATTTATCTCTTTAGCCCAAAAACGTGGTGATAATAGCCATATGCAAATATGGAGTACGTACCTTGAACATTTAACAAAATCCCTAGAGAAAAACGGTTGGGATGGTGCTTGGTATCGACGTGGTTATTTTGATGATGGAACACCTCTTGGCTCTAAAATCAATGATGAATGTCAAATTGATACCATTGCTCAATCTTGGGCTGTCATTTCTCAAATGGCATCGCCTGAACGTCAAAAACAAGCGATGAAATCAATGTTGGAACAGCTCTATGATAAAAAAGGCGGACTCATTCGCCTTTTTTGGCCGCCTTTTGATAAAAGTACGCTCGAGCCTGGTTATATAAAAGGTTATCCTCCAGGAATTCGAGAAAATGGTGGTCAATACACGCATGGTGCCATTTGGAGTATTTTTGCGTTGGCTGAAATGGAACAAAACGATAAAGCTTATGCTTTATTTTCTATGATAAACCCAATTACCCATGGACAAGATCCTGAAATTTATCGTGTTGAACCTTATGTGATGGCCGCAGATATTTATGCTGTTGAACCACGATGTGGTCAAGGCGGTTGGACTTGGTATACAGGTTCAGCCGGTTGGTTTTATCGCGCCGCAACACAAGCTATTCTTGGAATACAGCGTCAGGGAGACCTATTGTTTTTGCAGCCACATTTACCCTCTATTTGGCCAAAATATGAAGCAACAATGAAGTTTTATGATGCCGTTTATCGCATTAAAGTAAAATGGGGACCTAAAAATATGCTCTATGTTAATAGCAAAGAATATACCGAAGTTCATATAGGGATAAAGTTACAAAAAACAGGTCAGCATGAAATTATGCGTATTGTCAAATCTTAAAGATGAAAAAAGAGAGCAGACTTTTTATTCTTGTCCAAAACTGTAGAGTTGTTATATTGCACCGCCTATATTAGCCGTGTTGGTGCATAATATTTTAGATTTTATGAAAATGAAAGAAAAAGGTTATGAATCATCCGGATATTGCTAGACGTGTTTACAATCACACTTGGAAACTTGATCCCATTATTCGGTCACTTCTTGATACGGATTTTTATAAGCTTCTAATGGTGCAGATGATTTGGGGGTTATATCCTAATGTTAATGTTACTTTTTCCCTCATAAATCGCTCTAAAACAATACGTCTTGCCGACGATATTGATGAGAGTGAATTGCGTGCCCAACTTGATCATGCTCTTAGTTTGCGCTTTACAAAAAAAGAAATGATTTGGCTTGCTGGTAATACATTTTATGGACGCAAACAAATTTTTGAACCGGATTTTCTTCAGTGGCTTGAGAATTTTCAACTTCCAGAATATGAACTCACCCGCAAAGATGGCCAATATATCCTTCATTTTCATGGACCCTGGGCCCATAGTTCCATGTGGGAAATTCCTGCCCTTGCTATTATTAGTGAATTACGTTCACGTGCTGCTCTCAAAAAACTAGATCGTTTTGCTCTTGATGTACTTTATGCGCGTGCTAAAGCAAAAATGTGGAGTAAAGTTGAACGTCTCAAAAAATTGCCTGATATTAAAATATCTGACTTTGGGACAAGGCGTCGCCATTCTTTTTTATGGCAGCGCTGGTGTGTGGAAGCATTAAAAGAAGGCATTGGTCATTCTTTTACTGGAACTTCTAATGTTCTTCTTGCCATGGATACGGATTTAGAAGCTCTTGGAACCAATGCACACGAATTGCCTATGGTTATTGCGGCTCTCAGCAACAATGATGATGAATTACGCAGAGCTCCGTATCAAGTCTTGCAAGATTGGAATCGTTATTATGGTGGAAATCTTCTCATTGTATTACCTGATACCTTTGGTACAGAAGAATTTTTACGCAATGCACCAGATTGGGTCGCTGATTGGACGGGTTTCAGACCCGATAGTGCGCCTCCTATTGAAGGTGGTGAACGTATTATTCAATGGTGGAAAGAAAAAGGAAAAGATCCACGCAAAAAACTTTTAATTTTTTCTGATGCTCTTGATGTCAATACAATTGAAAAAACCTATCATCATTTCCATGGTAAAGTGCGCATGAGTTTTGGATGGGGCACGGATCTTACCAATGATTTTACAGGCTGTGCACCTCAGGAAATCGAAACTCTTGATGCTCTTTCCCTTGTTTGTAAGGTGACCTATGCCAATGGTCGACCAGCCGTAAAACTTTCAGATAATCCTGAAAAAACGATCGGTGATTCAAAAGAAGTACAACGTTATCTCAATTTTTTTGGTAATAAAAAACGAATTGCTAGACCTATAAAGACATAGTTTCCGGTTCTTTAAAACAAGTATATTGATCCATCATATTGTTTATAAGATTGATTTTTGTCCTACCCTAAGGACGAGGATTCTTAACCTTTGCTGGTCTGTAAACAGTTCGGCTGTTTTTGAGCAGATTCTACTTGGCCTACCACGCATACGCTTCACTTACATAAGGCGCGATAGATAAGACTTAAAAATATTTACGACGCATTAAAAAAATACTTAACGGGCCAAGGAAGTTTAGCCAAGGAGATTTTCTCATTTTAACCCTGTTAAATCAAGCACACTCATCTCCTTGCATGTATGAAGGTTTTCAAGTTCTAAGGGTTATTGTTGTAGTTTGACAGTAGGTTTTATACTAAGTGGGAAGAGGTTGGATTAAGTAGGAATACGTGGTAATTTGTTGTTTTTATGTACAATTTTGACCATTCAATGCGCGTTTTATCAAAATAGATTTTGACACCTAAAATTGCAAAAATTACCGAAAATCAGAAAAAAGTGCGTTTCCATAAGTAAAAATGAGAAAAGGCTTTCAAAACCCTTTGAGAACATCTTTAAACTCTTTGAAAAAATAAATTGGTACAAAATCTAGTGTCAAAATATACAAAACCAGATGACAAGCTATAATTGTAGCATTAGGAATTACTAAGGCAACATTGGAGGATGACAAATAGCATGGTGACTATTGGTGTGCATTTTGAAAGGCAAGGATGATGGTGCTCAAATAGATTTTATACACGTTACAATGAGATTTTACTTTATCCATGTATGGTCTGCTATTATGAAATGAGTAAAGCGTTGAGAAATGTTTCATTAAAATAAATGTGTAAATAACATGATTTGGGAGACCTTTTGTTTTACGTGAGGGGCATGACTTCATTAAAAAACAGAGAATGCAATAATATTTTTATTTCGAATAAGCTTTATATCAAGACAGAGAAATTATTTATTCGCATATTATAATGAGAATGCGTGTATGTATAAACCATTTGAAAAATTCTGTTGTTTCTTATGAATTATTCTTAAGTTAAGAACAGATGTAACCTTAAAGATTGATATAATAGACCGGCTTCTTAACTGTATAAGTATAAAAATGAGGGTATTTAGTAAGCTTTGTATTATATCCTCATTAAGAGATATGAAAACAAACGAAATGTCTATCATATCAATGACTTTTCAATGATGTATATGTAGAGATTCATACAAACATGCTTTACAAAAATAATGACTCTCTTCCATGAATGTGATTTATCATTGTTTACCAAGTGAGAACATTTTGAGTGTTCGTAAACAATCTTCTTTGTTCATAAAAATTATTTCACAAACATATTATTAATTAATTGCGCTCAAAAAGCTTGCTATTTCATATGTATTTTGGATATGGAGAGCTTATATTCAAAACTTAAAAGTCCTCATAGTTTTTACAAATAAGTCGAAGCTAAAAAGAGTATCTCATAAAGCCTTTTTTATCATTAAGAAGATGGACGTGTTACAATATAAATGGCAATCAGCAATAATATAACCGCAACAAGTAAGGAAATCCATAAAGGAGGGTGTAGCATTACGAAAAAGGATAAAAATCCTCCTGTCATACTCATCATTGCAAAAACTTTAACGAATGGAGAGATTGCTTTTTTTTCTTCCCATCGCTTAATAGGGGGACCAAAAATACGATGATTATTCAACCATTGATGAAAACGTGGAGAAGAACGCGTAAAACACCATGAGGCAACCAATAAAAAAGGCACCGTTGGCATAATAGGTAATACGACACCGATAATACCTAATATAACCATCGCCCACCCTGCTATATAATAGCAGATACGTAAAGGGTGCGATATCTTCGAATCTTTTTTCATTCTCTCGTACTATTTTCCTCTACGCAAAACCCTATACAAAAACATTGTATCTGTTTTTTTCTGTTTACATGTCTGAGTGCACAATTACGCTCTACCCCTTCATGCGTAAGTGTCTTTGCTGTTATAAGTTCCTTGAAAATACCGAATAGCTTACACAATATTATAATCATTTTAAATGATTTCAAGAAAAGAGGAGAGATTTTAGAAAAACAAAAAAATAAAAAGGCTGCAGAAAAAATCAATGCAGCCTCTTAATTAAGAATGCAGTGTTGGGGGGGGAGAAAATTTACTGCATTCACCTGCTAGATATTAGGAGGAAAAATAACCTAGCACCCCGGACTCTAATTAAAATAAAAATGAGAAACAATATATAAAAATGCATGGCTGATATGCATGAATTTTAACACTTTCAAGTCTCTTGAACTGTGTTTCGACGAAAGAAAATCATCATGAAAATAGCCATAAAAATCAACGTCAAGATCAACACAATTGTGGAAGCAGAATCAGAGCCGATAAATAAGCTGAGATAAATCCCTAAAAAACCAGAAAAAGCTGCAACAAGTATCGCGATCATTAACATAAAAGAAAACCGCTTTGTGACAAGATAGGCAATTGCTCCTGGTGCTATCAGTAAAGAAATAACGAGTACGATACCTACAGCTTTCAAAGCTGCAACAATTGTAAGAGAAATCATCGTTAGCAGGGTATAGTGGAGTAGAGATATTGGTAACCCCATTGCACGTCCTTGAACTGTGTCAAAAATATACAGCATAAAGTCGCGCCATTTTGCTGCTAAAATAAAAGTGACAACAGCGGAAATGATTGCCGTCTGCGTTATATCAAGCCAGTTAACACCCAAGAGATTACCAAATAGAATATGATTCAAATCTAAGCTACTATAAATAGACGTGGCTAAAACAAGCCCCAAACCAAACATTGAAGAAAAGACCACACCCATCACCGTGTCCTGTTTGATACGGCTATTGCTCCCTAAAAAACCCGTTAATAGTGCACACACCATTCCTGCAACAAAAGCACCGCAAGTAATCAAAGTCATTGTAATATTCTCTGGACGCATATGCTGAAACCAAGCAAATGGCAAAGAAGTTAAAAATGCGATTACCCATGGTGTTGTCATATAACCAACAACAACACCTGGAAAAACTGCATGAGAAATGGCATCGCCTAACAGCGCCCATCCTTTCAAAATAAGAAAACAGGAAAGCATCGCCATGGGAATAGAAAGAATCATGACAATAAGCATACCCTTAAGCATAAAAGAAAACTGAAACGGAAGCAGTAATTGATCAATCATGATAATATTACACCCTTTTTTGCCGCATTTATGCGTAAGCGCGCAGCAATAAACCCATGTTTAGGAGCAAAAATAAAAGCCAAAACAAATAAAGATGCTTGAAAAAGCACTACAACCCCCCCTGTTTGTGCATTCAAAAAATAACTCACATAAACACCCAAGACACTTGTGAAGGTTCCAATTACAACTGCAATAACCAAGATGTTCACGAAACGATCACTTAAAAGATAGGCCGTTGCCCCAGGTGTCACAACAAGACAAATGACTAAGAATGCTCCAACGGTTTGCATCGCAGCAACAGTACAAGCGGCAAGCAATGTGAAAAAGAGAATCTTTAAAAATTTTACGTTTAATCCAATGGCATGCGCATGCGTTTCATCAAATAATGACACAAGAAGATCTTTCCATTTCAAAAGCAATATAAGCAACGAAACAAAGCCGATAAAAGCCAATTGTAGAATATCTGTTGAACTCACTGCTAAAATATTTCCCAAAACAATCGTATCAATATTAACAGCCATTGGTTTTAATGATTTGAGAAACAACCCAAAGGCAAAAAAGGAAGAAAAAATGAGCCCAATAATGGTATCTTCTTTAAGCTTTGTCCGGTGGTTAAAAAAGAGCATTGCTGCTGCTGCAAGACCACCAGAAAAAAAAGCGCCGAGTGAAAAAGGTAACCCTAAAAGGTAAGCTCCTGCTACACCAGGAACAATCGAATGGGAAAGTGCATCACCAATCAATGACCAACCTTTTAACATCAAAAAAGCTGAAAGAAAGGCACAAACACACCCAACTAACCCAGAAACCCACATTGCATTCACCATATATTGATAGCTAAGTGGCTCAAGCAACCAAGAAATCATGCAACGTGCTCCACTCTTTCAATATCTTCACAAACTGCAGACTGCTTTCTTCCCATGAAAACATCATTTTTTTTTGTGGTTTGAAGATCAAAAATATGGTGGTGCAAAGACCCTCCAAAAGTTTTCTCCAGATTTTCCTTTGTAAAGATTTTTTCTGTTAACCCAGAAGCTAAAACAGTACCTTTTATTAAAACTGTATGATCACAAAATTCGCGAACAGAACCCAAATTGTGAGTTGAAACCAAGATCACTGCTCCTTCTTTACGGAGATCTTGTAACAAAGCAATGATTTTATCTTCTGTTGTAACGTCAACCCCTGTAAACGGCTCATCTAATAAAATAGCTTTTGCTTTCTGTGCAAGAGCGCGCGCTAGAAAAACACGCTTTTTCTGTCCACCAGAAAGTTCTCCAATTTGGCGCTTGGCAAAAGCCAACATATCAACGCGTTCTAAGGCAATACGAACGGCTTCATAATCTTGTGTACGGGCATAGCGAAAGAAATTCATATGACCATACCGCCCCATCAATACAACATCTTCAACCAAGACAGGAAAATTCCAATCAACATCTTCACTTTGAGGAACATAAGCAATAAGATTTTTTTTCAAAGCTATATCAACGGGCAAATCAAACATACGAATTTTTCCCTTTGAGGGGCGTACAAACCCCATAATCGCTTTAAATAACGTTGACTTACCGGATCCATTAACACCAACCAATGCCGTAATAGAACCCTTTGGACTTTCAAAATTCACTTCGCGTAAAGCTGTATGTCCATTACGATATGTTACCGTTACTCCTTGGGCAAAAATTCCACATTCCGTCATTGGTTTTTTACTCCCTCTACTAAAGCATTGCTAATACGTCCACTCGTGACACGTAATAAATCAATATAAGTGGGTACCTCACCATTTTTCTCACTTAAAGAATCAACATAAAGAACACCACCGTATTTAGCCCCTGTTTCTCTGGCAACCTGCTTGGCAGGCGCAGGGGAAATAGTGCTTTCAGAAAAAACTGCATGAATATTGTATTTGCGAACCATATCGATAACATGCTTGACCTGCTGTGGTGTTCCTTGTTGGTCAGCATTGATGGGCCATAAATAAAGTTCTTTTAGATCAAAATCACGCGCCAAATAGCTAAAAGCCCCCTCACTGGTCACAAGCCAACGTTTATCTTGCGGTACAGCTTCTAATTCAGCCCTAATTGGATCAATCGTTGCACGAATTTTCTGTTTATAAATTTCAGCATTCTGTTTATAAATTTCAGCATGTTCAGGATCATATTTTACAAAAGCATCGCGAATATTATCAACGTAAATCAAAGCAGAGGTCGGTGACATCCACGCATGAGGATTGGGTTTACCGCTAAAGGGTCCCTCACCAATTTTAATGGGTATAATACCTTTTGAAACAACAACACTTGGAACATCCTTGATATTTTGAAAAAACTTTTCAAACCAAAGCTCTAACTCTAAACCATTCCACAATACAAGGTTAGCTCCCTGAGCACGCATAAGATCGCGTGGGGTGGGTTGGTATTCATGAATTTCCGCACCTGGTTTTGTAATGGATTCAACATCAGCGGCATCACCTGCTACATTGCGTGCCATATCAGCAATGATAGTGAATGTCGTAACAGCTTTAAATTTACCAGCACACAAAGCAAAATTGGGTGTAAAAAAAATAACACTTCCAAAAACTATGGTGAAAAACGTTCTTACGTTCATTGATTCTCTCTTTCCTTTATATGCCTTCTTTTTATTGCAAATAATTTGCATTATCATTTAGCAATAGCAGTTATCTTTTACATTTGCAATGAAGGATTAAGAGAAAAAATAACTTTTCAAGATGTTTAAAAACAGTTTTTTCATATTGAAAAAATTGATGATTTAAGCAGCTTGTTTTGGTAAGGAGGTTCCCTTTCAAGAAGTTCTATAGCTCTTGAATGCCAAACAAAAAGGGAGCACTCAAAAATGCTCCCACTTCATGTAAAATATCTCATAAAAAATGAGAATACTCAGTAGCGTAAATATGCACCTGTCATTTTGGTAACATTATCCACGATCTTTGAGGCAAGCTTTTCTAAATCTTCATCTGTTAGAGTCCGTTCTATGGGCTGAATAGTTACTTCAATTGCAACAGATTTTTTATCTTCACCAAAGCTTAAATCTTCAAAAATATCAAAAACCTGCACTGAATGAATAAGTTTTTTATCGGCTCCACTTGCCGCCCGAATAATAAGAGAAGAGGCAACAGTTTTATCCGCTATAAAGGCAAAATCACGCCGCACCATTTGAAAAGGTGAGAGTTTCAAAGGAGGGCGGCTTTTGGTCGTTTTTTTCTTTGATTCTGGAATTCGGTCTAGAAAAATTTCAAAGCCGCATAAAGGTCCACTGACATCTAACTTTTCTAATGTAGCAGGATGAAAAACACCAAAAAAACCAAGAATAATCTTTGATCCAAGTTTTATGACACCTGAACGACCAGGGTGATACCAATCAGGTGCTCCAACTTCAATCTGCACTTTCCCAACATCCATATCGCATGCTTCTAAAATAGCTAAAGCATCTGCTTTGGCATCAAAAACATCAACGACGGTTGCATTTCCATTCCAAAAACGCCCAGCCCCTTTAAATTGCTCTGTTCCGCGACGAATTCCACTAACAACACGGTGTTGTTTATCAGGGGTGTCGCCCTCATAAATACTTGAAACTTCAAACAAAGCAAGATCGAAAAAACCACGATCAGCATTTCTTTGTGCCGCTATAATCAAACTAGGTAAAAGGGAAGGACGCATCATTGACATATCAGCAGCAATAGGATTAACTAATTTAAGCTCTTCTTGACCTCCTCCAAAAGCAAGAGCTTGATTTTCAGAAATAAAAGACCATGTTACCGCTTCTTTCATACCACGTTGCACTAGAGCCAAACGTGTAGCACGTGAACGAATTTGTGCGCATGTTAAAATTTGATCTTTTCCTTCTGCAAAGTTTTCCAAAGGAATAGGTTTAATTTTATCTAACCCATAAATTCTCATAACCTCTTCCACCAAATCGGCTTTACTCATAATATCAGGGCGCCATGATGGTACTTTTACCGTAATAACATCTCCTTTTCCTTCAACAAAAAATCCAAGTTTTGTTAAAATAGAGATGACTTTTTCAGGCTCTATTTCCAAATTTGTTAAACGTTTAATTTCAGAAAAAGGAAAAGCGATCTGTTTGATTTCTTGTTGCTGATAGCCAACGATCCTCTTTTTAGATACTTCACCACCACAAAGACGTAAGACCAATTCTGTTGCAATCTCAAGTCCTGTTTCTATAAAAGCCGGGTCAACACCTCGTTCAAATCGATAACGTGCATCACTGATAAGACCTAATGCTCTTCCTGTTTGTGCAATGCTTCGCGCATCCCAAAGCGCCGATTCAATAATAACGCGATGTGTTGTTTCATCACAACTCGTTCTTTCACCGCCCATGATACCGGCAATCGAAACAACCCCCTCATCATCTGCAATGACACAATTCTTAGCGCCCAGATGATAGATTTTTCCGTTCAGTGCTTGAAGCTGCTCTCCCTCACGCGCGCAACGTACACACAAATTACCTTTAATTTTATCTGCATCAAAAACATGGAGTGGACGACCAAGGTCAAAACTGATGTAATTGGTCATATCAACAAGCGCATTAATCGGTCTCAAACCAATTGCATTCAAACGCTGTTGCATCCACTGTGGTGATTCGCCATTTTGAACATTGCGTACTTCACGCCAAGCGAAACCTAAACATAATGATGAACCTTGCGAAAAATCTAATGAAACATCGAGAGGTGTTTCAAAAGAAGGCTCAAATTTTGACAAAGATAATTCTTTTAATTTTCCCATTCCAGCGGCAGAAAGATCACGAGCAATACCGCGAACACCTGTACAATCGGAACGATTGGGGGTCAAACCAATATCAATGATCGGATCATCTAAACCAGCATAAGCTGCAAATGAATCTCCAATAGGTGCATCTTCTGGAAGTTCGATAATTCCCTCATGTTCATTTGATAATTCAAGCTCCGCTTGCGAACACATCATCCCAAAACTTTCAACCCCGCGGATTTTTCCTACAGATAATGTCACATCAAGTCCTGGGATATAAGTGCCTGGTAGTGCCAGAACACCTACAAGACCTGCTCGTGCATTTGGTGCTCCACAGACAACTTGAACAGGTGTAGCAGTTCCTGTATCCACTGATAAAATTTGAAGTTTATCGGCATCAGGATGTTTTATTGCTATTAAAACTTTTGCAATCATAAAACCTTTTAAAGAAGACCGATCATCAACGTGATCAACCTCAAGACCGATAGCGGTTAATTTTTCACAAATTTCATTCAAAGATGCATTTGTTTCTAAGTGATCTTTTAACCACGACAATGTAAACTTCATTTTAAAACCTCACATGAAAGCGATGACTAAGATCACACGTTTTTATTAGGAAAAAAAGCAGGCATATCAAAGCAACGAAAGCCATAATGGTCTAACCAACGCAGGTCAGCATCAAAAAAAGCCCGCAAATCAGGCATACCGTATTTCAACATGGCAATACGATCAATGCCCATGCCCCATGCAAAACCTTGATATTCATCGGGATCTAAACCAACATTTTTCAACACCTGGGGATGCACCATTCCGCATCCTAAAATTTCCAACCAATCCTGTCCTTCTCCGAACTTTACTTCTGAACCAGAACGATCACATTGAATATCCACTTCCATAGATGGTTCGGTAAAAGGGAAAAAAGAGGGACGAAAACGCATTTTTACAGAGGGAACTTCAAAAAATTCTTTACAAAAGGTTTCATGTAGCCACATCATATGGGCAATGGTGGAGGTTTTATCGATGACAAGACCTTCTACCTGATGGAACATGGGAGAATGTGTTGCATCCGAATCCATGCGGTAAGTTTTTCCAGGAATAATGATTCGTATCGGTGCTTTTTGTTTTTCTAGTGTACGAATTTGTACGGGTGATGTATGGGTTCGCAATAATTTTCGTTCTCCCATTTTATCAACATCAAAAAAGAAGGTATCATGCATTTCACGCGCTGGATGCCCTTCAGGAAAATTCAATGCCGTAAAATTATAATAATCTGTTTCAATATCAGGTCCCTCTGCAAGAGAAAAACCCAACTTTGTATAAATGGCAATAATTTCCTCAATCACTTGTGAAATAGGATGAATGCGTCCCCGTTCTATAGGTGAAGAGCGAACAGGCAAGGTAACATCAACTGTTTCACGAGAAAGACGGGCATCCATTGCCTGTCTTTTCAAAAGATCACGCTTTTGTGCCCATAATTCTAAAATGCGATTTTTTAATCCATTAAGAACTGGTCCAACTTTATGGCGCTCGCCAGCATCCATTTTTCCTAATTCTTTTAATTTTTCAGAGATACTACCTTTTTTACCCAATGCTGCAATACGCACTTCTTCAAGTGCTTGTTCATCACCTGCTGCCTCTAAGGCTAAACAAATTTCTTGTTCCAGATGCTCAATATCATTCATATTTTTGCCTATTTTTTAATAAAGAAAAACCCGCACTCGCAATAGCCAGCACGGGACCTCGAATAAATGAATGCTTTAAGAGAACACGACTGGCTTATTTGACAGCGCCTTCGAAAGCATTAGGTGTCGTATCTTTTAAATATTCTAAAGCTTTTTTTGCCGAAGCTACTAAAGCAGAAAATGCTTCTGCCTCATGGATTGCTATATCTGAAAGAACCTTACGATCAACCTCAATACCGGCTTTTGATAAGCCATCAATAAAACGTCCATAAGTTAAACCTTCTGCGCGAACAGCCGCATTAATTCTCTGAATCCACAAAGCACGGAAAGTACGTTTCCTATTTTTGCGATCACGATAAGCGTATTGCTTTGAACGATCAACCGCTGCTTTAGCTGCACGAATGGTATTTTTACGACGACCGTAAAAACCTTCAGCCTGTTTAAGAACTTTTTTGTGCTTAGCGTGTGCTGTCACACCTCTTTTCACACGAGCCATATTATAATCTCCTCAAAATCAAAAGCGTAAGGTTTAAATACCATTCGGCAAATAATGCTGAATGACTTTTTTAGCATCTTGTTCACACAAAACCATTGTTCCACGTGCATCGCGAATAAATTTATTCGAACGCTTAATCATGCCGTGGCGCTTACCGGCAGCTGCTACTTTAATTTTGCCTGACGCAGTGATTTTAAACCGCTTTTTAGCGGATGATTTGGTCTTCATCTTGGGCATTTTGCTACTCCGTACATTAATTTATTCAATCAAACATTTTATTCACTCAAGCGGACCAACGCTTGAACAAGCATTTAAACAGCCACGGCATGCCCTGCCGGGCGGCTCTTAAAGACGTTTTCATAAGCTAGTATACACAAAATAGCAAGACCGTATTACAAAAAAATCGGCGCTCCATTGCCTTGAAGCTCAACCAAAGGTGCTGGAATTGCATTTGTTTTGATGGCTGCTTTACATAAATCGGCAATAATGCATTGCGTACATTGTGGTTTACGGGCTTGACAAATATAGCGACCATGTAAAATTAGCCAATGATGCGCATGGCGAATATAATGAACCGGTATAATCTTTAATAATTTTTTCTCAACAATTTCTGGTGTTTTGCCAGGCGCCAAACCAAGACGATTGCTTAAGCGAAAAATATGTGTATCTACTGCCAATGTAGGCTGACCAAAAGCAACATTCAAGACCACATTAGCCGTTTTGCGCCCCACTCCAGGAAGGGCCATGAGTGCTTCACGCGTATCGGGTACTTGACCGCCATAATAATCAATTAAACAGTTGCAAAGCGCATAAACATTACGTGCTTTTGCACGCCAAAGGCCAATTGAACGGATATGATTTGCTATTTCTTCTTCCCCTAATGCAACCATTTTTTCCGGTTGATCAGCAAGGCAAAATAATTCTTTTGTCGCTTTATTAACGCTTACATCTGTCGCTTGAGCCGAAAGCACAACGGCAACTAAAAGTGTAAAAGTATTTATATAGTTAAGATCACTCTTAGGTGTTGGGCGTTGCACAGAAAAACGGCGAAATATTTCCGCAATTTCATCTTTATTATACAATATACTAGATAAATTTCGCACCTTTGATAATTTTATGTTACTTTGAGGCATTGAACTCTCTTAAATCTTCTCTCTTGAAGTTATCATTCACGCTCGCCATATGAGAGGAGTGCAGCGAACACTTTTATAGAGTTTGGTCAAGTAAAGCCGTTTTAAAGAGGATACTCATGAATGACACATGTGACGCCTTTCTCCAATCCTTTTCTTTTAGGGTTTGAAACCGTAGAAAAAATATTGCAACGTATCGGTAAAGCTGATGAGGCTTACCCAGCCTATAATATTGAACGTTTGCATAAAAGTGATGATGCAAATCATATCCGGATAACTTTGGCTGTTGCTGGATTTAAGATTAACCATCTTAATATTTTACTCGATGATAATCAATTGGTTATTCATGGTAAACAAACAGACAACCAAAATCATCAATATTTATATCGCGGTATAGCTGCGCGACAATTCCAGCGAACCTTTGTTCTCGCGGAAGGGATGCATGTTACAAATGCAGAGTTGAAAAATGGTCTTTTATCAATTAATCTGTATCAACCAAAATTAAAAAAAGAAATAAAACAGATTCCAATTAAAGTCAGTAGTGGTGAGTCATAAAAGTTAAGGCGTAAAGGAACAGTGAAATGGGAGAACACAAACAAAACTTGTCGTTTCAGAACACATCCTACTCTGATGCGGGACAGATTGCCTATTTAAAAAAAGTTTGTACAGATGATCTGGCTAAAAACTTTCCAGATCTTCCACCGATGACCCCAGGCATTACGATATGGGCTCTCTTTGGTGAAACAGGTTATCCTATCATTTTATCCGATGAGCGTTCTATCGCTCTTGCTGGAGCCAATGAGCATGAACTACAAATTGTAACTCTGCACTAGATTACCTTACGAGAAAACGCTGTACTCTTTGTAAATTCTATCTGTTTTTTCGTAAAGGGTGTAATGTGAGTTATAATGAGATAAGTATTGGTTTATATTCATAATTAATTTTTTACAACTGGAATGAGAGTCCCGAATATCATAAGGTTCTCTCATTTTAGATCCTCTTGTATTAAAACAATTAAAGTCACTTGCTTGTATGTCACACGCAGGGAAGGCCGTGTAGATAAAAACGCTTGAAGGAAGGAATAAAAATATCTCTTGTTAATTGTCTTAATTACCAAGGATGTTCGCAATATTGGGGATGAGAAAAATGTATGATGGTGTCAGTTATCTTCTTCATAAGTGTGAAGATGTCCCTTATAGATTTATATTATTCACGGGGGCTGTTATACCATTCATAGGCGCTATCGTGAAATGGGCTCGAGTGCATTGAAAGATGTCTCTTTAAAATGAGTACATAAAGGCTATACAAGTGTATTTTGTTTGGTGTGTTTTGTTCTTCCTGAGGGGAGTAGCTCTATTGAAGAGTGTAAAAACAAAAGCATGAGATAATGCGTCATCATTATTTAAAAGATATTTTTATGAATGCGTTTGAAAGGTGTAAAGCTGAATTGTAAGGAGATAATAGATTTTTACCACGATTTCTTTATATTCTTTCCAATTCCAGAGATTACGCAAACAGATAGATGCAATATACTAACCAAATCTGGCATACAAAAATCTGGAACTGTTCATGTCACACTGAAGCGTTTTGATATTTGTCTCAAACGTGGACTTGCACAAGGATTAGATGTTGATTAACAGGTAATAAAAAACAAAGGCTTTATGAAAAAGTTTATGCAGAGCTTTTAATTTTGTGCTTCAAATGCCGCAGTACAAGGTATTTTTCTCTTTTGAATATTAAAGCTCTTGTTTTTATAATGAAGTTACAGCACAAAAAGCAAAATGGAATTATTTGAGGGGAAAAAAATAATGCCTTCTTACCGTTCAAGAATATCAACCCACGGGCGTAATATGGCAGGAGCCCGCGGACTTTGGCGTGCAACAGGGATGAAAGATACTGATTTTGGTAAACCCATTATTGCGATTGCGAATTCTTTTACACAATTTGTACCAGGGCATGTCCATTTAAAAGATCTTGGGCAATTAGTCGCGCAACAGATAGCAGTTGCCGGTGGTGTTGCGAAAGAATTTAATACCATTGCTGTAGATGATGGAATTGCAATGGGGCACGATGGAATGCTCTATTCGTTGCCCTCACGTGAAATCATTGCTGATTCTGTAGAGTATATGGTTAATGCACATTGTGCAGATGCACTTGTCTGTATTTCTAATTGTGACAAAATTACGCCTGGTATGTTAATGGCTGCTTTACGGTTGAATATTCCGACAATCTTTGTTTCAGGCGGTCCTATGGAAGCAGGTAAGATTAAATGGAAGGATCAAGATCTAACGGTTGATTTGGTCGATGCCATGGTTGCAGCAGCTTCAGAACAAAATTCAGAAGAAGAAGTGGCTGAAATGGAGCGTGCTGCTTGTCCTACATGTGGTTCTTGTTCAGGAATGTTTACGGCCAATTCTATGAATTGCTTAACGGAAGCATTGGGGCTTTCTCTTCCCGGAAATGGATCAATGTTAGCAACACATGCAGATCGACGAATGCTTTTTGAAGAAGCTGGAAAACAGATTGTTGCATTGGTTAAACGTTATTATGAAAAAGATGATGAAACAGTCTTGCCGCGCTCTATTGCTTCACGCAAGGCTTTTGAAAATGCAATGACCGTTGATATTGCTATGGGGGGATCAACCAATACAGTACTGCATCTTTTAGCCGCGGCGCAAGAAGGTGAGGTGGATTTTACCATGACGGATATTGATCATCTTTCACGTCGTGTTCCTGTTTTATGTAAGGTTGCTCCTGCTGTCGCGAATGTACATATGGAAGATGTTCATCGCGCTGGTGGTATTATGGGGCTTTTAGGTGAACTGGATGCGGCGGGACTCATTGATACGTCAACTTATACGGTTCACGCAAAAACAATGAAAGAAGCTCTTTACCGTTGGGATGTGAAACAAACTAATGAACCAACAGTTCGTACATTTTATCGTGCTGCTCCTGGTGGCATTCCAACACAGACAGCTTTTAGCCAATCTTGTCGCTATGAGAGCCTTGATCTTGATCGTGAAAAAGGTGTGATTCGCAATAGGGAACATGCATATTCACAAGATGGAGGATTGGCAGTTCTTTATGGAAATCTTGCAAAAGATGGCTGCATTGTAAAAACAGCAGGCGTTGATCAATCAATTTTAACTTTTAAAGGTCCGGCAAGAATTTTTGAAAGCCAAGATTCAGCTGTTTCAGCTATATTAACTGATAAGATTAAAATAGGTGAAATTGTTTTAATCCGTTATGAAGGTCCACGTGGTGGACCTGGAATGCAAGAAATGCTTTATCCAACAAGTTATCTCAAATCTAAAGGATTGGGCAAGGTTTGTGCACTTGTTACGGATGGACGTTTTTCAGGGGGAAGTTCAGGGCTCTCGATAGGACATATTTCACCAGAAGCTGCTGAAGGAGGAGAAATTGCGTTGGTGGAGGAGGGGGATATCATAGAAATTGATATTCCAAATCGTAAAATTCATATGTTGGTGGATGACGTTGAGATGAAGCAGCGCCGTGCTAAGATGGAAGCAAAAGGAAAAGGTGCTTGGCAACCGATAGAGAAGCGTCAGCGTAAAGTTTCAAAGGCTCTCAAAGCCTATGCAGCGATGACCACATCTGCTGCAAAGGGTGCAGTACGTAATATTTGATGAGATGAATGACGCGTCTTATAAAAGATAGATAGTATTCTGATTTTTTGCATCTTTTACACGATATTCTAAGCTAATTATTTTATGAGCTTATCAGAATATTTCGAGTCATGATCAGTATGATTAAAAAGCTATCAATACAACTAAAAGCTGCTGCGGATTGCTTATTTTAGCAGCTATGTAAGACAGATAAAGATAGATATGGTATGATTACGTTTCATATCATATTTCAATTTTATACGAAATTACGATTTCCTGTTCTTATATTTATGAAAGATATTTATTGTACTGGTGGCATTATCTTGTTGTACCGTAAAAACACTGTCATTTAGAGCTGTGATATACGGCATCCTACTTAATATATTTAGTGTGTGGTGAATATTCTTAGACTTGTTTATCAAACTTTGAGTTTAAGTGAATTACATGACTAGGAAGTCAAGGTAAATCCCTTAGAATCTGGACTGTTTGCAGACTTGATTCGAATGAAAATCCTTATCCTTTGAGGTGCGGGAAGGAGTTCAAAGATGTTTATGAAAATAAAGTACTGCTGTGATATATCTGATTATATGTTTCATATGAAAACAGTAAAAGAGCTCTTTATAACTTAAAATGTGAAGCATAACTTAAAATGTGAAGAAAATGCGAGATCCATTATCCATGAATTTATTATGAAAAATGGGGAGGCATCCCAACACCGACAGCTTTAAACTAAAACTGTTGCTATGATAACAATAATATTGATTGTGAAAAAGCATAATTCATTAAATGTTGCGTATTTGCAAGGTGGAGGAGATTTCATGACAATCTTTGCAAAAAACGACTATCTTGTAAAAATAGTCGATATTGACCAATTTTTTGTATACGGGCCAATGTTGATCTAAGGAAATATGAAATATAATGCATAGGATTTTGCTTCTATAGGCAATTACACTTATCAAAATATATTATGTAGAAAAGCGATGGGAATACGGTAAATAACTGTTTGTGCTGTGGTACATCAAAAAGGGTTCTTTATCTCCTATTAAGAAGGTTTTTTAATAAAAAATAACATCTGTTTTCTATAAAGGGTTTCTCTTTTCAAGCTGTTTGAGGTGGTAAATTGCTTCTAAAGCTTGTTTAGGAGAGAGTTCATCGGGATGGATATTTTTTAAAGCTTCGTGAAGTACACAATGTTTGTTTCTTGCTTCATTGACGGGAGATGTTGCTTTAAGAGAAAAGAGTGGTAAATCATCAATGAGTTTAGGTCCTTTTCCAGCCATTTCACCTTGTTCTAATTGATGGAGTACATCTGTTGCTCGTGTAATAACGGCTGGGGGAAGTCCAGCAAGCTTTGCGACTTGTACACCATAGGAACGGTCAGCAGCTCCTGGTGTGACCTCATGAAGAAAAACTACATCACCATCCCAATTTTTGACTTTCATGGTTACATTATGCAGTCTGTCAAGTTTTTCGGTAAGTGCGGTCATTTCATGAAAATGGGTAGCGAGAATAGCACGACAATGGTTAACCTCATGGAGATATTCAACGGCAGCCCAAGCAATAGAAAGTCCATCAAAAGTTGATGTCCCACGCCCTATTTCATCAAGAATAACAAGGGAATGGTGGCTAGCATGATTGAGAATCGTTGCTGTTTCAACCATTTCCATCATAAAGGTTGAGCGCCCCCGTGCAAGATCATCGGAAGCCCCGACACGACTAAACAGGCGATCAACGACACCAATATGTGCTGAAGTCGCTGGAACGAAGGACCCCATTTGCGCCATAATAGCAATGAGAGCATTTTGCCGCAAAAAAGTTGATTTTCCTCCCATATTAGGCCCTGTCAACAGCCAGATTGCTGCATATTGCTGATTTTCTTGCACAGAGAGATCACAATTATTGGCAATAAAAGGTTCTGCTGCTTGTTTGCGGAGTGCTTGCTCGACGACAGGATGGCGTCCTGCTGTGATATGAAAGGTAAGTGAAAGATCAATTTTAGGGCGGCAATAGCCTTGTTCTTCAGCAAGATATGCTAAGGCGACAGAGACATCTAAAATAGCAAGTGCTTCAGAGGCTTTACGAATAAAATCAACTTGTTCGGTAATTTCCTGAACGAGAATATCAAAAATCTCTAGTTCAAGTGTCAATGCGTGATTGGCAGCATGGGCAATACGGCTTTCAAGGTCAGCAAGCTCTGTTGTCGTAAAACGCATAGCGTTTGCCATTGTTTGCCGATGAATAAAACGTGCTTTAGCTTGTGGATTATTTGTAAGGGCAGATGCTTGTGTACTGGTTACTTCAATGAAATAACCTAGAATATTATTATGCTTTATTTTAAGAGTCTTAATATCTGTTTCTTGGGCATATTGCGCTTGAAGTTCAGCAATGACACGGCGCGATTCATCACGTAAAGCACGCATTTCATCGAGCTCTTTATGATAATTTGAACGAATAAAACCACCATCACGTTTAAGGAGTGGGAGATCATCAGCTAATGTTTGTTCTAAATGAAAGTACAACGCTGTGGGTAAGTTTGAGAACACCTGTTGTACATCACTTATTTCTTGAGGCAGAAGCTCATTATTAAGAAGTTGATGCAATTCACGAATGATTTCAAAGCCGCGCTGGATTGTCGCCATATCACGGGGACCTCCTCGTCCAAGAGCCAAACGTGAAACGGCGCGGGGCATATCTGGTCCCCCCTTTAAAATAAGTTTTATCGCTTCCGCAAGAGAAGGATTATGTAGAAAAAAATCGATAGAATCCAAACGCGTATCAATAGCTGAAGGAGTTGTGAGGGGAGCAATAAGGCGGTCAATAAGAAGGCGTGATCCTCCTCCTGTTACAGTGCGATCAATAGCTTTTAATAAACTTCCATCCCGTTGACCTGATGTCGTTCGAATAAGTTCAAGGCTTAGTCTGGTTGCAGCATCAATAAAAAGAGTTGCACTTTCATTTTGGCGCTCAGGCTGCATGAGGGGAGGGCGATGCGTGATTTGTGTTTTTTCGATATAACGAATAGCAGCTACAATTGCAGAGAGTTCACAGCGTGAATAATCGGCAACGCCTTCAAGAGTTGAGAGTTTAAAATAATTGCAAATATCGCGTTCAGCGGTGAGTGCATCAAAGAGACAAGCAGGTTGAGGTGAAACGATACGATCAAGAACACTAAAAAGTGACTTGTGAGATTTATCATGAAAAAATGAATCAGAAACAATGATTTCTTGTGGATCCACACGCATAATATCTGCTAAAAGTTTTTCTTGGCGGCTCTCTGTTACACGAAATATGCCTGTTGAGATATCAATCCAAGAAAGAGCAAATTCCTCTCCATCGCTAGTTTTTATACGGGAAAGTGTCATAAAATAATTTGCGCGTGTTGGATCAAGGAGTTTTTCTTCTGTTATCGTTCCAGGGGTTACAAGGCGAACAACATCACGCCGAACAACAGATTTTGAGCCACGTTTTTTTGCTTCAGCAGGATCTTCTATTTGTTCACAAACAGCAACTCGGTAACCACAAGCAATCAGTTTTTGTAAATAATCATCTGCTGCATGAACGGGAACACCGCACATAGGAATATCTTGTCCTAAATGTTTTCCGCGTGTTGTGAGTGTGATTCCTAAAGCCTGAGCAGCTTCAATCGCATCATTAAAAAATAATTCATAAAAATCCCCCATTCGGTAAAAGAGAAGGGAATCATGATGGACGGCTTTGATTTCTATGTACTGCTCCATCATAGGTGTAAGACGTTCTTGAGAGGAAGCAGATGGGGAGGCAGGCTGTGGAATTAAATTATTTTTATGATTGTTTTTTTTATCCATTTGTACGAGGCCTGTTTCCTTTAAGTGAAGTTTTTACTCTTTTTTGTTTACTTCAATATCTATTTATCTCTAAATTGCAACGCATCATCAGATTTGCTAAGGCAAGAATAGCGATTTCTAATATATGAATCAAATTTAATGACTATACGCATTATCAAGCAAAATTTACACTGTTTTTGGAGAAAATAAAGTGAGATGAAAAAGAGCGAGCAGGATCAGAAAATGTCTCAAACTGTTTACAGTGCGAGCGAAAGAGAAGCTCTAGATTTTCATAGTCGTGGTCGACCAGGAAAGCTTGAGATTATTGCAACAAAGTCTATGGCAACACAGCATGATTTAGCACTTGCTTATTCACCAGGTGTTGCAGTTCCAGTTAAGGCAATTGCTCAAAATCCAGCGCTAGCTTATGATTATACAGCAAAAGGTAATCTTGTTGCTGTTATTTCAAATGGAACCGCTATTTTAGGGTTAGGCAACTTAGGGGCACTTGCCTCTAAGCCGGTCATGGAAGGCAAAGCAGTGTTGTTTAAGCGTTTTGCGGATATTGATTCCATTGATTTAGAAATTGATATAAACGATACAGAAAGTTTTATCAATTTGGTGCGCCATTTAGAACCTTCTTTTGGTGGAATTAATCTTGAAGACATTAAGGCGCCAGAGTGCTTTATGATTGAAAGCCGCCTACGCGAGATGATGAATATACCTGTTTTTCACGATGATCAACACGGTACAGCGATTATTGTTGCTGCGGGTGTTCTCAATGCTTTGACTTTAACAGGGCGTGATATGCAAAATACGCGGTTAGTCTGTAATGGTGCTGGTTCTGCAGGGATTGCTTGTATTGAATTGATTAAAGCGATGGGCTTTCGTTCCGAAAATATCATATTATGTGACACAAAGGGTGTGGTCTATGAAGGACGCAAAGAGGGAATGAATCAGTGGAAATCTGCGCATGCTATTCAAACAGATAAACGTACGCTTATGGAAGCAATGGAAGGTGCAGATATATTTTTTGGGGTTTCTGCTAAAGGTGCTCTTACTCCTGAAATGGTAAGATCCATGGCACCCCAGCCGATCATTTTTGCTATGGCTAATCCCGATCCAGAAATTACGCCGGAAGAGGTTATGCAAGTGCGTCATGATGCCATTGTCGCAACAGGACGTTCCGATTATCCAAATCAGATTAATAATGTTCTTTGTTTTCCTTATATATTTCGTGGTGCGCTTGATGTGCGTGCAAGAGTTATTAATGAAGACATGAAGATTGCTGCGGCAAAGGCTCTTGCTAATTTAGCGCATGAAGAAGTGCCTGACAGCGTTGCAGAAGCTTATCATGGAAAGCGATTAAAGTTTGGTCCTAACTATATCATCCCTGTTCCTTTTGATCCGCGTTTATTTACGGTTGTTTCAATAGCGGTAGCAAAAGCAGCAATGGAAAGCGGTGTTGCGCAAAAGAACATAGATGATTTAGAGGCCTATGAGCGCGATTTGAATGCGAGACGTGATCCTACTTCCTCGATGATGCGTGGGGTTTATAACCATGTTCGTCAAGCGCCAAAACAAATTGTCTTTGCAGAAGGTGAAGAAGAGCAAGTTATGCGGGCAGCCGTTTCCTATGTTCATCAAAAATTGGGACAAGCGATTTTGGTTGGTCGTGAAGAGCAAGTAAGAGAAGCGGCTGTTATCGCTGGAATTGATCTGGAGCGTGAAGGTATTTCTATTATGAATGCTAAGCTTTCTTGCCGTACAGATGCTTATGCGAATTATCTTTATAAAAAAATGCAGCGTCAAGGTTGGCTGTTGCGTGATTGTCATCGTCGTATCAATAATGATCGCAATTATTTTGCTGCGTGTATGGTGGCACTAGGAGATGCTGATGCAATGGTTACAGGGGTGACACGCAATTATGAAACAGCGTTGATCGATATACGTCGTGCAATTGATGAAAAACCAAAAGAACGATTGATTGGTATTTCAATGGCTATTTGCCGTGGACGAATTGTGTTTATTACGGATACAGCCGTTTATGAAAATCCTAATGCTGAAGAACTTGCAGATATAGCGGAACAAGCAGCTTCATTTGTGCGAGGATTTGGATATCAACCACGGGTAGCATTTTTAGCATTTTCTACATTTGGTTATATGAAAGGGAAGACGACGCAGCAAATTCAGGATGCGATTAATATTTTGCATGAACGCAAAGTTGATTTTGAGTTTGATGGAGAAATGAGTGCTGATGTGGCACTCAATTCCAAATTGATGCAGCAATATCCATTTATGGGATTAACGGAGCCTGCTAACATTTTGGTTATGCCTGGATATCACGCATCTTCCATTGCAAGCAAAATGTTACAAGAACTCGGTGAAGCAACCATCATTGGTCCTATTTTAATTGGATTGGAAAAATCTGTCCAAATTGTACCGTTTAGTGGAAGCGATACAGATGTTGTCAATATTGCAATGCTTGCGGCTTATCATGCCGCAAAAGTCGTCTAAAGGAAAAAAGCCCCTAATATACCAATAATATATCAAGGGGCTTTTTGATAGCAAAAAAATAAATTTTTAAGAGGGCTGTATTTGATTGTCTTTTTGTTCTTCAGAAAGACGCTTTTGGAAGAGTGCTGCAAAATCAATAGGATCAATCCACAAAGGTGGAAAACCACCACTTTGAGTAGCATCAGATATAATTTGGCGAGCAAATGGAAATAAAAGACGGGGACATTCAATAAAGACCAGTGGCATAACATGTTCTTGTGGAATGTTTTTAAGGTGGAAAACACCACCGTAAATAAGTTCTACATGAAACAAGGTTTCAGTTTCATCATTGGCTTTGACGGAGAGAGACAAAACGACATCGTAATTGTCATCACCAATTGGGTTAGCATTGACGTTAATATTGATATCAATTTGTGGTGATTTTTCACGTGCACGCAATGAACGAGGAGCACCAGGGTTTTCGAATGATAAATCTTTTAAATATTGAGTTAATACAGCAAAAACCGGCTCTCCACCACTGTTATTCATTTCACCTTCGGCCATACGACAAACCTCTCTCATTATAATATGTATATTTATTTTAGATCTAAAGACCAGATTGGTTATCACGCCTTGCAAAAGGTTGCAAGAAATGCGCTCTTTATCTTGAATATTTTTTTAGTTTGTTACAGATTTTTTAGGCATTTCAATGGTTATCATCATTTTTGCGCCATGGAGATTCTGTCGTATCATGAATTGTGTAATCTTCTGCTTTAAGATCAATTATTTTTTCAGAGTTATTTTTTCTTCTAGTATTGGGATTCATTTTGTTTTTTAATGATGCAAAGAAATGCCAAGCAACAGAGCGAATTGGTTTAATAAGAAGTAATATTCCCAAGAGATCAGTGACAAAGCCGGGAAGAATAAGTAAAATTGCACTAAACATGATGAAAGCATCATTAATAATATTATTCTCTAATGTACGTCCTTGGATAAGTTCATTTTGTATATTTTTTAAAAGGCTAATCCCTTGAATTCGCAATAAAACAACCCCAGCTATGGTTGTGAGAATAACCAAACTCAAGGTTGCCAAAATACCAATTTCTTGACCAACAAAGATAAAACCAGCAATCTCGATTAAAAGAATGCAAAGAAAGATAACAACAAAAAAACGAGGATTTATAGAATAAAGTTTTATCACATGAAAGTTTCCTTCTGGATGAGTAGGGGGAGAAATTCTTAAGAGAACTCCGTTTAAATACAAAATCTATAAAAATATTTGAATGATAAGATTCCTTATTTTACATATTTATTGATAAATGGTATTGACTGCAATGTTTATTAGAGACTTAAGCTTTGGAGATTGACAGCGCCTATGGAATTTGACGTTATACTTGTCATAGCTCTTGTTGTTATGGTTGTTATTTTTGTGCAACTCCGTAATGTATTAGGGAAACGAATTGGGTTTGAAAAGCCACCCTTTGATCCTTATTCACGACGTTCTAAAAAACAAGTTGAAGCAGAAACGGCTGATAATATTGTTTCGTTCCCTCATCAGAAAAATTCACAAAAAGACGACTTTAGTGAAATTGATAAAATTTCACCGGAGGGGAGTGTTTTGAATAAAAATTTGCGGGAATTGCATAGAATTGATCCTCATTTTTCTCCTCAACTTTTTATAAAAGGTGCACAAATTGCGTATGAAATGATTGTAATAGCTTTTGCCAAAGGTGATCGCAATCAACTTAAAAGCTTGCTTTGTCAGGATGTTTTTGAGAGCTTTTGTACGGCTATTGAGCAACGAGAAAAAAATAAAGAAAGAATAGAATTCACTTTTGTTGGAATTAATAAGATCGAATTTGTTGCGGCGGCAATACAAGAAAAAGATGAACTTTTAACGATACGTATTGTCAGTGAGATGATTTCTGTTACTTATAATGAACAGGGCGAGCGTATAGACGGTGATCCTGATGCTATTGTAGAAATCAGGGATATTTGGACTTTTGTTCGCAATAGTTTATCGTCAGATCCCAACTGGAAGCTTTTTGCTACAGAAAATGAAAATTAAAATACTTTTTGTTTTTCTTCCATAAGCATTCAATGATTTATGAGAAATTAAAATGTCCTCAAGTAAATGGAGACAAAAAATAGATTTATTGGCTCCACAAGATCGTTTTTTATGGGAGATGGTTTGTCGTACGATAACACCGCTTCACGGTAAGATGCTCTCTTCTGCTTCAGAAACTATTGCAAATATTAATGATAAAAAACAGCCTGTAACTCAAATCTCCTCATTGTCTCAGGAAAATCAACAATCCTCGACAATTATTAAAAGAGAAAAGAGGTCAGTTACACAAGCACAAAAGATTCATTTCTTTGATCATGTTGCATATCGTAAAATTTCCCAAGGTCGTTGTCCTCTTGAGGCGCGTCTTGATCTCCATGGTTATATGCAGGAAGAAGCTTATTTTTTATTAAAAAAATTTCTACAGTCCTCTCAGCAGAGAGGATTGCGTTATGTCCTTGTGATTACAGGAAAAGGACGATCCGTTGGGAGCGATGGAGCTTTGTATAGATTTGTTCCGTATTGGTTATCAACACCAGCTTTTCGATATTATGTCCACGCGTTTGAGCAAGCAGCGCGTCAGCATGGCGGAGAAGGTGCGCTTTATGTTTGGTTGCGCCGTTTTGTGTCGGGAGAAGGAAAGTGATGTTATTGTGGTCGCTCTAGATTTTATATTTATTTATACTTATAATTTATTGTTTTTGTATATTTCGTAAGAGCCTTGAATACAATATTCCCTTCTTTATAATTTTTTATAAAAAATTATAAAGATATTATTTTACATTCTACGTATTGCTTCACGCTTTTGTTTTTCGCATTCTTTAACGGGGCACATCCCTCACGCAAAACAGAATGACATTGAATTGCATATATTCACAGGCTTGTTTTAAAGAAACATCTCTCAACGCTCCCAAGCCTATTTTGCGACGGCATTCGTGAAGAGTATAACGATAAATCCATGAAGCACTCACTATCTTTATACTTAATAAAAGAGCAAGCTGGCATCATCATACACTTTGCCATCTCCCAATGTTGCAACAACCCTTTAAGTCCTTGGCACTTGAAAGCATTTATAAGAGGCATGCTTTTCTTTAAGTGTTTTTAACTCTCCACAGTTCTCATCTCGCTCGTGACGCCCAAACGAAAGATTTTGATTGATTCAATATAATAGGACTTAAAATGAGAGAGATATAGATGGATCTCATTCAGGTTGCAAAGCAATAAATTATTTTTATAAACCACAGCATTACTCTATTAAATACACGAAGAATAAAAACATGAGAAATTGAGAAACGATCTTATTCAAAAGATGTTGCTATGGATAGTGTTAAAAGCAGTACAACTAAATTAAAGAAAATTATGAAAATAAACAGTAATATAACTTTACAACACACAGCTGCGCAATAGCACCAAAAGATACAGTTTCGTTGAATAGTTTCATGAAGAAATTTTTTCATTCATTAAAAGCTCCATCAAATTTCTTTCTCATAATAATTCGATAATAAAATTTAATAACGAAGCGCAGAAGGCGTAGAATATGAGATTCTACCGTGGGTATTATACTCTTATCCGACGTCTTTCAGATATTGGTTGAAATGCTAGCTTAGCATGAAAGGCACAATAGGGGCTATTTTCATCAGAATCTGCACCACAAAAATGAAAATCTGCTGATAATGGATCGCCAACCGGCCATCTACATGTATTTTCACTCAATTGTAGAAGATTAAGTTGACGTGATATAGGCACAACGACATTGGATTTTGTGGACATATCAACTTCTTTTACATCTTCCACTACAAATTCTGTCTTTAAAGCTGTTTCTTCAATACTTACAGATGATGTGTTTATTGGCGATACCGTGGATGTGTTGCGACGCACACGTGGAGATGATGGACTGCTGCTTCCCACGGGAGTTTTTTGCGCACGCGTGCTTCCTTGTGCTGTCTTACCACGTCCTGGTAACTTTAATCGATGTACTTTGCCGATGACTGCATTTCTACTGACCCCACCTAATTGAGCAGCAATTTGACTTGCACTTAACCCTTCACTCCAAAGCTTTTTAAGAAGCTCAACGCGTTCACATGTCCAACCCATACCAGCACTCCATTCCGATTACGTCACTAAGATGCTCTCCCCCGTTGCATCTTCAAATGTTTAAATAATGTTTCATTACGCTGAATGAAAGAACTTTACACTCTACGTGAGCATAAAAAAATCATCCAACCTGTGGATTTACAAATCAAAACACATCATCTTGCTTATTATATTGTAAATTACAATATGCACTCACTCTATGACAAGAGTCTTTACCTCTTGAAGAGTTTATTTAGAATGTTTTCCCCAACTTGCAAATCAATCATAGGTTAAACTTTCACTTTTGTTTAAGGCTTTTTCCCAAAATGCTTATTTGTAGAACCCTCATTGACTTTTTTTCAATTGGTGTAATGATCTATTCTATAGGTGTAATCACTAATCGTAATGAAATGTTGAAAGCACCGTAACGAAATATACCATGCTGTTTTATTTGTAGTGTTGCTTTGTATATATATTGAAAAGACTAAAATATAAAGGGAATTATGATGGATGTCGTCTCTATACAACCACTTTATGAATGCTTCGCACGACGAAATTTGCATTTTGAACAAGGGCATGGTGTATGGCTTATTTCCGATAAAGGAGAACATTATCTTGATTTCACATCTGGTATTGCTGTTAACGCATTAGGGTATTCACATCCAAAATTAGTTGATACGCTCAAAATACAAGCTGAAAAACTTTGGCATGTTTCTAATATTTTTCAATCTCCTGAACAAGCATCTTTTGCCACGCGGCTTTGTGCAAATAGTTTTGCGGATAAGGTTTTTTTCTGCAATTCAGGTACTGAAGCATTGGAGTGCGCATTCAAAACTGCACGCCATTATTACTATGCTGCTGGTCATTCAGAACGCATTGAAATAATTACTTTTGAAGGGGCATTTCATGGACGTACACTTGCTGCACTTGCTGCGACTGGGTATGAAAAATATCTTGAAGGCTTTGGACCTAAAGCTGGTGGATTTATTCAAGTACCTTTTTGTGATGAAGTCGCTTTGCGTAACACTATTAATAAAAATACCGCCGCTATTCTTATTGAACCTATTCAAGGAGAAGGAGGAATACGAACGGTTCCTCATGAATATTTAAGATTTTTGCGCAAAATATGCGATGATAATGGTCTGTTATTGATTTTAGATGAAGTCCAAACGGGTATAGGACGAACAGGAAAGCTTTTTGCTTATGAATGGAGTGATATCACGCCTGATATTCTTACCCTCGCAAAAGGATTAGGAGGGGGATTTCCATTAGGTGCTTGCCTTGCAACGGATAAAGTTGCAAAAAGCATGACACTTGGGACACATGGCTCAACCTTTGGAGGAAATCTTCTTGGAATGGCTGTAGGAAATAGTGTTCTTGATATTTTGTTAGAGCCAAGTTTTCTCAACCATGTTCAGCGTATGGGGGATAAACTAAAAAGTGGACTTTTGTACATTCTCAATATCTATCCTGATATTATCTGCGCAGTTCAGGGGATGGGGCTTATGTTGGGTATTCAGTGTATTGTACCTTCAAATCTTGTCGTTAATGCTTTGGAAAATGAATATCTCTTAAGCGTTGCAGCCAACAACAACGTTGTGCGCTTATTGCCTCCTCTTATCATTAGGGAAGAAGAAATAGATGAAAGTTTACATCGTATTGAAAAAGCAATAGCTTATCTTTCCCAAGTAAACAAAGAAAGACAAATATCACACACATGACAAATGCTCTTCGTCATTTCACGGACTTATCCATTTTAACGCCAGCAATAGCACGTGCACTGATCGATTATGCAAAGATCCTTAAAGCATCTTTTAAAGCAGGAAAAGATTCAAAACCTTTTATAGGTAAAACACTTGCGATGATTTTTGAAAAACCATCCACACGAACCCGTATTTCATTCGATATCAGTATGCGCCAGCTTGGCGGAGATACAATCATGCTCACGGGTTCAGAGATGCAACTTGGTCATAGTGAAACCATAGCTGATACGGCGCGCGTTTTATCCCGTTTTGTGGATATAGTGATATTACGAACAACGAAACACCAACGTATGCTCGAATTGGCACAATATGCACAAATTCCTGTCATTAATGCTCTTACAGATGATACACATCCTTGCCAAATTCTAGCAGATATCTTAACCTATGAGGAGCATCGGGGGCCTATTTCTGGTAAAATATTTGCGTGGATGGGGGATGGTAATAATGTGCTCCATTCCTTAATTGAAGCCGCAGCTCTTTTTGATTTTCATTTGCGTATTGCTACTCCAAAGGGCAGTGAACCACAGGAGAAATTTATACATTGGGCACGTGAACGAGGAGCGCATCTTACACTAACCCATGATCCCCAAAAAGCGGCTCAAGATGCTGATTGTATTATGACCGATACATGGGTCTCCATGGGACAAGAATTTCGTGCTCGCAGTCATTCTATTTTTCAGCCTTATCAAGTCAATGAATCTCTCATGAAATTAGCAAAATCTGATGCTCTTTTTATGCATTGTCTTCCTGCTCATCGTGGTGAAGAAGTGGTTGATTCTGTGATTGATGGACCGCACTCCGTTGTTTTCGATGAGGCTGAAAATCGTCTTCATGCTCAAAAAGCAATTCTTTCTTGGTGTTTACAAGATGCGTTTTTCTCTCCACAATAGCCTCCCTACAACAAATTATATAAAAAAGGCAAAGCTATGAGTGAACAAGCTAAAGATGAAGCCTCTCTCAACAACAACTTCTTGCATGAAGATGATAGTGTTATTCCCTTTCAAGTTGAAGAACTTGATATCCGTGGACGGACCGTACAACTTGGGGAAACTTTAAATTCTATTCTCACAAGACATCAATACCCTGAACCGGTTTCTTATCTTCTAGCAGAAGCTTTACTTTTAACGGTTCTGCTTGGAACTTCTCTAAAACTTACGGGAAAATTTATTTTACAAACTCATTCCGATGGACCAGTTAATATGTTGGTGTGCGATTTTTTGCCTCCTTCCAGTTTACGTGGATACGCTCGTTTTGATAAAGAACAGCTTAAACAAGCCATAGACAATGGTCAAACCTCTTCAGAAACACTTTTAGGAAAAGGCACTTTAGCTTTCACAATTGATCAAGGTCCCCATATGCAACCCTATCAAGGGATAGTTGCATTAGATGGATCAAATTTACAAGAAGCTTCTCGTATTTATTTTGATCAATCAGAACAAATTCCTACCGATATCCGTCTGGCTGTTGCTATATTAATTAATCGTGACCAACAAGGAAAACAGCAGAAAAGCTGGCGAGCTGGAGGTATTTTGATCCAACTTTTACCCCAAGAATCGTCTCATCATAAAATAGATGCCCCTCATCAAAAGCAAGAAGAAACGAAAACTCATACCCAATTGGATAACCAATGGCAGGAAGCTAAAATACTCATGGCAACGATTGAAAGTTCAGAATTAACAGATCCCCAAGTCGGTAGTAAACAGCTCTTGTTCCGTCTTTTTCATGAACAAGGTATTAGAGTTTTTAACCCTTTTTCTCTTGTCGATCAATGTTCTTGTTCACACGAAAAAATTAAAGGAATCCTAGAAGGCTTTTCTATTGATGAACGCAATAAAATGGTTAAAAATAAATATATTTCAGTCACATGTGAATTTTGCTCAAAAACATATTGTTTTACACCGCAAGAATTTTTAGAAGAAAAAACATAATCAAATATTTTTCATAAAAAATGATGATTGCAACAAAAGCCTATTTTATTTGCGTCATAAAAGTTTACGCATAATCTCATATGAACTTCTAGAATATTGCTTGTCTTAGAGTTTTTTTAATGTATACGAGTGATCGTTCTGTTGAGATCAGTAATTACGTCATAGAGTGCTTAAAAAAGAGTTCTCTGTAAAATATATTTTCTCCTCTCGAAAAAGCTTCTTTTGTACTTTTTACATCTCAAAAGTTTATTTCTTACAATGAATTCTTTTATAATGTTCATTGATAAATTGATTATGCACTCATAACTTATCTTCTCTGTTAAATGAGACTTTTTGATTGTAGTCATATTTTCTTACTCGAATTTATCTTATTAAGACTTAATAAAGCTTATTAGTTATAATCATAAGGGAAATTATCGAGAGAATAAGAATGTATAGATTCAATATAGACTTTATGGAGTCTATTACGAACAGATAAGTGTAATGGGAATAAATATAAAAATGACGCTGCAAAAGAGCAGATTTATTATTTTATAAAGATGAGAATAGTGGTGAAGTCCCCTCATAACAATGTGTATTTCAGATAAAAAAGCGGAGAAAAAATACTATATGATTTTGAAAACAATAGTTGGTTGCTGTCACTAAGCTAACGATGGTTCTATAGCAATATTGTTTTGTCCAAATAATCAAAAATAAAGCTCCCAAACAGATATTTAATCGCTAAAGAAAAATGAAAACTACTTAAAATTTTTGTCATATTTTGGAGGTTTGTTCTACAGATATTTCTTTACACATGTTTTTGAATCAACAATGATAATACTCTTGTCAAATCTTTCTAAGAAGAATAAGTGGCCGTATAAATAAAATAGCATACATAGCATGATAAAACGTTATGTTTTTACACACCTGCATTATTTTTCTTCTGTCATAATCGCTTGTTCAATTTTTGGTAGAATTTTTTTTTGATAAATTTGCCATGTTAAGGGACCAACATGTTTGGCAATAATGATGCTCTCTTTATTCAAGAGAAAGGTTTCTGGGGGGCCATATATTCCCCAATCAATGGCTGTATATCCTGAAATATCAAAGCCAATAAATTTAAAAGGATTACCAAAACTGTTTAAAAAGCGCAGGGCGTTTGTTTTATTATCTTTATAATTAATACCAATCAGATCAAAACGTTTATCTTGTGCAATTTGCATAAGAATAGGATGCTCTTCGCGACAGGGCAAACACCAAGAGCCCCAAAAATTGACCAATGTGACACGTCCTTTAAACTGTTTTGAATTGAGATAACTTTCTTTATCAAGAAGAGGAAGATGAATATTGGGAGCAGGTTTTTCAGCCAATGCGTTTGGGAGAAGAGAAGAATCTTGAAGGTGTTTTTTATCCATAAAGTTGAAAAAAAACATCATGAGAAGAAGAAAAAGCACAAATGGTCCCAAAAAAACAAGCAGAACAGGTAAAGATATATTTTTTTTAAGTTTTGGAGGGATGTTTTTCATTATACTTTATCTTTTTGTGACAGCTCTTTTTTGTTTAGATGTTGGAGAATTTTTTTTTGGTATAGGGCTTTGCAAAGAATATATCCAATAAGACATAAGAGGGATATTGCAGAAAGCACATAGCTTAAAACAACAATTTGCTCGTGTTTAAGGGTGCTCAGGAAAAAATCAATTTTCTGAGATAGATTTCCTAAAATTCCGCCGTGGATGCCATTTAGGTCGAGCATGATGAAGCGTCCTGTTGTTGTACACGACGGGATTTTTTAATCTGAAGTATTCGGATATAATGACTATTGATTTCATTTCGCATAGCCATCAAATAAAGAGCAATAAACATAAAGATAAAACAAAAGAGCATTGTTATAAGGGGCCATAACATAGCATTGTCGATTGTTGATCCTCCAGCACGTAACAATGATGCTGGTTGATGCAATGTATTCCACCAATTAACGGAAAATTTAATAACAGGGATATTAACAAATCCAACAAGTGTAAGAATTGCAGTAGCGCGAGCGGCTTTTACTTGGTTGTCAAAAGCACGCCCAAGCAGGATAATGGAGAGATAGATAAAAAGCAGAATTAAAACTGATGTTAATCGTGCATCCCAAACCCACCATGTTCCCCATGTAGGTCGCCCCCAAAGCGCTCCTGTCATGAGAGCCAAGGCGGTAAAAATTGCCCCAATAGGCGCTCCACATTTAAGTGCTACATCAGCAAGATGATATTTCCAAATCAGATTTCCTAATGCCGCTGCACTCATCGTTACATAGCAGAATGTAGACAACCACGCAAAGGGTACATGAAGGTACATAATCTTAACAGTAATGCCTTGTTGATAGTCATCAGGGGAATGCATCACTAGAATAAGCCCTAAGATAAGGAAACACAATGTTATGCCGGCCAACCAAGGTAAGACGACTCTGCTTATTTTCATGAAAAGGGTGAAACTTGCAGGGAGTAACCTGATTTTATATGTACGAGATAGTTTATTCATAAAATTCATAATAGGCAGAGTTTTGCTATGCGGCAATCATCTTTTATTATTCTGATAAAAGTTTAAGCGTTATCGCAGCAACAAAAGAGCTAAAGAGACTCAAAAGAAGTGAAAAAGCGCTGAGAAGAGCTAGAGAAGTGAGAAAAGAGGTATTTGGGTTTATTGGGGCTGTAGCAGCGGAAACACCAAAAATCATAATTGGAATGATCCACGGCAAGATAATGATAAAAATAAGCAAAGTACTGTGCAACAATGAGGTTGCGAGTGCAGCGCCTATAGCACCAATAAAAATAATAGCTGGTGTTCCGCATAAAAGGGTAAGTATTGTTGTAAAAGTTATTTTTATATCTAAATGGAGCATGAGGGCTAAAATAGGTGTGGCAAAAATAAGAGGAAGCATTGTTCCTACCCAATGGGCAAGACATTTTGTAAAGACAATTAGTGTAAAACTTTGTCTTTTTCCTGAAAGGATAAATTGGTCGAGATTACCATCATCACGATCGATTTGGAAAAGTTTGTTCAGATTGAGGAGTCCTGCAAGAAGGGCTCCAAACCACAATATACCTGGTCCTATTTGTGCAAGAATTTTGGGATCTGGTCCAATGGTAAAGGGGGTTATGACAACAACAGCGATAAAAAACAATAATCCTGTTAGTGAAGTGGCTTGTAGCGCTAATAATAGTTTAAGATCACGCCAGAACAGTGCTTTCATTTTATTCTCTCCTAGAGAGGTAAAAATTTTTCCAGAGCGATGTTATGGTTTTCTGGAATGCCTATGGAATTATGAGTTGCAGCGATAATCATACCACCTTGATTGAGATGACGTTGGAAAATACGGGCAAGGAGTTTTTGGGCATGGTTATCAAGCCCAGATATTGGTTCATCTAAAATCCAAAGAGGACGATAGGAGAGCAAAAGGCGAGCAATAGCTACGCGTCTTTGTTGTCCAGTTGATAGAGCGTTAAAGGGTAAATGTTCAAGGTTAGAAAGACCAATATCGGCAAGAGCTTCATGCGCAAAACGTAAATGTTGACCGTAAAAATCTGCCCAAAATTGCAAATTATCAATGACAGATAAGAGAGGTTTCATAGCATTTTGAGGACCAAGATAATGACAAGCAGTTGCAACAGGGTATATTTGATCATGGTCTTTAAGTATTATATGACCTTCAGCAGCTTCAAGAAGACCGACAATGATTCGGAGTAATGTAGACTTTCCGATACCATTAGGACCGGTGATTGTCATAAGTTGCTGTGAAAATAAACAAAAAGAAAGACCTTTAAACAGAATTTCCTCGTTTCTGTAAGCGGCTAAATCTTTGCCTGATAACACCATGTGATTGCCTATTTTGTTTTTATTTTCATATTCTTTATTGCATTATAGAATAAAAAACACATTTTTTATGCAATTGTACCTAGAATAGTTCTAGAAATAGTTCTATAAGGGATACCTTACATCAATATCTGGTGTAAAATGGTTTCTGGCGCTGATTTCCGCATTATGCCTAGAGGGTGGAGGGGAAATGGATGGCGGAGGTAATTGCGTCTGCGCTCAAGCTGCGACCTTGACTCGTAGTTTGTGTTGTTCATTCCTGGAAATTGGGTGGTTATAGTATGAGGGTGGACAGTCATGACTCAAATTGATAGCTTTAATTGTCGTAGAGTATTAAATGTTGGTGGCAAAGAATATATTTATTATAGCTTGATTGAAGCGGAGAAGAACGGACTTGAAGGTGTTTCTCGTTTACCGTTTTCGATGAAAGTTATTCTCGAAAATTTATTGCGATTCGAAGATGGTCGCACAGTTAAAAAAGAGGATATCTTCAATGTTGCTAAGTGGTTAAACGACAAAGGGAGCGCTGGGGCAGAAATTGCTTACCGTCCTGCACGTGTTCTTATGCAGGATTTTACAGGTGTTCCAGCAGTTGTTGATCTTTCTGCAATGCGTGATGCTATGGTTAAACTTGGCGGTAACGCTGAAAAAATCAATCCTCTCATTCCCGTTGATCTCATCATTGATCACTCAGTTATTGTTGATGCTTTTGGCAATTCCATGGCTTTTAAGGAAAACGTTGAGCATGAATATGAACGCAATGGTGAACGTTATCGTTTCCTTAAATGGGGGCAACAAGCCTTTCAAAATTTTCGCGTTGTTCCTCCAGGAACAGGGATTTGTCATCAGGTTAACTTAGAATATTTAGCACAATGTGTATGGATGAAGAATGAAGAGGGCTGTGAGACGATTTATCCTGACACCTGTGTGGGAACTGATTCGCATACGACTATGGTAAATGGTTTAGGGGTTTTAGGTTGGGGTGTTGGTGGTATTGAAGCAGAAGCAGCAATGTTAGGCCAACCTGTTTCTATGTTGTTACCTGAAGTGATTGGTTTTCGTCTAACAGGTAAACTTAAGGAAGGTGTAACAGCCACCGATCTCGTATTAACGGTGACCCAAATGCTACGTCGGAAGGGTGTTGTCGGTAAATTTGTTGAGTTTTTTGGTCCTGGTTTGGAGCATATGACGCTTGCTGATCGGGCAACGATTGGAAATATGGCACCTGAATATGGAGCAACGTGTGGTTTTTTCCCAATTGATAAGGAGACAGTGCGTTATCTCAATATGACAGGGCGTGATGAAAGTCGGATTGCCTTAGTGGAGGCTTATACCAAAGCACAAGGGATGTGGCATGATGAAATGGTGGCTCATCCCATTTTTAGTGATACAATTGAATTAGATATGGGAACCGTTGTCCCTTCTATGGCTGGTCCTAAACGTCCTGAAGGACGTATTGCGTTGGAAAATGTTGGGCAGGGTTTTGAGAAGGCATTGGTCGAAGACTATAAGAAGACTTCTGGACAAGATAAGCGTTATCAGGTTGAGGGTGAAGAATATACGCTTGGTCACGGTGATGTGGTGATCGCTGCGATTACGTCGTGTACGAATACATCGAATCCAAGTGTTCTTATTGCAGCGGGTCTTTTGGCACGAAATGCTGTGGCAAAGGGTCTTAAGAGTAAACCATGGGTAAAAACTTCTCTTGCACCTGGTTCACAAGTCGTTGAAGCTTACCTTCAAAATTCGGGTCTGCAAAAAGATTTAGATGCATTAGGATTTAACTTAGTAGGATTTGGGTGCACAACATGTATTGGGAATTCTGGTCCTTTGCATCCAGCTATTTCCAAAACGATTAATGACAATGGTATAATTGCATCTGCGGTTCTTTCAGGAAATCGTAATTTTGAAGGGCGTGTTTCCCCTGATGTGCAAGCGAATTATTTAGCTTCACCACCGTTAGTTGTTGCACATGCGCTCATCGGGACGGTGTGTAAAGATTTAACCAAGGAGCCTCTAGGTGAAGATTCAAATGGCCACCCCATTTATTTGAGAGATATTTGGCCAACTTCTCAAGAAATACAGGAGTTTATCGAAAAAAATGTCACGCGGAAGGTTTTTGCCGAAAAGTATGCAGATGTTTTTAAGGGAGATGAAAATTGGCAAAAAGTTCAGATTCCTACGGGTTCTACCTATTCTTGGGATGAGCAATCCACCTATGTACGCAATCCACCTTATTTCGATGATATGCAGAAAACACCTGATATCTTACCAGATATTAAAGATGCACGGATTTTAGGTTTATTTGGTGATAAAATCACGACGGATCATATTTCTCCTGCTGGTTCTATTAAAGCAGCTTCTCCTGCCGGAAAATATTTAATGGATCATGGTGTTAAAGTGGCTGATTTTAATCAGTATGGAACGCGTCGTGGGAATCATGAAGTTATGGTGCGTGGGACCTTTGCCAATATTCGCATTCGTAATTTCATGTTAGGGGAAAATGGTCGAGAAGGAGGTTATACGGTTCATTATCCGTCAGCGGTAGAACAAACCATTTACGATGCAGCAATGGCGTATAAACAAGAAGGTATTCCACTCGTTGTTTTTGCAGGTATTGAATATGGTAATGGATCATCCCGCGATTGGGCTGCCAAGGGGACCAATCTTCTTGGTGTCAAAGCAGTGATTGTGCAGTCTTTTGAAAGGATTCATCGCTCTAATCTTGTTGGTATGGGCATTGTCCCTTTTGTCTTTGAAGAGGGACTAAGTTGGAAATCTTTAGGCTTAAAGGGAGATGAAAAGGTGACAATTGAAGGGATTCATAACTTGAAACCTCGTCAAAAGACTGTAGCGAAAATTACTTTTTCTGATGGTACGGTAAAAACCGTTCCATTATTATGCCGTGTTGATACTGAAGATGAGCTAGATTATTTGCATCATGGTGGAATTTTGCAATATGTCTTGCGTAAGTTAGCCGTTTAAATTCTTTTGTTTGTTAAGGAATATCTATTATTAAGCTATAAAGTTGCGGATCAAAGAGTTTGGCTTCGTTTTTTTATGGCTATCTTTGAAAATCTAATTGACGTTAGCTTTAGGATTGCGCTATAAACCACACAGTTATAGGCAGCTTTATAGTTTTGCTTGGGTTGGATTTATTTATATTGGTAGAGTTGTTATTGAGACTCATTTTACCAAGGTGTTGAAAGAGAGATTATATTTATGGCGAATACACCTTCTGCTCGAAAAGCGGTGCGCAAGGTTGCGGCGCGCACACAGGTTAATAAGGCCCGCCGTTCACGCGTTCGTACTTTTATACGTAAGTTTGATGATGCTTTAGCGGGTGGCGATAAGGCATCTGCAGAGATTGCATTTAAGAATTTTGAGCCTGAAATTATGCGTGCAGTTTCTAAAGGGGTTTTTCATAAAAATGCTGCTGCGAGGAAAGTATCGCGTTTAGCTAAACGTTTGAAGGCTCTCAGCGTTTAAGCTTTTCTCCTTTAATTGAGAACAAAGCCAGTATCCATGAGGATGCTGGCTTTTTGTTTATTATTTCAAAAAGTTTCTATTGAAAATAAGAATCGATAATGATTCTCCACTTGAAAAAGGAGAGAAAGTTTATAGGGGGAGGTATGGTTATCCACAAGCTTTGTGGATTTGTACAGAGTCTTTTTTGTCAAGCATTTTATTTTTTTTTTTAAATCTGAAGAGATTCTTTAATTATTGGTAAATTTAGAGAAAAAAAATGAATTGAATCAATATTTTTTTCAGTCCTCATTAATATAAGCATTTTTTTCGGGTTTTTTGATTTTATTTTGACCTCTTGCATTTTACCTCTGCTGTTTTGTATGGTTCTTATGAAGACTAAGAAGCATGAAGGGGTCACATCAGCGCATTATTCTGTATTTTGTTGAATACAAGATGTTTTGATTTAGGCTTTTCGAAACTTTTGTGTTGGAGAGGTTTTCTGACGGTTTTTTAGTTTTCTTAATGGATATGTTTACCATTTTAGAAGGGTGGGTCATATCATGAGTGCAAGTAAATCTTATTGGTCATCTTTGTTAGTGGGGTTGTGATGAGGCTATCCTAGGGGAGGGTGAGTAATCTTATTTGGGGTAGGGCGTTTTGCCTTCGCTAGATTTATTTTAGTTGTTTGGCAGGACAAAATTTTATTTTTATCAGGATGGAAGATGGTGGATAAATTGAACTCTAAAGCTAGTTCCTTTAAAAGGGTTTCGGTAAATATCCTGTCGGCAGAGAACATAATAAAGAATAGGATGACGGAAAGTGATGAGAACGTTTGTAGAAATGCTTCTATAGGGCATTCTATTGTTTCAGAGGAGGAAAGTGCGGCGGCTTTTATACGTGTTATGGCGCAATTAAAGGTGCAGGTTGGTGTTGAGGCTTATACCAGTTGGTTTGGACGTGTGAAGCTTGCTGAATATAGTCATACTCTTGTAAAGCTTTCTGTTCCTACTGCTTTTTTACGTTCATGGATTAATAATCACTATGGTTCTCTTCTGACACATTTATGGAAACAAGAGAATTCAGCAATTCTTCGTGTTGAAGTTATTGTTCGTGGTATGGAACGCGTTTCAAGAGATGTCGTTTGTAAAAGAAGTGTTCCTCCTGTTGTGCTAGAGGAGCAGGCGACTTCATCTTTTGTTGAAAGTTGCGCAGAGCATTCAGTTAAGAATTCTCAAACGGGAGTTTTTGGATCTCCACTTGATTCTCGCTATACTTTTGAAAGTTTTGTTGAGGGGGCTTCTAATCGTGTTGCTTTAGCAGCAGCGCGTTCCATTGCAGAAGGGCATAAAAGTGCTTTGCGTTTTAATCCTCTTTTTATTCACGCATCTGTTGGCTTAGGAAAAACACATTTGCTTCAAGCGATTGCTGCTTCTGCATTGAAGCGTTTAACGTCTGCGCGCGTTATTTATTTAACTGCTGAATATTTTATGTGGCGTTTTGCAACAGCTATTCGTGATAATGATGCTCTTTCTTTTAAAGAACAGCTTCGTGATATCGACCTTTTGATTATTGATGATATGCAGTTTTTGCAGGGTAAGTCGATACAACATGAGTTTTGCCATTTGCTTAATATGTTGCTTGATAGTGCAAAACAGGTTGTTGTCGCTGCAGATCGTCCACCAGCAGAATTAGAATCGCTTGATCTTCGCGTTCGCTCTCGTCTTCAGGGAGGGGTCGCTCTTGAAATTGAAGCACCAGATTATGAAATGCGTTTGCAAATGTTGCGCCAGCGGTTGAAGGTGGCACAACAAGATGATGGCATGGTATCAATTTCTGATGATATCTTGGAATATATTGCGAAAACGGTTTTAGGGTCTGGGCGTGATATTGAAGGTGCATTTAATCAGCTCTTGTTTCGTCAATCTTTTGAGTCTGATTTATCTTTAGAGCGGATTGATGAGTTATTAGGTCACTTGACACGTCCTGGTGAACCTAAGCGTATTCGGATTGAAGAAATTCAGCGTACGGTAGCACGCCATTATAATGTTTCTAAACAGGACTTGTTATCTAATCGTCGAACACGTACGGTTGTGAAGCCACGGCAAGTTGCAATGTATTTAGCAAAAGTATTAACTCCTCGCTCATTACCAGAAATTGGGCGCCGTTTTGGTGGGCGTGATCATACAACAGTTTTACACGCTGTGCGTAAAATTGAAGATTTGGTTTGTGGTGATCAGACCTTGGCTAAGGAACTTGAGTTGCTTAAACGGTTGATTGGAGAACAGGCTGTATAGTGTTTATCGTTTCTTTCTTTGGAGAGACTTTAAAGAATTTAATGAAAAGATTTATTTTTTCTTATGCAGGAGTGACTTGCCATTTTAAGAGAGGTTTAATAAACTCTAGCAGGCGATTCTCTAAAGGGATCTATTCTTTAATTCTAAGGAATTCTTATAGTTTTTAGTAAATCATACGGGGCTTTTATGCGTATTACAGTTGATCGCAGTCAATTTCTCAAGTCTCTTGGTCGGGTTCACCGTGTGGTAGAGCGCCGTAATACTGTTCCTATTTTATCGAATGTGTTGATTGATGCAGAAAATGTCCGTGTACAGTTAAAAGCAACAGACCTTGATTTAGAGGTTATGGAATCTTTTGCAGTTAATGTTAAACAAGCTGGAGCAACAACTGTTCCGGCACATTTGCTCTATGATATCATTCGAAAACTTCCTGATAGCAATGAAGTTGTATTATCCCTCGATGAGAATCAAGCAGGTACAATGTCCGTTGTTTCGGGTTGTGCACATTTTCAGCTTCAATGTCTTCCGAAGGCAGACTTTCCAGAGTCGCTTCCTGGGCAATTTGGTTATCGTTTTTCTCTATCGGCATCAGGCTTAAAACATTTACTTGATTGTACACAATTTGCTATTTCTACTGAAGAAACCCGTTATTATCTTAATGGTATTTATTTCCATATTATTAATGATGGTGTTTTGAAATTGCGTTTGGTTGCAACTGATGGTCATCGTTTGGCACAAGTTGAGATGGAAGCTCCTTCGGGAGTTGAGGGAATGCCTGGTGTTATTGTTCCCCGTAAAGCTGTAGGAGAATTGCAAAAACTTCTTTCAGAAGAAAATGATAGCGATGTATGTATAGAGCTTTCGGAGACAAAAATTCGTTTTTCTATAGGCTCTGTGATTTTTACATCAAAATTAATTGATGGAACATTTCCAGATTATCAACGTGTTATCCCTCTTGGAAATGATAAAGAATTAATTGTTAATAGGCAGGACTTTTCTTCTGCAGTTGATCGTGTTTCAACGATTTCAAGTGATCGGGGGCGTGCAGTTAAATTAACGATTGAGCATGGACAGTTAAGGCTTGTTGTTAATAGCCCAGATTCGGGCAGTGCAGAAGATCAATTATCAGTAACTTATGCATCTGAACCGCTTGAGATAGGATTTAATTCACGTTATCTTTTGGATATTGCTGGGCAGCTTTCAAGTGATGAGATGGTTTTTATGTTGGCTGAGGCTGGAGCACCAGCTCTGATTCGTGATAATGATGATGCGAATGTGCTCTATGTACTGATGCCTATTCGCGTTTAGGGGCAGTTGTTTTGCAATGCATGGCCAGTCATGTGCACAAAGTGGCAGTGAGGCAGCTGAAGCTTTTACGTTATCGCAATTATTCTTTTTTCAATATTCATTTTTCTGGTCAGCATGTGGTTTTTACTGGCCATAATGGTGCTGGTAAGACGAACCTTTTAGAGGCGTTATCTTTTCTTTCTCCTGGTCGTGGTTTGCGGCGTGCTGTTTATTCTGACGTTAGCTTTGTAGATGGTGGTGGTGGAGGATTTGTTGTATTTGCGCGTCTTGAATGCGCTCTTTATGGTGAAGTAAAGATTGGTACAGCTTTTGAGGTTAGCGATAACAGTCGAAAGGTCCATATTAATGGTGTGAATGAGTCGAGTGATTGCCTAACAGATTATTGTCATATTAGTGTCCTAACACCGTCTATGGATGGTCTTTTTACAGGTCCTTCACTTGAGCGCCGTAGTTTTTTGGACCGTATGGTTTTGGCGATTGATCCCTTGCATAGGCGCCGCATAGCCGATTATGATAGAGCTATGCGCGCACGTAATCGTTTGTTTTTAGATGGAAATGAAGATTGTGCTTGGTTTGATGCTTTAGAAAAGCAAATGGCAGAATTGGCGACAGCTATTTCTGCGGCGCGTGTTGATGTTATTCGTCTTTTAAATGACATGTTTACACAAATGCCCTCACAGATACCTTTTCCACGAGCTTTTTTGCAAATTGATGGTTTTTTAGAAACAGCTCTTAGTGAAATATCAGCAACTGAAGTTGAAGAACAATTTTGTGATCGATTGCGGCATAATCGCGCAATGGATCGTGCTGCTGGTCGGACGTTAGAAGGACCACATCGTGCAGATTTGCAGGTTTTTTATGCTGATAAAAATAGAGCAGCAACATCTTGTTCAACAGGTGAACAAAAAGCGCTGCTAACAGGTTTAGTTTTGTGTCATGCACGTCTAACAGGTATGATGTCGGAAAGATCTCCCATTCTTCTTCTTGATGAAATGGCTGCCCATCTTGATTCGCATCGACGTGCTGCTCTATTTGATATTCTTGATGATTTAGCTGTACAAACATTTATGACAGGAACAGATCGTCTTTTATTTGATGACTTAAAAGGACGCGCAGAATTCTTTGAGATTAAGGATGGCGCTTTATTGCCGTAAAAACATGCTAAATATTTTTTTAATAAGTGATAGATCTGAAAGAAAAGGCTTGCTATGTCAGAGATAATAACGATTTTAAATGGTCCTAATTTAAATTTTCTAGGTCAACGTGAGCCAGAAATTTATGGAACTGAAACTCTAGAAGATATTGAAAAAAGATGCAGAGAATGGGCAAAAAAAAATGATATCATAATAAATTTTTATCAAAGTAATTGTGAAGGGCAATTAGTAGCATGGATACAAGAAGCAATAGAGGCAAGTTCTGGATTGATCATTAACCCAGCGGCTTACAGTCATACATCTGTTGCACTTCTTGATGCCCTAAAAATGTTTTCAGGGCCGAAAGTAGAAGTTCATTTATCTCATATTTATCAGCGTGAAGCTTTTCGTCACCATTCTTATACATCTGCAGGTGTAGACGCTATCATAACTGGGTGTGGAGGTGATGGATATCGGTTTGCACTTGAGTATATTGCAAAACAATTAAGCAAAACAATTAAATTGTGATAGGTAAAGAGTAAGCGTTTAATAAGAGTAATATAGGCATTTAATTCTCTTGATAATTATTTTCAAATCTGTACAATGTGAGGTATATATTTATGACAGTTTTTAGTGCGTATGACGGGGGTAAATAGAGATGAAAAGCTTTGTTAGACAATTAGAAATGCTTGTGATTTTAGGGGGAGCACTGCTTTTGTCTGGTTGTAAAATTGATGTTATGCAGCCATCAGGTTATGTTGCACGTCAACAGCTCATTTTGATCGTTGTTTGTGTGGTGGTGATGCTTTGTATTGTTATCCCAGTTATGGTGAGTGTGGTATTTTTAGCTATAAAATATCGTGCATCGAATATGAAAGCGGACTATTCTCCTGATTGGGCACATTCAAATAAAATTGAAGCATTGATGTGGGGTATTCCAGTTGTAATTGTAATGGTTTTAGGTTCATTAACAGCTTATTATACCTATAAGCTTGAACCTACAAATCCTCTTCCAGTGGAAGTTGTAGGTGAAGGAAAGCCATTACAGATTGATGCTGTTGCTCTTGATTGGAAATGGCTTTTTATTTATCCTGAATACGGTGTTGCATCGATTAATGAGATTTATGCGCCTGAAGGACGTCAAGTTTTATTGCAATTGACGTCAGAGAATTCTGTCAATGCTTTTTGGGTTCCCAAATTGGGTACTGTTCTTTACGCTATGCCGCAGATGAATGCTAAGTTGCATTTGGTCGCTGAAGAGCAAGGAGTATTCAAAGGAGCCTCAGCAAATTATAGTGGTGATGGTTTTTCGGGTATGCGGTTTAAGTGGCATTCTGTGTCTTTGCAGGATTTTGAGGATTGGATTGTAAAAGCTCGGGCTAATGGTCGAGTACTTGATCGTTCATCTTATCGTCAACTTTCTATTGCGCCTCGTATGGGTGATATTGCTGCGAAGGAAAAAGATGCTGAAGTTCGTTATTTTGCACCTGTTGAGAAGCGGCTTTACTATCGTGTTGTTAATCGATGTGTCGATGAAAAGACGGTATGTAATGAAGATTTAATGAAACGTGCTGCTGTTCAGACGCTATGGGGTGCACTATGTTCAGTATTTGATCCTGATGTTATTTAACAGAGTCAATAAAGTAAAGAGCCCTTTTAACAAAGGTTTCTTTTAAACTTGAATTTCATTTGAAATGGGTTGAGAAATGTTTGGAAGACTTACAGATCCTACGGCAGGTGCTTTTCATGCGCTTGCACATGAACCGATCGTTTTGTATACATGTATTGCGATTGTTTTGGTTGGTTTAATTGCTGTTATTGCTCTAACAGTACTTGGGTGGTGGGGGATTCTATGGCGAAATTGGATTACAACGGTTGACCATAAACGCATAGGTATTATGTACATCGTTCTTGGAATTATTATGCTTGTTCGCGGTTTTGCGGACGCACTTATGATGCGAACGCATCAAGCTTTAGCTCTTGGGAGTGAAACAGCAGGTTATTTGCCCCCTGAGCATTTTGATCAAATTTTTTCGGCGCATGGTACGATCATGATTTTTTTCATGGCCACGCCTATTTTATTTGGTCTTTTTAATTATCTTATACCACTTCAAATTGGTGCGCGTGATGTTGCTTTTCCCTTTGCAAATAATCTAGGTTTTTGGATTACGGCTGCAGGGGCGATATTGATTAACATATCCCTAGGTGTTGGGAATTTTGGTCGTGGTGGTTGGTTGATGTATCCACCTTTTACAGAATTGCAAACGAGTCCAGATACAGGGGTAGATTATTATTTATGGTCACTTCAGCTTTCTGGTATTGCAACAACAATGGGATCAGTGAATTTCATTGCAACGATGATTAAAATGCGTGCTCCTGGAATGACAATGATGAGAATGCCTATTTTTTGTTGGAGTGCTTTTGTCAGCAATGTTCTTATTGTAGTCATTTATCCTGTTTTGGCTGTAGCATTTGCACTCTTGGCATGTGATCGTTATTTGAACATGAATTTCTTTACCAATGTTGGTGGCGGAAATCCGATGGTATGGATTAACTATGTTTGGGTTTTTGGTCATCCTGAGGTTTATGTTTTGGTTGTTCCTGCTTTTGGAATTGTTTCTGAAGTTGTATCAACTTTTTCTTCAAAACGCCTCTTTGGTTATACTTCAATGATATGGGCCATGTTGGTTATTTTGATTCTTTCGCTTCTTGTTTGGGGACATCATTTCTTCACAATGGGTGGGGGTGAAGCTGTAAATACCTTTTTTAGTATTGCTACGATGATTATTGCAGTTCCAACCGGTGTAAAAGTTTTTAATTGGCTGCTTACGATGTATAGAGGTCGGATTCGCTTTGAGCCTCCTATGCTTTGGTGCATGGGTATGATCTTTACATTTGTTGGTGGTGGATTAACAGGTGTTTTATTATCTATTGTTCCTGCTGATTGGCAGTTTCATAATTCGCTCTTTTTGATAGCACATTTCCATCATACAATTATTGGAGGTGTGGTTTTTGCGTACTTAGCGGGGATTGCATTTTGGTTTCCAAAAGTTTTTGGTTATAAACCAAATCGCATACTAGGTATTACATCTTTTTGGTGTTGGTTTATTGGTTTTTACCTTGCCTTTTTTCCCGTTTATGCGCTTGGTTTAATGGGGGCGACGCGTCGTCTTCAGCATTACATGGAACCTAGTTGGCAGCCGATGTTTATTATTGCTGCATTGGGTGCTTGTATTATCTTACTTGGTATCCTTTGTTTCGTGCTACAGGTTGTTTTGGCGATTTGGTACGGTATTAAGCATAAAGGGCACTTACCGGTAACATTAAATGATTCTTGGGGTGATGCACGTACACTTGAATGGTTTACCTCTTCACCGCCTCCTTCCTATAATTTTGCCCTCCTTCCAAAGATACAGTCTGATGATGCTTATTGGAATATGAAGAAAAGTGGTTATCAACGGCCGACAAGTGGATTTACAAAAATTCATATGCCTTCGAATACATCGGCTGGAATTATTGCTGGCTTCTTCTCATTAGTTGTTGGTTTTGCGCTTGTTTGGCATATTTGGTGGCTTGTTGCGGTTGGACTGGTTGGTTTTATCGCAACGCTTGTGTGTCATTCATTAACAGGTGATCATCATGGTTACTATATTCCAGCTGAAGAAGTGCAAAAAACTGAAGATGCCTTTACGGCTGTTCTTAAAGAACGAGGAGTAATAGTATGAGTGCTGTAACAATGAATAACGCGAGCACTATAGATGAACTTCACCACGATAGTAGCTCGGTAATGACGTTTGGTTTTTGGGTCTATATTCTTTCAGACTTAATCCTGTTTTCGACACTGTTTTCAAGTTTTGCTGTATTTTCTGCTTCTTATGGTGGTGGTAAAGCGGGCAGTGAGTTTATAGATTTAAAGTTTGTTTTGGTTGAGACTGCTTTCTTGTTGTTTTCATCCGTCACTTATGGCTTTGCAATGGTACAAGCACATAAAAATAACATCAGTGGTGTGCGTTTATGGATGGCTATTACCTTTGTATTGGGGTGTTGCTTCATTGGTATGGAACTTTACGAATTTCATGAACTTTTGAGTGAGGTTTTTTATTTCGATCCAAATGCTTATGCGGGTATTGATCCTGCAACAGGTTTACAGCTTTTTGGACGGGAAATTCTCTCTGCTTATTGGTCAGCATTTTTTGCTTTGGTTGGCACCCATGGACTTCACGTAAGTGTTGGCCTTCTTTGGATGGTTGTGATGTTTTTTCATCTTCGTCGTAATGGCTTGGATCAGAACAATAAGACACGTTTAGCATGCCTTTCCATTTTTTGGCATTTACTTGATATTGTATGGATTGGTGTTTTCACCATGGTTTATCTATTAGGAGCGTTGTGATGAGCGTGCAAAATGAAACACATGGTCCCAGTACTGGTTCCTATTTGGTTGGTTTTATTCTGGCTGTATTTTTCACTTTGGGTTCTTTTATTCCTGTGATGTATGGAATGATGGAAAGTTGGGCAGTTAGTACAAAGGTTGCGTATCTTATTGGGATGGCGATTATTCAGATTATAGTACAAATTGTTTTCTTTTTGCACTTGAATTCTGGTCCAGACGCCAAGTGGAATTTAAGCGCGTTGTGGTTTGCTGCTATTTGCGTTTTTGTTATTATTGGGGGAACTTGGTGGGCTATTTCTCATTTGAATTATAATATGATGGGTGGTTCAGGACGTGTTATTGAACCGGAAATATCAAGTAGAGATGATTCTTCAGTGTCTGAGCAGTTATCAACCAAAGATATATCCGTAAGAAAACAGCCAGAAAAGATACAGGGCTCAGAGGTTTCGATGGAGCAAGGTGCAAGTACGCAAACTCTTGTAGAACAGGCACCTAGTTCAGAAATGCCTATGGGGCAGGGTCTAGGTACGCAAACTCCTGTAGATCAAGCACCTGGTTCAGAAATGCCCATGGGGCAGGGTCTAGGTACGCAAACTCCTGTAGATCAAGCACCTGGTTCAGAAATGCCCATGGGGCAGGGTCTAGATACGCAAACTCCTGTAGATCAAGCACCTGGTTCAGAAATGCCCATGGGGCAGGGTCTAGGTACGCAAACTCCTGTAGATCAAGCACCTGGTTCAGAAATGCCCATGGGGCAGGGTCTAGGTACGCAAACTCCTGTAGATCAAGCACCTGGTTCAGAAATGCCCATGGGGCAGGGTCTAGGTACGCAAACTCCTGTAGATCAAGCACCTGGTTCAGAAATGCCCATGGAGCAAGATCCAAATACGCAGTTTCCTGTGGAGTAGTTGTTAGAAATATCTACGGAGCTCTGATGCGGCATGTATCAGCTTCGTAGAAGAAATTCGTAGGATATAAAGCAGGAGATAAGTACAAGATATCAGTGGAATGAGTATCATTATTTTGAATATACTTTTAATTTAAAAGAGAAAGTCCGTGGGGTATTTAGTCAATCTTTAATTTTTGAGACAAATAGCTATTTGTAGAATATACAAAAAGTTATGTTTGTAAAATTTACTACAAAGAAAGAGAATGTGCGAAACAAGTTTTTATATTGTGTGAGATAAAAAAGCTACGAAGCAGTAATATTTTTAGATTTAAAGAATTTATATTAAAGATAGCATTAAAATTATTTGTAATAATAATATGTAATTGAAATCAAAAATTTAGAGAATAATCAGAAAATTTAATGAAAACCGTTGCAATGACAGTTATAGGTGCTGGTTCTTTTGGTACTGCATTAGCGATAGCTCTTGCCCGTAATGGTCATAATGTTTTACTTTGGGGATATAGTCCTCAACATATCAAAGAATTACAGGAACAACGTTGTAATCAAGTATATTTACCCGATATTCGATTTCCTGACAATTTATTACTTGAAGCTTCGCTTGAAACTGCTATAATAGCAAGTCACAATATATTAATCGCTGTTCCAAGCCATGTATTTCATCAAGTTTTGTATAATATTCAGCCTTATTTAGATCAGCATTCACGCGTTATTTGGGCGACAAAAGGTTTAGAACATGGTACCGGACGTTTCTTACAAGAGGTTGCTCGTGAGATTTTAGGTGAAAAAATTCCTTTAGCTGTTTTTTCTGGACCAACTTTTGCTCAAGAACTAGCTATTGGTTGGCCTACTGCAATGACGATAGCAGCTTCTGATGTTGAGTTTGGTAAAGAATTGCAGCAACTTTTTCATTGTGACAAAAGTTTTAGAGTTTATAAAAGTTCAGATATGATTGGTGTTCAATTAGGGGGAGCAGTCAAAAATGTTATTGCTATTGGTGCAGGAATATCAGATGGCATAGGTTTTGGGGCAAATGCACGAATAGCTCTTATCACACGAGGACTAGCTGAAATCAGTCGTTTAGGGGGGGCTATGGGTGCTGAGCTTTCCACATTTATGGGAATGACAGGCTTAGGTGATCTGGTTTTGACATGTACTGATAATCAGTCACGTAATCGTCGTTTTGGAATACTTCTTGGTAAAGGAATAGATATAAAAGAAGCGGAAAAACAAATTGGTCAGGTTGTGGAAGGATACTTGAATACCAAGGAAGTACATACGTTGGCGCAGCGTATTGGGGTAGAAATGCCCATTGTAGAACAAATTTATCAAATTCTCTATTGTGGTAAAAACATAACTGAAGCAGCAAACACATTATTAAGCCGCGCCCTCAAGGACGAAATACAATAATATCCTGTTTTTTAATAATTCAAATCATAAAAAATAGAAACATGCTATGATAGACATATAAAATAGATTGTATTGATGGTTGTATAAGGCAGTCATATTCCAGCAAATTATAGATTTATATCATTCGATTCTTTATGAAACATGGCTGAAATATAAAAGTTTTTGCTTTTGTCTAAGAGCTATCTCTTTGAAGATAAATTATCCGTTTCCACTTACACATGTTTGTGTAATGTAATGAACAAGATATTTTTATTGTCTCTTAAATTCATCTCACAATGATATTTGCAAACAGAATAATACAAGACTCATTAGGTAGAAGCATCTTATTTATATAACGTATAAGCTAAGAATATCGGGGCAGGGATATTGTGTATCTCTGTTTTTGTAATTCTTTAAAACAAGAAGACAATCTGTTTTGGGAAGAAGATGAAATTTTAAAGATGAAAACTAGTTCCCATTTCTACAATCATTTTTAAATTCAGTTTTACGCTATCTAAAGCAATATCTTTTAAATAATGGAGATTATCTCACACCTTTATTTTTCTCATTTTTTAATGAAAGCATTTCCCTGATGTGTCAGGTAAAATAGAACGCCCAAAAAAACACGATTGCTGTTATATATTCACGCGCTTGTTTTAAAGAGATCTCTCTTAAAACTCCCAAGTCTAATTCGCGACGGTGACCGTAAATAGTGTAACGATAAAGCCATTGTGCACATCCCCATTTTTACGTTTATGAAGGAGGAAGCCGATCATCATTACACCCCCCAATGTTGAGACAGCTCTAGGTACTTGAAGCTGTTCAGTAGAGATATTTAAGCCTTTTATTTTCTCACATATCAATTCTGTTTTTTATATGCAAGAAATGATTTTTGGAATTATAACTTTGAAAGTCTAAGATTGAAAAAAATGTTATTGTGCTTGTTTGTGGCTGTCATTTAAACTGAAAGAATAATCTGATTATAAAGATAATAAATTGGTTTATATGAATAATTTATTTTTGTATTGAATTAATTAAAAATATGCGTTTACTTGTCACAAGTAGATTAATATGTGGATAAAAATTATTAAAGATACTTCTAATGAATCATCTCAAGTGTTGTTTCAATATTAGAACATGGCAAGTAAAATGACGGTGTCGGTTTGTCATCTGTATAAACATTAAAATGGTGGTGAAAAAAGGATTTTATGTACTTCACAGGGATTTTTATACGTTTTACAGGTACCATTGTGAAATGGAATGGCGTGCATTGAGCGATATCTTTAAAAAAATGCATGAAAGAGCAACCGCTATAGTATTTTTGGGCGTTCTATTTTACCTGATACATTAGAAGAAATGCTTTCATTAAAGAATATAGTAAGATTAATGATTGATTTCTTTACGCCTTCATATTCATCCTAAATTAGATTGTATTTGCGTTTCAAGAATAAATCAAACGGTAGGAATATTTTTTTCAATTTGCTACACAAAAGCTGAAACTAAGGATTTTAATAATTCTCTAATCTCTTTTTCAAACTACGATGGCATGAGGGCTGGGGATTGATTTATAAGCAACGACAAAAGCGTATGCTTTAGTAAGGTAAATAACGTCATAAAATACAAAATTTATCAACCATGGATTGAAGAAATATTCCGGATTTTTATAAAATATTTTGCGAAACAGGGCATCGTACATCTGGTTTTGTATTGACTTATTCTTACAAATATTTGCACATATTCCTTACGTCATATTATTATAAGTCAATACACTATTATATAGCTGAGAAAGTACTCAATACCCGATTAAAGCACTATGCACATGATTGATTTTATTTTTTAGTGCAATGAAATAAAATTTATCCTTCTTGGGAATCGTCACTTTTTTTCAGTTCTTCAAGTATTGGCATAGACATGATGTTATATCCTGAATCAACATAATGAATTTCACCTGTAACACCTGATGATAAGTCAGAGAGTAGATAAAGAGCAGATTTTCCAATTTCATGAATATTTACGGTACGCCGTAATGGGGCATTACGCCGTTGATGTGAAAATATTGCACGTGCAGCTGCAATACCATTACCTGCTAAAGTTCTAACAGGACCAGCGGAAATCGCATTGACACGGATATTTTGAGGACCAAAGTCCGCAGCTAAATAACGTACCATAGCTTCTAAAGCTGCTTTAGCAACACCCATGATGTTATAATTAGGCACAACTTGCTGTGAAGCACCATAGGTAAGAGTTAAAAGTGTTCCTCCATTGGGCATAAGCTTACCGGCGCGCTGGGCAATTTCAGTAAAGGAATAAGCTGAAATAACCATCGTGCGTTGAAAGTTTTCACGTGTTGTAACATCAACGTAACGCCCTTTTAGCTGAGTTTTATCTGAAAAACCAATGGCATGGACAATAAAATCAATTGTTTTCCATTCTTTTTCAAGTTGCTCAAAGACGTAATCAATATTTTCACTTTTTTCAACGTCACACTCTAGCACTAATTTGCAGCCAAGTTTATCTGCTAGGGGATGAACACGTTTTCCAAAAGCATTTCCTTGATAAGTCAACGCTAATTCCGCTCCTGCTTGTGCGAGCTGACAGGCAATGCCCCAAGCAATTGAATGGTCATTCGCAATTCCCATAATAAGGCCGCGTTTGCCCTCCATCAAACCTTTCATATTATTCTCCGTAAGACCGTACTTTTTTCAATTACTAAGAGCTTTTGTTTATACATAACGTTGGAAAACAAGCGTTGCATTGGTACCGCCAAAGCCAAAAGTATTCGACAATACGGTATTCAGTTGTTGATGATCACGTCGTTCACGAACGATTGGCATATCAGCAAAAGCTGGATCAAGTTCTTCAATGTGGGCACTTTCACAAATAAAATTATGATTCATCATTAACAATGTATAAATTGCTTCGTGAACACCTGCTGCTCCCAAGGAATGTCCTGTTAGAGACTTGGTAGCGGAAATGGGGGGGCATTGATCACCTGCTCCAAAGATACGACGGATAGCTTCTATCTCAGGAGGATCACCAACAGGAGTTGCTGTCGCATGGGGATTGATATAATCAATTTTATTATTGACTGTTGCAAGAGCCATGCGCATGCATCGTTCTGCTCCCTCTCCTGATGGGGCAACCATATCATGTCCATCGGATGTCGCACCGTATCCAACGATTTCTCCGTAGATTTTTGCACCACGTGCTTTAGCAAGTTCTAAATCTTCAAGGACTAAAACGCCAGCCCCTCCAGCAATGACAAAACCATCACGATTAACATCATAAGCACGTGAAGCTTTGTGAGGGGTGTCATTATATCTGCTGGACATAGCGCCCATGGCATCGAATAAAACAGATAGTGTCCAATCCAAATCTTCGCAGCCACCGGCAAAGATGCGCTTCTGTTTACCATATTGAATCATTTCGTAAGCATTACCAATACAATGATTGGAGGTAGCACAAGCTGAAGAGATTGAATAATTGATCCCCTTTATTTTAAAGAAAGTTGCTAATGTTGCAGATGCTGTAGAACTCATCGCTTTAGGGACAACAAAAGGTCCAACACGTTTTGGACCTTTTTGGCGTGTAATGTCAGCAGCTTCTACGATTGAATGTGTTGAAGCACCTCCAGAACCCATAATAATACCCGTGTGTTCGTTCGACACTTCATGCGGTTCTAGACCCGCATCAGCAATTGCTTGATCCATGGCGATGTGATTCCATGCTGTTCCACGCCCATGAAAACGTAGAGCACGTCGATCTACGAGTTCTTCTATATTAATATCGGGCTTGCCATAAACTCTGCTACGAAAGCCTAATTCAGCATATTGAGGTGCGTAAGAAATTCCGGATTTTGCTTCACGTAAACTGGTTAAAACAGCTCCAGGGTTATTTCCAATTGCGGAGACAATTCCCATTCCGGTTACAACAACTCGACGCATTCATACCTCCTCGTTCCATACAGAATAGTGAAAAGTTCTTTCTGACGGAAATAACGTTCAATCTTCTTTGAATAAAGCAACGCGTAAATCGTTCGCCTTATAAATAGTCTCTCCATCTGCTTTTAGCCACCCATCAGCTATTCCTAAGACTAAATTTCCACGTCGAATACGCTTAAAATCTATTTCATATTCAAGAATTTTGGTTTGTGGAGTTACCATCCCTGATAACTTTACTTCACCTGTTGATATTGCTCTTCCTTTGCCTGGTTCGCCTAGCCAACCAAGAAAAAAACCTGTTAATTGCCACATACCATCCAGTCCGAGACATCCTGGCATGACGGGATCGCCTATAAAGTGACAATTAAAGAACCACATGTCTGGTGTAATGTCAAATTCAGCGCGAACCATTCCTTTATCGTATTTACCATCAGTTTCACTAATTTGAGTGATTCGATGAATCATTAACATTGGCGGTGCTGGCAATTGCGCATTACCTCTACCAAACATTTCGCCGCGAGCGCAGCTTAGAAGCTCTTCATAAGTGTAGCGAGACTTTTGTTCAGCCATTGTTACTCCATTTATTTGCATATATCTTTATTTCTATTTCTGCGCTTTTCCCAACCTACTTTTAGAGCAAATTTTAAAGAGAGGGAAATGATTTTATATCATTTTTAATGACAAAAGCCTTTTTTTATGTATTCTACATAGGTAATTATTTAAAAATGGAATACAAGATTACACCATACTATTCCCATTTTTTTGTATTTTGATCTTATTTAGCAGGAATATATTTGGGTTTGTAATATGTCAGTGAGTGCAGACAATTTAGATATGAATGAAGAGCAGCAGTTCACAAAAGAGTGTGGAAAAATTGTGCAATATTATTCCATTTCTATGTTAGAAAAACATTTGCGTCAAAATGGTCTGCGTCCAACACGTCAGCGGTTGGAACTTGCACATATGATTTTTTCTCAAGGAAATCGTCATATTACTGCTGAAGAGCTCTATGAGGAAGCGGTGAGGGCAGGTGTACCTGTATCTTTAGCAACGGTTTATAATACGCTTCATCAATTTACGGAAGCGGGATTATTACGGATTATTGCCGTAGAAGGCTCAAAAACTTGGTTTGATACCAATACCTCTGATCACTACCATTTTTATATAGAAGGCGAAAATCGTATTCTTGATATTCCTTATAATTTGGAAGAAGCTCCCATTATTAGAAATTTGCCTAAGCCACCAGAAGGTATGGAAATTTCACATGTTGATTTAATCGTGCGATTGAAACCAAAAAATCAATCTTGTGATAGGCAGTGAGGATATTCAATGAGGAATAAAAATTAAACTTGTTGAGTTTGAGTATTCACCAACCTTTTACTTTTTCATCAGGATAGATTCCCCATAACTGGGGTTGCTGAAGCCATCCACGTGTATTATTAATGTTTAGTTCGCACCATTGTCCATCACATTGGAGGATATTACCAATGACGTTAGGTTCTACTTCCGCCACAAGTTCTGCGTTGTCGGTGGGTTTTTTTCGTAGCATCAGCCTTTTTGTTTTATCTTTTTGCCATGGAATAGTTATAGCAGTTCGCTTTCCCGATAAAAGCGATTGATACACCCATCCCTCATCGCCTTCTGCATCACGAATTTTGCGCCATTGATCATATTCTTGAATGATTTCAATAGGTAAGCCCTTCTTTTTGTAGGTGAAAATGATAGAATAGTTGCTTCCTGGTCCGACGCGTACATTAACGCTGGTGGGTTTAATCGAAGCAAATCGCGGAAGTGGTAAACCACTGGGCCCTAAATTTTGATTAAATGTTTGTGCATGCAACAAATGAGGTGAACCCAATACAATGACTATTGCTATTAAGATACATGATATGAGTATTGAAACGCGAAACCAACGAGAATTTTGCACACCGAACTCCTTTATTTCGTCATATATTGGAAATTTAAAATCTGAAAGATAAGACTGGAAACTGATAAAAAGTATGACACATTGCTCGTTAAAGAGATCTAAACGATGAAAAAATTGCTACAAAAATATCAAAATAAGGAAAACAAAAGGTTTGTATTTCTTAGTGCTTATCTTGTTTATGAGGGGGTAGATATAAATAAACATGAGATTTTTATGTAGCTGTAGGCGTGATAAAACAGTAAAGTATACTGGAGCCTTAGCAGTTGTTGTACAGGAAATTAGGGCTAAAGTATTGCATCTCTTTTCTGAGTTTGTTTCTCAAAGTAAAAGTGCATGTATGCATATTATGAACAAAGAGCTGTTCAGTAAAGGGATTATTGTGTGGCTTGAAAAGAAGTTTTGAATGAACAAAATAATACGATAAATAAAACATTTAAGCGTAAAAATATGAGCAACATTTATAGAGTAGATTGATATATGAAGGGCTAACAGGATACTTTTTCGTGATAATTCATTTATAAAATTTGCTACACTCTAATCTTATGCCATGATAATGCTTATCCGTATGGTAGATAAGCTGGCTTCATCGTTCTATTTACCAGCTTTCAATGTTATGCTATTCCTATTATTTATGGTATTCATAAGAAGCCTTTTTGTTTTTTCTTAAATAGCTTTTATTCTATTTGCGGACGAATCCCGCTTATGATGTACAAGAAAATAATCTTCATTGATTCAATATGAGAAAGTGTTGAGAAACTTTAACTCGTTATTTAAATTTTAAAAACATTTCCATCAAAAATGGTAATAAAAGGCACATTCATCCATATTAAAACACAGTGTTTTCTCTGTTTATTGTCAATTTTTTTTCTCTAACTCAGTATAGAAGAAAGTTGAATGAAATAGAAAGGCTTATTCGATACACTGATGAGGGTAATTACATAAGTGATGAATAGAAGAAATTTATCAAGAAAAAAGAATCTATAGTGCAGTGGTTGAAATTCGTCATCCTTTAGAGAGACAGAATCAAGAGATATAAAAAGTTATGGAATTATATCGTTTCGTTACATAACTGAAGGGAAAGAGGATTATGAATTTGATATTATATTTTACACACAATCGCATATTGCGATAGTTATTTTTGTTTTGTAATCAGACCTAGGATGATCGAAAGATGTAGAATATTTAATGACAAAAAAGAAATTCATCATGAAACTTGTACATAAGAAGCAGTGATGTAAGAGATATCCAGAAGGAGAAAATTATAGCGAAAAGTGATAATAAAACACCCCGCACTCAATTTACATAGGAAAAAGTCGCTTAAATACCTCAAGTGTAGTTTGTTATCTATTTTTTGAAATATAAGAGTGAAATAAAAACCACCTCTATGATAGAAATCTTATTATTTTCAAATAACTAACATATTAGATAACATTGTACACAAAAACCTCCACATAAGCAATTTATTGCAATCAACTATGAAGATAAAATTTTCTAGTAGTTTACTATCTATTGCTTATGCAATTATATAATATTATAATATATTACTTTACCGCAACAGTTCGTCCGTTACTAACAAAACCTTCTCTTTGTGCACGCTTACGAGCAAGCTTACGTGTACGACGAATAGCTTCAGCTTTTTCACGAGCACGCTTCTCAGATGGCTTCTCATAATAAGTACGCATTTTCATTTCACGGAAGATACCTTCACGCTGCATCTTTTTTTTCAACGCACGGAGCGCTTGGTCAACATTATTATCACGAACGAGTACTTGCACTATCTATCCTGCTTTTTTCAGTGTCATAAATGATAGGAAAAAACCTACGTCCTTTTAAAGGCATATCCAAAAGGACAAACGCTTATATCATATAAATAAGACATTTGTCTATATCGCTTTTTAAAATTCTATTTTTTTTATAATAAAACGCTTTTTATAATGAATGATAGAATTTACGGTTATAAATTTATGAAAGTCCTTGTATTTGATCATTTTCGTCAAGATGAATTTTTTCAGCCGTGGGATAATGGGGTAGTCCCGGCATGGTCATAACATCTCCACAAATGACAACAATAAAGCCGGCTCCCGCACAGAGACGAACTTCTCGTATGGGAATTTCAAAATCAACAGGAGCGCCGTATTGCTTGGGATCAGAAGAAAAAGAATAAGGTGTTTTTGCCATACAAATAGGGTAGACGCCAAAACCTTCTTTTTCCCAAGTTTCAAGTTGTTTGAGAATAGGGGCTGGGATGATGGCGCCACGTCCACCGTATAGCTTTGTTATAATACAATTAATTTTTTGAACGAGTGGAATATCATCTTGATAGAGAACTTTAAAATCAGAATCGTGCTTTTCAATCAAGGTAACGAGTTCTTGTGCAAGTTCTATAGCGCCTTTTCCACCTTGTTCCCAATGCTTACAGATAATAGCTTTGTGTCCAGTTGTTGCAACTATTTTTTGTAATGTTTTTATTTCAGCATCGCTATCGCTGTCAAAATGATTGATAGCCACAACACAAGGAATACCGTAGTGCTTCATATTTTCTATGTGTCGTAAAAGATTGGCAGCTCCTTTTTCTAAAGCGGTAATATTTTCTTCTGTCAGGTTATTTTTATCCAGACCACCGTTCATTTTTAATGCACGAATAGTTGCGACGATCACTGTAGCATTTGGTATAATACCTGCTTGCCTACATTTGATATTGAAGAACTTTTCTGCTCCAAGATCTGCTCCAAAACCTGCTTCTGTGACAACATAATCAGCAAGTTTTAAAGCAGTTTTTGTTGCTATAATTGAATTGCAACCATGAGCAATGTTGGCAAAAGGTCCTCCATGAACGAGAACAGGATTATTTTCAATTGTCTGTACGAGATTGGGTTGTATAGCATCTTTTAGAAGAACTGCCATTGCACCTTCCGCATTAAGATCAGCAACGGTGATGGGCGTTTTATCATAACGATAAGCAACAATAATTTTCTTGAGTCTTTGTGTGAGGTTTTCTAAATTTTCAGAGAGACAAAGAAGCGCCATAATTTCTGATGCAACAGTAATATCAAAACCTGTTTGGCGTGGAAAACCATTTGTTATGCCCCCCAATGAAATGACAATATCGCGCAATGCACGATCATTCATATCAAGAACGCGTTTCCAAACAATGCGACGTGGATCAATGTTTAGAGTGTTTCCCCAATAAAGATGATTATCTATCATTGCGGCAAGAAGATTATGAGCAGCTGTAATAGCATGAAAATCACCGGTAAAATGTAAATTAAGGTCATCCATTGGAATGACTTGCGCATAACCACCACCAGCAGCACCACCTTTTACACCAAAACAGGGACCTAAAGATGGTTCTCTCAAGGTAGCTATTGTTTTTTTACCAATAAGATTAAGAGCATCACTTAGTCCAACTGTTGTTGTTGTTTTGCCTTCTCCGGCAGGTGTAGGATTGATAGCTGTGAGAAGGATAAGTTTACCATCTGGATTTTTATTAAGCGATTTTATGTATTCAGAAGAAATTTTAGCTTTATCATGACCATAGGGAATGAGATTTTCATGTGAGATACCAATTTTTTGTGCAATTTCAATAATATGTTGCTTTTTAGCAGTGCGAGCAATTTCAATATCAGTTTTAGGCATGGAAAAATTCTTTAAACTTAGCTTTTATTAACGTTTGGGATCTGTACCCCATGGATTAATTAGAAAAATTCATAGAGAACAGAAAAATATTAAGATATCATAGAAATCGATGATATGCCATGCAAGAGATAATGCTAAAGAAGCACAAGAAGAGTTTTATTGTTTTTTAGGAAAAAGAAGCTTTGGTTTGCAACAAATGCTGATGATATTAATGGATACCATAAGTGTTTCATAGTAGTACGTTTGAGAAGTAGTTTATTTATTCTTTCCAACAACACACTGAAAAAGTTTCACATGGTGGTAAACCGGAATTTATGGCGGCACATCTGAAGTCCCTCTTAAGATGGGACTGCTAGGAATAAAATATCCAGAAGCATCCAGTTATGGAATAATTAGAAATAAGCACGTAAAAAATTACCTAACTGAGTAGAGAGTATAATCCGGAAGAGACCAAAAACAAGCGCATAGATTGAAAAAAGAAAACAACAACACACGCTACTCATGCAATCGCTACGATTATAAGCTAATAAAAGCACCTTAGAGCTGAATTGAAGGACTCATAACATCTTATTTTAGCAAAATGGCTAAAGAAACGACTCACAACAAAATGAAATGACAAAATACAAAATAACAAATCACAAAATAAAGAATTTAAAAAGTCTGACTTTATAAGAAGATATTGTTGATGATGGCGCACCCGAAGAGATTCGAACTCCTGACCCCCAGATTCGTAGTCTGGTGCTCTATCCAGCTGAGCTACGGGTGCATACATTTCAATTTTTTACATTGTCTAAGACAAAGGGTTCCTAATCGTTTCATTAAAGAAATGCAAGTGAAACTTGGATAGTAATAAAAAAAATTTCTCTTTTTTATGAGATATTTTAAAAAAAGATATAATATATTATGGCTTCAGTTGGTTTTGATATGAACATTTTTTTATCATGACCATACAAAGCAATATGAACGATAGTTAACTTGACGTTTTAATCTATGAAAGATAGTCAAGCAGAGATGAGATGTGTTTTTTGCGGTGGGGGTAAGATATATACACCCGCTGTTGGGTTTTTGTGTAAAACGCCGATATTACTGTTGAAAACTATTTCAGATGAAGATGGCACAGCAAGGGCGGATGTATGGCGTTATTAAAAAAGAGCTTTCCATTGGTGTTTTTAATCGTTGTTTTAACGGTTACCTATTGGGCTGGAAAAAAGAGTGCGGACCAACCCATTTCTATGGTGGATAAAACAAGAGTATCGGATAAAGCTTCAAATGAAAAAATGGGAAGGCCACCGGTAAATGTTGTCGTTGATCTTGTAAAAGTTCAAGATCTTTATGAACAACTTAACGTTCTTGGGAGTGGAAAAGCTCTTGCAGAAGTCGAGCTTACCCCTTTATCCTCAGGTGTTATTGATAAGCTTTTTGTATCAGCGGGTACAAAAGTACAAGCCGATGATGTGATTGCAAAGCTTGATTCTAAAAAAGAAGAAATAGCGGCTGCAAAAGCAAAAGTGCAACGTGATAACAATGCGTTAACGCTTTCGCGCATTCTTAAATTACGCGCCAGCAATACAGCAACGGAAGTTCAAGAAATTATGGCACGCTTAGAGTTGGATAACGCAAATTTAGTTTTGCGTAATGCTGAATTAGATCTCGATCGGCGAACAATTCGAGCACCGATTCCTGGAGTTGTTGGTATTTTGCCCGTTGATGCGGGGAATAACGTGGACCTTAATACTGTAATAGGCCGTATTGAGAATAGAGAACGTATTTTGGTCGATATATGGGCCCCTGAACGATATGTGTCGCGCATCCATAAAGGAGATGAGGTAACGGCAACGTTAATCGCGCAGCCAGATAGATCTTTTGTTGGTCATATTTATGCGATTGATAATATCGTTGATCCAGAAAGTCGCACACTTCATGTTCAGGTTGAAATCAATAATGAAAAAGATACGCTCATGTCTGGTATGTCCTTTTCTGTTTCCTTGCAGTTTCATGGTGGTTCTTTTCCTGTCGTTAATCCTCTTGCAGTTCAATGGAATAGTAAAGGATCATTCGTTTGGCGTGTGAGAGAAGGAAAAGTAGAGTCTATTCCCGTAACAATTATTCAGCATAAAGCGGATCAGGTTTTCGTGAAAGCTCCCCTAGAAAATGGTGATCAAGTTGTCATTCAAGGGGTGCAAATGCTTTATCCAGGAAGTAAAGTAACTATTGATGATCCAAAGTCTCTTCAACAGCAATTATCAGTAGGTTATGGAACGGATATACAATGAGCCAAGAATTGAGCACAAAACAGCCTACGTCAAAGGTGGAGCAAGGTGGTCTCATTACCTTATTTATTCGCAGACCGGTTTTTACTCTTGTTTTGAATGCTATGATCATCATTGCAGGATTTGCAGCATGGTTAAATGTTGATGTAAGAGAATTACCCGATGTTGATACTCCCGTAACAACGATTGTGACGATGTTTTCTGGTGCATCGGCGGAAACAATTGATCGTGAAGTTACAAAAATTATAGAAGATGCTGTTTCTCGTGTTTCAGGTGTTAAGGCGATTTCTTCAACGTCTTCTTTTGGACGCTCCCGTGTGAAGATTAACTTTAATGTCGGTGTTGATTTGAATGTTGCTGCATCTGATATTCGTGATGCTCTCTCTCGTGTTACCTATTCTTTACCGAAAGATGCGGATTTGCCTTTGATTATTAAAGCAGATTCGAATGCTGCTGCCATGATGTATTTGGTTGTAACGTCACCAACAATGAGTGTTGATGATTTAACCACGATTGTAAACGATCAGATTGTTGATGCTATTTCTGCTGTTGATGGTGTTGGTGATGTACAGGTCGATAGTGCTCGCACAAAGATTTTTCAGATTGATATAGATCAAGCAAAACTTGCAAGTTATGGATTAACTGTAGCAGATATTTCACGTGTTCTTGCTGATATGACAACAGATGTGCCAGTAGGGTCATTACGCAATTCTAAGCAAACTTTAGTTGTACGTGCTACTGCACGTTTAACAACACCAGAATCTTTTGAACAAGTTGTTTTAAAGCCTCATGTGCATCTTGGTGATGTTGCGCATGTTACTTTATCGCCGGATATAGAAACAGTTATTCTTCGTATCAATGGAAAGACAGGTATTGGATTAGGTATCGTGCGTAAAGCACAATCCAACACTCTTAATATTTCTGAAGGTGTGAGAGCCGTTGTTGATAATCTCAAAAGTATTGTTCCTTCTTCTGTAAATATAGACGTTATTAATGACGATGCAATTTTTATTAAAAGCGCTCTTCATGAGGTTGAAGTTGCTTTGGTCATTGCTATTTTGAGCGTTATCTTGGTCATTTTTCTTTTTCTCAGAGACATTCGTGTAACGCTGATACCTGCTTTATCTCTTCCTGTCGCTTTGATTGGTACCATTGCAGCTATTTATCTTGTAGGGTTTTCATTGAATATTCTCACATTTTTAGGACTTGTTTTAGCAACAGGGCTTGTTGTGGATGATGCCATTGTTGTTCTTGAGAATATTGTTCGGTGGCGCAACATGGGATTAGGTTCCAGAGCAGCAGCGGTGATAGGAACACGTGAAGTATTTTTTGCTGTTTTAGCAACAACATTGACATTAGTGGCTGTGTTTGTTCCTATTTCCTTTCTTCCTGGGCAAGTTGGAGGACTTTTTAGAGAATTCGGTTTTGTTTTGGCAATTTCTATTTTGCTTTCTTCAATTGTTGCTTTAACGCTTTGTCCCATGTTGGCTTCACGTTTTCTCAAAGAACATATTGAGGAGAAAGAGGAAAAGTCCCATCATTATTTTACTTTTTTATATAAATTAGGTACTTTTTTTCATAAGGCATATACGTACAGTTTGCATAAGTGTTTAGAAAAACCTTGGGCTGTTGTTTTTGCTTCACTTATTTTTGGGGGGCTTTGTATTGGGGGCTATATGAAACTGCAACAGGAATTAACGCCAGCAGAAGATAGAGCTCTTATCTTTTTGGTTATTAATGGACCACAAGGTATTTCGACACAATATTTGAACGAGCAGGTAGAGCAAATTGAAGCAAGTCTACAGCCATTACGTGATGCAGGGGAGATTGCTAACAGTTACTCTATCGCGGGTATTGGAGGTTCACCCAATACTGCTTTTTTGATTTTATTGCTTTCATCTTGGAATAAACGTTTACGTAGTCAGCAAGAAATCGTGAAAGATGTTAATGCAAAGGTTAAACAGTTTCCCGCAGTTTTTGTGTTTGCTGCGCAGGGAAATTCTCTAGGTGTGAGTGGAACTGGGCAAGGGTTGCAATTTGCAATTCTTGGCAATGATTATGCAACATTACAACCCATTGCTGATAAGCTGGTTAGTGCTTTACAAGATGATCCGCGTTTTATTCGCCCACGCCTTACTGTTGATGCAACACAACCGCAATTTTTTATTGAAATCAATCGAAAAAAAGCCTCCGATTTAGGGATTGATATCACGAATTTGGGCGATACATTACAAGCAATGTTGGATGGTAAAAAGATTGGTTCCATTAACGTGGATGATCATTCTTACGATGTTAAATTGATATCGCGTACAAATTCTATGAAGAGTCCTAGCGATTTAGAAAATATTTTTTTAAAAACCAAAGACAATCGATATGTTCCTTTATCGGTTATTGCGCGTTTACATGAAAAAGCTATTGCTCCCCAACTAAAACGGGAAAAACGCATGAGTGCTGTTATTTTAAGCGCAAATCTTGCTCCAGATATTGCTTTAGGGGAAGCTTACCAAACTGTACAGAAAATTGCTTCTCCTTTGTTATCGAAAGGAACCTACTTGGTTCCTTTAGGGGAAGCCGAAACGCTTAATGAAACATCTTCCAATTTTATGATTGTTTTTGGCATTGCCTTTTTGATTATTTTATTGATTTTGGCTGCTCAGTTTGAAAGCTTTATTTCAGGATTCATTATCATGGCCACTGTCCCATTAGGGATTGGTTGTGCTGTAATTGCTATGCTATTAAGTGGTGTAAGTCTTAATATTTACAGCCAAATTGGATTAATTTTGTTAATTGGTGTTATGGCAAAAAATGGTATTCTCATTGTTGAATTTGCAGATCAATTACGCGATCAGGGAAGAAGCGTGCGTGAAGCCGTAGAAGAAGCAGCAAACATTCGCCTTCGTCCAGTTTGTATGACAATGATTTGTGCCATTTTAGGAGGTATTCCTTTGGTTTTGGCCAAAGGTGCTGGCGCAGAAGCTCGTATAGCTTTAGGTTGGGTTATCGTTGGTGGCTTAGGTTTAGCAACTATTTTTACGCTTTATGTTACACCGGTTGTTTATCTTTTTTTAGGGCGTTTTATAAGACCAAAAGCAGAAGAAAATTTACGTTTAACAAAAGAACTCAATCAAGTTAAATGATGTATATGATAGAAAAGATTTGAAAGTTTATTCTTGTAAAAATATCATTTTCGGATCTTATCCTTTATATTTTGTATATTCCTTCATTTTTATGTGAGCAGTGAAAATAGCGATCAATAAAGGAGATGCTTTCTGCTTTGTTATTGTTTGGGCATAGATTTCATTATCAATAACCGTATAGGATAAGCTTATGGGAGATAGCTTTTCGATTCGAAATGAAATGGCTTTTGAAGCCACATTAAAAGCTTTAAGAAACCATGCCGCAAAGGATGGGGTCTATGATATTCGTCGGCATTTTGTAGAAGATGAACAGCGTTTTTCCCATTTTTCCCTCAGACTTGATGATCTTCTTTTCGATTTTTCAAAATGTGGTGTGACATTTAAAACATTGCAACTTCTAGATGATTTAGCTGTCGCAGCAGATGTGTTAGGCCGGCGTGACGCAATGTTTTCTGGTAAGGCTATTAATACAACTGAAAAACGCTCAGTTCTTCATATTGCGTTACGTTTACCTGCTGATGAAATTTTCATGTTGGATGGTCATAATCTTATTCGCGATATTCAAGACGTCCTTGAAGATATGGAAAGATTTTCTGAAAAGGTGCGTGATGGCAGCTATAAGGGAAACAGTGGCGAGAGAATAAGTGATATTGTCAATATTGGTATTGGTGGTTCTGATCTTGGTCCTGCAATGGTCACATATGCTTTAAAACCTTATCATGATGGTCCACAGTGTCATTTTGTTTCTAATGCTGACAGTGCCCATATTTCTGATACTCTCTCTATTTTGAATCCAGCAACAACGCTGTTTGTCATTGCTTCTAAAACTTTTACAACGGCTGAAACAATGGTCAATGCTCAAGTTGCACGTCAGTGGATTTGTTCACATTTAGGAGAAGAAGCCATTGGTACGCATTTTGTTGCTGTTTCAAGTGCGCTTGATAAAGTAGCAGAATTTGGCATAGATTCCACAAGAGTTTTTAAATTTTGGAATTGGGTGGGAGGACGTTATTCAATTTGGTCAGCCATTGGACTTGTTGTTATGTTTGCAATAGGTGGTGGAAATTTCCGCCAATTTCTCAATGGTGCATTGCAAATGGACCAACATTTTAAAACAATGCCTTTGCATAAAAATATTCCTATTCGTTTTGCTCTTTTAGGATTCTGGCATCGTGTTATTTGTGGTTATTCATCACGTTCTATCATTCCTTATGCACAGCGTTTAATACATTTTCCAGCTTATTTACAACAGCTTGATATGGAATCAAATGGTAAGCAAGTCTCGCTGGATGGAAAACCATTAAGTTTTTCAAGTGGTCCAATTGTTTGGGGGGATTCAGGAACAAATAGTCAACATGCTTTTTTTCAGCTTCTGCATCAAGGAACAGATATTATTCCTGTAGAATTTATTTTATTTATAAAAGGGCATGAGAAAAAATTACATTCTATGTATGAGATGTTGCTAGCAAACGGTTTAGCACAATCAAAAGCCTTGATGAAGGGGCGTAGTATTGAAGATGCTCGGCATATCTTGATAAAAAATGGAGTTGATGAGGGTGAAGCAGACCATTTAGCACGTCATAGAAGTTTTAAAGGAAACCGTCCCAGCATTACGCTGGTTCAAGATTCATTAACACCTTTTGCACTCGGTCGTCTTATTGCGCTTTATGAACATCGCACTTTTGTTGAAGGGATTTTAATGAATATTAATTCATTTGATCAATGGGGTGTTGAACTTGGTAAAGAATTAGCAAACGAGTTACTACCAATTCTTCGTGGAGAAAGTAAAGCGGATAATCGTGATAGTTCAACATTAGGGTTGCTAGCACATATTCAAGCAAGACGTGCAAAATAAATATAATTTTACAGTAGTTTTTGTACTAACTAAGCAAAAGTAGAATGAGAGAGAAATATGAGATAATTCTTTAATTTTACTATACGTTCTCTTATTATCTGGATTAGATTTATGTAACAGAAAATCAAAAAAGTGCAAAAATTGTAAAAATGAGAATTTATTCGCAAAAACGATAAAGACCTTTGAGAGGTCTTTGAAGACCCTTTGAGACCCCCCTTAAAATCCTTCGAAAAAAATAAATTGGTACAAAACCTAGTGGCAAATTATACAAAACCCGCTGGCAAGCTACATACACAAAACCTGCTGTCAAGCTACACAAGCTACAATATCGCTTTATAAACTGTGGCGGAGAGAGAGGGATTTGAACCCCCGATAGAGTTGCCCCTATGCCGCATTTCGAGTGCGGTGCTTTCAACCACTCAGCCATCTCTCCATAATAAAGTGAAACAAAAATTGGCGCTATTTGAGTGTATAAGGGGTAGATAACCTTCAATTGTTTTTGGTACAACCTTTTTTTCTTTTTTATGGGACTTTATTGACAGAGAATAGAAATTCCTTCATATATACAAAATATAAGCGTGGGGAAATCTGCGCATATTTGTGTTGAAGAAGGTTTTATCCTTCTTTGGGATCTATTACGACTGATAAAAAGCAGCCTATTTTCCCTTATTTCAAGGCAGAAATTAAATAAGAGCTGGAGTGAACGGAAGGATAAAAAATGTTCGCAGTCATTAAAACTGGTGGTAAGCAATACCGCATTGTTGCTAATCAAGTGGTAAAAGTTGAAAAAGTTAGTGGAAATGCGGGTGATGTTGTTGAATTCAATGACATATTAATGGTTGGGCAAGAAGGTAATGCGGTTATTGGTACCCCTGTCGTTGCTGATGCATTGGTGACAGCTGAGATTTTAGAACAGGCACGTGGGCGCAAGGTTATCGCATTTAAGAAGCGCCGTCGCCAAAATTCTAAACGCACGCGTGGCCATCGTCAAGAATTTACGAGGCTTCGTGTTTTAGAAATTTTAATGGGTGGTTCAAAACCTAAAAAAGTTGCTGCGAAACCTATAAAAGAAGAAGAAACTACACCACAAGAAACAAAAGCTGCTGCTTCTGTTGAGAAGACGGCTAAAAAAACGGTTGAAAAAAAGACTGCGCCGCAGAAGAAAGCGTCTGTAGCATCAAAGAGTAAGAAAGATTAAAGGAGAGCGTCTATGGCACATAAAAAAGCTGGTGGTTCCTCGCGTAATGGTCGTGATTCAGAATCGAAACGTCTAGGCGTTAAAAAATTTGGTGGTGAAACCGTTATTGCCGGAAATATTATTATTCGCCAGCGTGGTACACGTTGGCATCCTGGTAACAATGTTGGTATTGGAAAAGATCATACGCTTTTTGCATTATCAAATGGAAAGGTTTCTTTTCAACGCAAAGCGGGTAATCGTTCCTATGTTTCAGTCATTCCTATGCTGGAGGCAGCAGAGTAATCTGTAACACTCTCTAGCCATCAACGGGATTTCATTGAATTGTAGTTGTGGTTTTATAAGTATTCAAAGGGAAAGATGAATCTCATCTTTCCCTTTTTGCGTTGGTACTATAATAAATGTAGAAGATAAAAAGGTAGAATTGGGGAAATGGCTTTTCTCAATGAGGGAAAAAGTTTGTGCGCTGTTATGTTAGTATTTAAATACTGAACATATTGATATTATGATAGAGTTTATTGATAAGTTTCTGTATAATAATCAGTGAGGAGAGACTTTCTTTTTATGTATGAAGAAGCGTTGAGTAATTTCTTATAAGAGAAGCAGTTTGTTTTCAGAAAATTATGAGAAATTTAATGAGAGCATTATTGATGTAATCATTTTGATAAAGATGGGTCTTTTTATCGGCATTGTGGTATTGATGAGTTGTCATACTGTTTTTAGGTGGTAGTGTGGATAGGTGGGGCTATTCATTTAAAAAGACATAGGGATAAAAATCCATAAGAAGGTAGTCAAAACTACTTTGAAAGTGACGTGCATTAAGGAATTTTCGGTAAATCGAGAGTGAAATTATATTTTTAAGGAGTACGGTGTTTAAAGATATAAAAATAACCAACGTGCAATCAGCGCCCTTCAAGAATATTTTTTCTGATTTCACTATTATTGTGTATTGTTGAAAATAAACAAGCATAAGAGCTAGGGTTAAGGCAATAATTGCTTTTCATTTTTTACTTTATTTATCTTATTTGTAGAGTTTTTCTTGATTTTAGTAGTTGGTGATGGTGCTTGGGGGGGATGTCGTACTTTGCAAATGTGCGACAGAGGGCATTGTGTATTTGCGATATTGATTGAAGTAAAGGTGTAGCTTAAAATATATAAATATTATATATCGAGAGTTTGATATCATAAGAGATGGGTAGCACGGAATAAAGATGATAAGTTGCATGGAGCAATTTGTAATTATGTAATGAATTTATAAAGAGGGATAATAGGTTAAATAAACTTTGAGGAATCAATTAAAATATTAGCTGAAGTTACGGATGATTAGGAAGGATGCTTTCTTGTAGGGAGAATAATGAAAAGTTATGTTGGATAACTTAGGATAATGAGAGCATTTTGAAAGCATAGTTTTTCAGGTGATTGGTGCTGTAAAAAATGGGGTTTTGTCTTTGTAAAGTAAAAGAGTAAGAGGCAGACTTGTTTATGATGGTTTTAAGCACTTAGGTGGATAATAATATCTAATTGTTTTATCGGTTATATTGAGGTATTTAAGCACCTCACTTAGCTATATTCTGTAGAATATAAAGAGAGCTGTGGTGGTATTTATAGCTTGTATTTTGGGAAATGCAGCTTTGAAAAGGAATGTATCAGAGATATTGGTGTTCAAATGTGAGGCAATTTGAATTCATGATGAGATATGAGAAAGCAGAAACAATGAATGTAGATTTTACTGATGGTGAAATCTTGTCTATAAGATCTGTACAACTTGCAGCTGCTTTTGATCATAAAAATGATGCAATTTATGCTGCTGCTGAATTGCTTGTGCAGGTTGGTGCAGTTGATAAGTGTTATCTGGCAAGTATGCTTGCACGTGAAGAAACAACCAATACTTGGCTTGGAAATGGTATAGCCATTCCTCATGGTATGGCTGAAAATCGTGATTTAATTATCAAGGATGCTGTTGCTGTTATACAGGTGCCTGCTGGTGTTGAGTGGCAGGATGGCAAGAAAGCATATTTGGTTATTGCCATTGCAGCGTGTCCAGATCGCTATAGAGAAATTTGTAAAAAATTGACGTCTCTTTTATTTGATAAAAAACAGCTTGAAGTACTTGCAACAACTATGGACAAACAGCAAATTGTTACAACTTTGTTTGACCAAGAGATGAAGATAGAAAAAACTTTTATTGGTGACCTTTCGGTGTGTCAGGAATGGACTTTAGATTATCCAAGTGGTCTTCATGCACGACCAGCTTCTCTATGGGTTGATTTTGCGAAAAAGGCTCAAAACTCTATCAGAGTTCGCCATGGTCAATATACCGTTGAAATGAAAAATTTGGTTGGTTTATTGCAATTAGGAGCAAAAAATGGTGATGTTCTGATTTTTTCTACAGATGCTGCAGAAGGAGCACAACTTCTCAATGATGCCATTGCTATTGCAAAAAAAGTGAGTATTAGTGAAAAATGTCTGATGAGAGCAATGGAATCTCAAACAAAGGCTTTTCATGGTTGGTATCCACGCTCTATGCAAAAAGGCATTTCTGGTGTTGGAGCGAGTTCAGGATTAGCATTTGGTAAGATTTTTGTTTTAAGGCAAAATGATATTTCCATAATAGATCAGCCAATTGATTTTGCAGCTGGTGCAGCATGTCTTGAAAATGCTCTTACAAAAACAAAACATAAAATGGCATCTGTGATTTCTGATATTACAGTGCGTATGGGAGCAGATTCTGCTGCGATTTTTTCTGCGCAAATGGTTTTGCTTGAAGATGAAAATTTAATAGCTCAAGCTTGTCGTTTTATAGCGGAAGGTCATGGTGTCGCTTGGTCTTGGGATAGAGCGGTTCGTCAATTTTCAGATATGTTTTTTAAGGTAGATAATCTTTTGTTAGCAGCACGTGCTGTTAATTTAGTTGATGTTGGTCGACGTGTTTTAGGTGAAATCAATCCATCCTATAGATCGTTCTTTTTAAATGATATTCCACATGGTGTAATTCTGGTTACAAATGACCTTTCTCCTTCTGATGTAGCACAACTTGATTGTACAAGGGTAAAAGGATTAGCAACAGCATGGGGAGGTCCATTATCTCATACAGCTATTTTGGCGCGTACTCTTGGTATTCCAATGGTTGTTGCTACAGGTGATGATATTTTAGCAATTCAGTCTGATATTCAGGCTATTATTGATGGCGATAACGGGTTTATTTATCTTGATCCTACGCTTGAAGACGTTGAAGATGCTCAAAGGCATATTGATACTGTTGCGCAAAAACGTGTCAGTGAAATAAATGCATGTAGATTACCAGCGCAAACGACAGATGGTCAAAGAATTCGTATCATGGCTAATGTCAACTACGCAAATCAGGTTCCTGTTGCGCTTGATTTAGGGGCTGAAGGTGTTGGACTCATGCGCACGGAATTTTTGTTTTTAGAGAATCCATATATTCCGGATGAAGAGCTACAATTTAATATATATCGGGCGATGATTACAGCTGTAGGAGATAAGCCATTAATTATTCGTGCACTTGATATTGGTGGAGATAAACAGGTTACGCATTTACATTTATCTAAAGAGGACAATCCTTTTTTAGGTGTTCGAGGAACGCGGCTTTTGTTACGTCGACGTGATCTTTTTGTGCCTCAATTACGTGCTTTATATCGAGCGGCAAAAGAGGGTGGAGATCTATGGATTGTGTTTCCGATGGTCATGTCTGTTTCAGAGATTGTCGCTATAAAAAAGATTGCAGAAGAAATCCGCAACGATATTAATGCACCAAAATTAAAACTTGGTATTATGATCGAAGTTCCAGCAGCGGCCATTATGGCAGATGTATTGAGCGCCCATGTTGATTTTTTTTCAATTGGAACCAATGACCTAACACAGTATACAATGGCTGTTGATCGGCAAAATCCGTACCTTGTGTCTGAAGCTGATAGCCTTGATCCAGCAGTTTTGCGTATGATTTATCAGACTATTCAGGGAGCTGCACAACATAAGTGTTGGGTTAGTGTATGTGGTGGTATGGCTGGAGATCCTTTTGGTGCAATGATTTTGACTGGATTGGGAATTAATGAGCTTTCTATGATATCTTGCGATATTTCTCCAGTAAAGGCGTGTTTACAGACTCATAGTTTTGAAGATATGAAAATTTTAGCACAAAAAGCATTACAATGTGAAACTGCACGAGCTGTACGTGCTCTAAGCAAGGATATAAGGTGATAAAGAACATTAAGGGGAAAGAACGAGCTCATTTTGCAGACTAATCAGATCTTTAGTGCTGTAAAACATTAATACAGTATATTAATTTATAGTGGTAATTTATCGTTTTACATAATGAGAACCCTGAATATTGTAGGGTTTTTTCGTTTTAAAGTTCTCTATATTTAATTAATAAAAATTACTCTTTTATACATTACAAGGAGGAGTAATGTATGGATAAAAACACTCTAAGAAAGAATAAATTCCTTTTATGCATTCTCTCAAATAGCAATAGATATTTTAACATTAGGCGACAAATAGCTTGATAGTACTTGGCTTTTACTTTTTATTTAAGGAAAGATGATGCTATCCAATAGATTTTATACCATTCATAGATACCGTATGAGGTAGATGTGGCAAGCTTTAAGAGATGTTTTTTTACAAACGTGTGGATGAGAAAGAAAATAGTATTTTTAGAGTATTCTGTTTTGTGATGAGACCATATCACGCTTAAAGAATGCGATAATCAAAAGTATGAAGTAATACGTAATTTCTTTTAAATAATTGAGATTACTTTAGATATTTTGAAAACTGTAAAGCTGAATTTAAAAGTATATGGTAAAAATGAAAACAGGTTTGCATTTTTATTATTTTGTATTTGATCAAAATGAGACTATTTTTTCATTTCAGAAAATAAAATATATTCATACATATTAAATTAAAAATGCAAAGTTTTTTTCTGAATTTTATTTTCTTTAGTATCAACTAAATATAGAAGTGTGAAATTGAATAGAGGATTTAGAGTAGGGCTTATTATATAATCCTATGAAAGAGAAAACTGACACCATCACACTATTTTACAGCTCTCAATGTTGCAAAAATTCGTGCTATTTAAGAAAATGCATAAGAGCCACTTATCCTCTCTTAAAATGTTCTTTCCCCACATACCATCCCTTCCTATGACGTATAAGTAAGTGATTTTAATTATTTGGTTGTGTAAAACTATGGACTGTATGCCAATTTTAAGAGAAGTATTTTTTTGTGAAGCAGAAAGTGCGTAAATGAGCATGAAAGTTTATAACTGGTGACAATCTTTTTATTCTCATTATTGTATTCTACAAACCTATCCACGAAAAAAGTTTTTTCTTAAAAAGAAGGGATGTGCTTGTTATTCAACAGATAAAAGCTCTTACTTTAATAAATGAATTTGTTTTTTGGGTTTTGAATGTATAGTTTAGACTTGCACGTTATTTCTTTCTGGGTATAGTGCAAACTTCTGGAGAGGTGGCCGAGTGGTTGAAGGCGCACGCCTGGAACGCGTGTATATGGGAAACCATATCGAGGGTTCGAATCCCTCTCTCTCCGCCATTAATTTAAAACGAACTTTCATATGCTTGATATGACATAGTTTAAAAAGCTCAGCATTTGCAGGATTTTTTATTGTTTGAATTTGACCAGTTCGCGTCGATCTATACCTATCATTATGTACACCTAGAAATTGCTGTTGAATTTCCATGAATTTTATACTTTTTAAGCTCCTCTCCTCTCGATCTTTAGATAACCTGATCTAGCATAAACGATCTCTTCAAATATCATTAAAGGATTTTTGCCATTATCACTAACTTCTGGTAGAGCTTTTAGAATTAATGGTGATCATAGTGCTATTTGCAATTTCGTTGCTTAACGGGCTAAATGCGTTTTATCCACATGAGAGGTAACGAACACCTCAGCTTTTCTCACGCAATGTGCTTATTTAAAATTAATGTCATGAATATTTGTACAAAATTTTTATCTATACGATAATCAAAAAAAGGCTGACGTAATAATTGAATATCATTCATGTGGCGCTTTCTTTTATCTTTAAGCTTTGTATGTAAATAGATAGTCCGTGCAAAATAAATAAAGGGGCGCAAAAGCCTATAAATACACATAGGATGTATAATATAGAAAATGAAAAAAAATTTCCTGCATATAAAAGCACAATAGAAAATAAAGCTGTTATGATGCGTACACTGGCATCGCCTGCCAAAATCACCTCGGCTAAATTTTCACTAGGTGTTATAGCTTGTCCAATTGTTATTCCCGATATCCTAAAATAAAATTGCCCAATACCTAATAAAAAACCCATAATATAAAGGGAATATTGAGTAAAATTTAAATATAAAACAAAAGAGATTGCGATCACGGCAAAAGCCGGTGCCCCCCATACAAAAAAACGAATTAAAGATGGAAATTTCCGTAAATAATAAGATGAGATAAGACCATTGATCACAAAACCCAGTGCTGAAAAAGCAAAAATAGAATTTTGAATAGCTGTAAATTTTATATTATCTGATGTTATAGAAGCAAGAACAAGTGGCAATAAAACAATAGTCCCCGTATAGAGAGAATTATTCAAAATACGATTAATCGTTAAAAAACGCAACGCAGAAATCCGCCAAAGGCACCTGAACCCAACTCCATAAGCTTTTTGAGATGGCTTTTTTAATAGCTCTTTTGCTCTGTTTAGTTGTTGTATAGACTTTATACGAAACCATAAGCAGGCATTCAAAAGATAGATAAATACAATAAAGGCTATGGCTATTTTGTGCCCCAAATGCGCAATTATAAAATATATAAGCAATGGGGATATAATAACAAAAAACTGACAGCAACTAGTGTAAAATGCAAAAATTCCAGCTTTTTGTTTGGGAGCTGGAACCAGCTGATTCAAGGCACTATTGTTATTTGGGTTATCAGCCCCCATCAAGAGAGCAAGTAAAAAAAATACAAATAAAATAAGTACCGGATTGTTCATAAATAATAAGAAAGACAATAAACAAGCGCAAATAATTTGACTATAAAACCCAATTATAAAGCCTTGATAGTACGCCAACACATTTCCCAAACATAAGCCAGCAATTCCAATTGCGATTAAATTAACGACATTTAAAGTAGCAGACGCTTCTCCCGTTGTATCTTGGAATTGTAACAAAGAAAGGCCAATAGATAATACACCACTAGCACAAAAACTCGTCAAACAACCAATCACAGTCATAAGAAAAACAGAATTACGCAATAACCTCCTCCCTCTTAAACAGAGACTCAAGCCATTTTATGATTTTCTCCATTGTCGAATATGGTTCGGTACTAAATTCCAGTTTTTCATAAAAGTTTAGTTCAAATGCGTTATAGGCACTTATTTTTTGAAAGTCATCTGTCAGCATGAATTCTATACTTGGCAACGTTGTGCCCATAGATTGAGACAAATAATAGGAAATTACTTTCCAATACATATAGGTACGCTCTCTTGCCAAATAATTTTCCAAGGCATATTTCAAGTGACAACCACTTAAAATATATTTCGGACAATGGTGCAACGGATAATAAATACAAATAGCACCGGCTTCATGTCCCGGACAAGAAGAAATATTAATATTTTTATCATTTCATAATATTATAAAAACGCTCAGTGAGCAGATCTTCCAAATTTAGTCTAGTCACAACAAGATTGGTTGCTAATTTTTGAGAAACATGAGACCAAGCCAATCTTACTACTAAAGTTCCAATAACCTTTAAGTCAGATTCTGGATAAGCTTTTTTTAAATTTTCCATCCATATGTCTCTATGACATATAATAATTGGCTCATCTCGTCTGAATGAACAAGATGTAATTCTAAACCAATATTATCACAAAGTTTTGAGCTCTTGAATTCTCCGTATCCTAACCTGGTATTCTTAAATCATAATAGAAACTAAAGAATTTTTAAGTATTCCAACTTTTATTAAACTTTGTAACAATCTATTGGAAGCTTCCCTTCACTGACTTCGACAATTATTTTCTCACCACTATAAGAACAAAAAATTAGCTTTGAAGTTGCTTACTTTTAGAAAAAAAATGAGCAACACTCTTTCTTAACTAAAAGAAACACGCTCTATACCTTTTTCTTTATGATTATCAAAAAACTATCCCGTTACAATTAACCATCAATTATTAGGATAAATATTCTGCGTTTAGCTTAATAAGCTGTTATAATCAATGTTTCTCTCTGTTTTAAAAATCAGAGTTTTTTCTCCTAGAGATACTCATAATTTCTTTACAATTTTTCCAAAAAAAGCCCCCCTTTAACATTGCTATTAATACGATCATCCTGAGAAGTTTTATACATACACACTTCATTATACGGAATTCTATGTATTTTTTTAACTTACTCAACTAACAAACATCTTTTAATGGACAAAATAAATCATGAAATTTGTGTGCTGTCACAATTCGAAAAACAATCATATATCTCCCTCCAATGATAGACGATGTCATTAGAAGAAAGCTTTAATGATATTGGTAGAATAAATTAACCAGAAAAAATTGCAGCGCTGATGGAATAAATTCTATTTTATACCTTGTAATTCTATCTAAATTTTAATCATTTTTGTTAAAGGTTCTTATGCAATTTTTTCTACATTCAGCATCATTTTTCCACTTGTTGGCAACAAAAGATTAATAGCTAAATTCACTTATGTCATAATAGTTCTTTTTTGGGTAAAATAGGACATCTTCAATTTCGATATATAAATATTTTAATTCTTTAATATATTCTCTTCACATGCTTTAGATTAACAACACAACAAAACCCAAAATAAAAATATTTATTTTACTTAAGTTATTGAATATTATTTAAAAAGTATGAAAATAAAGTGATGTAATAGTTAAAAATTATTTAAAAATTCAAATCCATCTACATTTTAGAGCCATCACGCATGGTAATAGCAGTTTTCATTAGGTATACTAAATATGCTTGATAACTTTTCTGCTTCATGCTTGTAGGGAGTTTCAGATAGAGATAATACCAGAATCCATTCGTGAATGCTCGACAATAAAGCTGTAAACAAAATTATTTCCTTTTTGTTTAATCCGTTAAGCTTGATCCATTTTTTATTCCTAAAGAATAACGTTCTATTTTGTACTGTAAAATGTCGTTTCTGAAAAGTTTCTACGTTGGTTTGGGTAGAGGACGTAAACTTCATAGCCTTATTTTCCGCAGAATCTATGGGCGCATTATGGGAAGCAGGAGTAAAAGAATAAAATCCTGTATGAGAAAGAATCCATTAAAGAGCGTGCGGTTACCCATTTCTAATATCTCCAATAGTGAGATTTTCTGTAGCAATTGCATATATGCATCCTACATCTGCCGCAATTGATTTGTGCCTTGTATTGGCAGGTAGATGTATAATATCTCCTGGTGTACAGGTTATATGTTTTTCGCTATAGAAAAAATCTAACTCTCCCTCTATAATTAAGAGAGTTTCATCGACCTGGTGAATATGCCAATCGTGTATTTTTTTTGGGAAAATCTCTTTGTATCTCTATTGATCCTTGCTCTGGAAGCATCATTTTGAATATATCATAGATATTTTTATTTAATTTAATTTTAGAAAATTTAGTCATTATCGTGCTCCATTATGTGATATGGGCAAGGTGGGGATTCAATATTATTATCTTGCAGGAAGTATTGCGTCCATTCTCTATTTTGGGGTTCGCCATATTTTCCTAAAAAAGGAGATTTTGTTATAATATCAAAAGGTTCAAGTCTTTTTGTTACAGCGGAGAATGCATTTTTTGCTTTTTGTTCTGTATCGAGCAGATCAGAAAAAACCCACCTAGGCTGGAAAGTTAACATAAATGTAGAACTTCTCCTACTTATTCTGTTTATATGGGATGGGGTATTGCAAACTATAAACATAGGCTCGCCATGAAAGCAGAACTCCCATAAAGGATTGTCCATATTTTTTGGTATATGCTTAGGCCATTCTTGGTCATCAAGAGTTCGCAAATCTTTAAGTATAGACAAGAATTTTTCTCTATAAACTTCGATACTTTGTACGGGGGCAGGCTTCTCGAATGCAACAAAAGATGTGTTCTTTCCAAAACTTTTATAGTTATCGCAATAAGTTATCAGGTCTTCCATCATATTTTTTGCGGTCAACTTATTGTAGAACCCAAATCTAAGCATATTTTTTGAGTATCCATTTACACCGAATAGGCAGGGAAAAGGTCTAATTGTGTTATTCATGGTTGCATCGAATTCTTTAAAAACGACCTGCTTCCATTTTTCATATTTGTCTATATTTTCAATTATTTGCGCTGCTGAATCCATGTTTTCCTCCCAATTGTTGTATTTTATAAGAAATTGCTACGAATGACCCTCTCCAAAGCTGATAATTCATCATCACTGTGTCCCCAAATTGCTATAATGGCAGGGCAGGTATTTAAATCGATGGTTAGGGGGAGGGGCTCGTTTTCTTTAAAAAAGAGCGTAAAATGAACCACATTTTCCCAAGAATGAAGCTTTTGCCGCCATACGTTAACATCTTTTATAATATGACCGTCGATCTCGTTGATAAGGAAGATAATACGCCCTTTTTTCTTAAAGCGACTTGGGGTTTGCGAAAACACGCCTGCAATAAGGTTAACGGAGCTTTCAAGTAAATCATCTTCATAGCAATGCGCGAACAAGGTGGGTGCAATTCCTCCGTGGAGACGGGCTCCTACTTCGATCATTACTGGACCACGAGCTGTTTGCATGATTTCCATATGCGCAGGTCCATATTCAATCCCCAGTGCGCGAATGCATTGTTTTGCATAAGAGATAAGAGGGGCATAAGAGGGATCTTGAGCATCAAGCACATCAAGCGTTTCATAAACAAAAGTACTTCCATTATGAATACCTTTTTTATATCGTGACAAACTACATATCTTTATAGCCTCTCCATTTACAACGGCGTCGACGATGTATTCCTCTCCCTCCAATCTTTCTTGGAGCAAATAAGCATCGTTAGGTGCGCCAAAAATATTTTTTTGTGTCCAGTCGATTCTAGAGGACCATGCCGCCACTTTCTCACGGCTGGAGAAAAACAAAACACCATCGCTTCCACCAGAATCATTCGGCTTTACCACATAGCCGCTGTGGCTTTCAAAATCATCGAGAGTACAATCGTTTTTTGTAAGAATCTTTGATCGGATGTAAGATAAATCATTTTCACAAAGGCGTTTTTGCATCGCTGCTTTTTTCCGTCGCCAATCGGTAGTCAAGGGGTTATTCCCAAGACAACCATAATAAGCCGCCAATTGATCTGCACAATAAATACCCCCTTCGGCGCCTGCGACCACGGCCTCTATCGCGCCGATAGGAAAGCGTTTCTTTATCTCATCTACACTATGAAGCTTCGCTTCTGCCATGCCCTCTCCCTGATAAGAAAGCATATAGTGTGAAAAAGGAGCTTGTTGAGAGACAACACCATAGCAAGCATAGCCTAATTTTTGCAAAGCAGGGGCATAGAGGGCACCCGTGGAGAAAGGGTCGACAATAAGAATAGGTTTTTTCATACTTTGTTCCGCTGCAATAAAAGGAAAAGAATATAAATAAAGATTATTAGCCCTATAAGGGGGAGAAGATAAACAGCTGCTTGAGGACCCATAAGGGCAGAGCTTGTAAGAAGACCAAGGATAACATAACCTGCCGATTGGGAGAGAGTATAAAGCATACCGCTATAGCTTCCCACCAGCTCTGCTTGAGCCTCTGTTTTAGTCGCTTCAATCGTATGTTTGCGGGCATTAATTCGCATGGTATTCATTGAAAAGCCAATAAAAAAGCAAAAGACCACAGCCAAATAGGGCGATTGTGTGGTGCTAAAAATAAGATCAGCCACGCTCAACATAAGGGCTGGGAGAATAAATTCAAAGCGAGGGATTTTGATAAAAGCAGCCAAAAAAGCGCCCATGCCCGCAACCGCACTGCAAAGTCCATAATATTCAGAGCCAAAATTTTTCACACTCTGAAAAAGAATGGTTGCCAGCGTATTATAAGCGCAAATATGAAAGCCAATAAGCCCTATGCAGACGCATAAAAGTTTAAGCTCACGGGAGAGTCCATCCGCTTGCGGTATAGGTGCTGTCTTCTTATCGGTTGCAGGTGCTGTGGTATCTGTAGCATTGTATTCATCGCAAAAGATAATATATCCGGCTATAAGGCTTATAATGATGTCAAACAAACAAAGTGTCACAATCAAACCATTATAGCCAATTTCAGCCGCTGCCCCTCGAGGGCTGGTCGCTTCTAAGAGATAACCACTCAATGCTGCTCCCAAAAAGGCGCCAATTTGCACCACTGTTTGCATAATGCGGGAAGCCTTTTGGGCGCTAATATAACCACTAAGTGCTAGTTTAGTATTATAAGTCTCGAGTGTGCTTAAGGTAATCAAAGAGAGATAGCCGATAGAGATAGAGACAGCGATAAAACCAAAGGGGGAATCAGCGTAATGGAAAAGTGCAATCAATAAAAGAAGGCTATAGATAATGATTCGCCTTTTGTATAAATCGACCAACCGCAATGAGGCTTTAATGCGCACAAGACCGCTTTTTTTCAAAAGATAGGGCATAATGGTGCCCAAAGCCATGGTTACGCCTAGGAAAACCGATGAGGATGTTATGCGATAAGCATTCCACAGATTACTTAAAAATAAAACCATATCAGAAAGATATAGCAAGACAACAAGCCCATAAAACCGAAACATCAGTTTCTTGTGCACATTATCCCCCCCCATTTCGGAATCTCTTAAAAACACGCAGTATTATAAATCAGCACACATCATGTTTACAAATAATGAATACACACATATTACTGGGCATGTCAAGTTTTTTCGGTAGGAAAAATTTGAACGCTGATGTTTATGGTAGTGATAGCTTATTATTCAGGAGAATGAATAGCGATAGAGGCTGGTATTTTTACTGCGTCTGTTGCGGAGGCTTGCCAATAAGGGGAAAGCCAGATAACGAATATAACTATGTCCTAGAGATATATTTTGCGCTTTCAAGTTGATTTTATTTATACTCAAGGTTTAGGTTTTTCTATTGACCGTTGTTAGATGTTGTTGTGACAATAAACTTCGTTATCTATCAGAAACATTTATGGCATTAGCGCTAAGGTATTGTATTAAAACCTTTACATGGTAGTCTGTCTGATAGAGAGGTATTATTGGTTCAGTTTTAGGAGGCTTTATTACGGCTGATTTGGGCGTCGTCGTTGTTTGAGGTCTTATTATAATATTCTTAATTTCAGTTTATGAATATACCGAAAAATATAGTGAAACATTTGATTTAAACGCTTTTGCAAGGCATATTTCAATATCTCAGCGATGTTTTCCAAGAATTGCTCTGCTGCTTTTTGACGGGATCGGATATCAAATGCTTATAGCGAGGGCAGTGGTTTGAGAAAAGATAGAGCTGATCCGCCCATTACTATACTGGAACGGTTGCAGAAAAGGGATGGTTTAAACTTAAAATACGAAGAAAAACTCTCTTTTATTGAAAAAGTTTACAAAGTATACAAAGTGTTATCGGAAATAGATGAGCAGTTTATAACAATTGATGGAACTGCTCCTATTTCTTTAATTCATCATCAAATACGACATCATATAAATAAGGTTTGTTTTGATTATGAATAAAATCATTTATTAATCAAGTTATCCACGATAAATCCTCCTTTATGTATTTGTACTCTAAATCTGAAACTTTAGAGATATGATTGCAATAATTTAACTGCTCAGGAAGATATTACGTTATATATTTTAATTAGAAAACTAACTGTAATGGGCTTGTTTTAAAAGATTTAGAGAAGGGGAGTAGAAAAGTTAGCAGTATTTATTGTGAGGATAATAGTATGTTTATTCTTTTAGAGACGAAGTGTGGTGATAGAAGAACGACATGGAAGGATATACTCGAACATATTTTAGTGCACGGAATAATAAGGGCAATGATGTGAGTGAAGCTTCCATACCGTAAAATTGTTTCACATATGTATAAAGGTGTAGCTTCTGAATAAAACGCACATAAAATATTAAATTTGTTTTTGTCCATAAATGTTCTGTTTTCATAGAAGAATTAATCATACAACAGCACAAAGATTGTAAAAGCCTCAAAAAAGAAATTTTGCTTTCTTAAATTTAATGATCTAAAATGAAAATTGTAAGAATGCCTGTTTTTAAACAGGATGTATTATGCATATCGACTGGTATTCATTTTAGAGGATAATTTATGTTCACTTCAAATTTGAAGGAACGCATTGCTTTATTTGAAAATAGAACTTTTCTCTATTTTACTTTGAGCGGCTTATTTGCTACATTTGGAAGTGGACTAAATTATATTACATTGTCATGGATCGCTTACAATCAGACGGGCTCAATCCGTGGTGTAGCGTTGATGATGCTTTTTCTTTGGACGCCTAGCATTATTTTTGCGCCTATTTTTGGCATATTGGCAGATAAATATAACCGTAAAACGCAGATTATTATTTCAAATCTTGCGAGAGGTTTGGTAATCGTAAGCTGGGTAATGCTTTGGCATTTTGGTATAGAAATTGAATTGATGGTCTTATCTGCTCTTTTGGGTATTTTTATCCCTTTTTATATGCCATCAGCTATTTCTTTAATTCAAAGTATTGTGCTGAAGGAACAGCTCATCAATGCAAATGCGACCATCGATATGGTTTATGAACTTGGCACTATCGTAGGTATGGGCTTAAGTGGATTTATACTATCCTATGCAGGAACAAAAGGAACTCTTCTAATAGGTGGTATATTCTTTATCATTGCTGGTTTATTTAATTTTGCAATGAAGGTACCTAAAAACCGAAGATCTAAAAAACAAAACCAGCAAAATTGGTGGGAAAATTATACAGAATGCCTTCATTATTTTAAACAGAATCCGGCTCTTTTTGTACCTTATATAAGTCAGATGATTATTATGACTCTTTTGATGACCATTCCTGTTATTCTCGTTCCTTATATACAAGAGGTTTTACATGCGGATAGCAGGATCTTTGCAATATTGGAGGTGCTTTATTCTATGGGCGTATTGACAGGTGCGTTTTTTTCACCACTTCTTTGTAAAGTTTTGTCCATAAGGAAAACATTAGCCATTTTATTAGCTTTTATGGCTATTGGCCTCGCTATTTTATCTGTTAATACATACAATTTTGTTGTTTTTCCTGTTTACTTTATGATTGGATTTGGACTTTCGAGTTGGGCTCTTTCGATTTCTTTATCACAACTCTCTTGTGATCCTGAATACCAAGGAAGATTGCAGGCAAGTTTTAATGGTATCTCTGGATGCTTGATCCTCGGAGTCTATCTCATCATGGCAAGCGATAACAGTAACATATCACCTCAATCGATATATTTTTTTCAAAGCATTGTTGCGTTTGTTGGAATACTCATAGTGCTGTTTTATAAACATGAAAAACAATAAATTACGTTTAAGAGTGGTCAATATACGCTATTTTTAAACATTTACGCTGCAGCACATTTCATATTTTGCTTTTAAAGGAGAGTTGAGAAAATGTAAAAGTTGGTGCTTAATGAACAAAGCATAAATTGATGTATGCTAGAGAATACTCTCTATTTTTTGATAATGATCTAAAAGAATTGATGCGTTTCTTTAATTCATCTCACTGTTGTTAAGAAGACGAAAACGTAACACTTTAAATCTTCTTGAAAGTTTTTTGTTTAAGCGTAGTAGAAAGTAAAGCGATGAGGGAATATCGTATTACATGGGGAGAGTATTGTATTATTTTTGTTTTTCAAAATCCATATGAAAAATTGTATCAATTTCATCTTCATTGGAATGAGTATTTCTACGACGATGCAAGGTTTGCACAATCTCTTTTTTTAAAACAGCATCTGTTTCACTTAAACGGTGAATACTGAGTTCCAATTCAAGAGATAACGCCAAATCCACGCACAATTTAAGCTCTTCTCCAATGTCGAAACCGCGTTGATAGTCGTCATAAAGACCAACCAGTGTATCAGATAATTCTTTATCGCATAAAGAGGTCATGCTTAATTCCTCAACGTTGCGGGTTTCCATGCAGCTTTTTTAAGTATCACTCCACTATCATCACTTAGAATTGCCATGTATACGAACCTCATGGTTTTGTCAATTTTCTGCAAAATACGCGCTTTTAAATCAAAGCCTATTAAAGATTTTATTACTCCAAGATTTTGAAGCGCCCAATTGTAAATATGGATGGCAATGTGTTTACTATAGAATTTATAGCATTTAAAATACATTGCCAAAAGGCTTTTAATATGCGTAGAGGAAGAGTATTCTGACGATAAACCAAACACCCTGAAATCTCTATTACCAGTTACAGCTAAATCAGTGCCATTAATATATAAAATAAGCAAACAGGGTTTGTAAACGTCTAACTTTTTAATAACGAGTGATAATCTCGTTTTTTGTAGAATACCAATTATTTTGCCTATTTTATATTGATTTTTAGACATTGATAAACTTTTTACCTTATAAAAACCTATGGGAAATGCATTAGCATATTTTTGTAATAAGATTTCAGTGGTATATTGCACAGCATGAAATGAAGAGAATCGTATTAGGCTTTTTGCTTTTGAAAGAATATGACTGCAACTTTTGAGAAAGCAGTTGGCAAGAATTGGCTTGGCATGCAAACTGATAGAGTTGGCAGTGGCGCATTTAGTTTTTTCATTGGCCTGTGTCCAAATGTTTTTGACTCTGGAAAATAGCCTCTGATAGGCTTGAGTTTTTCCAAGGTTATATTACAGGGGCGCAGCTCAGAAAAGTACCACGGCGATTGCATTTTTTTGTAATTGTCATAATTTTCGCTCCTGCTTAAATGGATGCTGTAACATCCGTTTTTGTGGGGTTATGTATGTGATAACTGCTCTTCTTAAGGGGCAGTAATAATAGATATAAATCAATATAATTATTTAGTCAGCAATTATATTGATTCTGGAGTGTTTTTTTGGCTCGTCCGGAAGCAAAACCTAAAACTGAGTTGGCAAAACGTTTTCGTGAAGTGCGTCACGCTCTTGGTTTTACAGAGCGTAAGCAGTTTGCTGAACATCTTGGTATCACTGCTGGCTCTATAGGAACTTATGAAACTGGTATAAGTGAGCCTACAGCCTCTGCGCTCTCCAAATATCAAGAAATTTGTGGTGTTTCATTAGATTGGCTAGTAACGGGAAATGGCGAGATGTTTTCAGATATGGCAAAGGCAAAAGCAGCTGGTTTTAAACCGCAAGCGATACCTGTTGGGCTGATGAAAAAGCTTGGACATTTAGTTTATACGACCTATCATGATGCAAAAATAACACTTTCTCCTGAAGATGTTGCGGAATTAGCAGCAGAGCTTTATGGAAGATTGCAAGAGCTTATTCAAAACCTCAATGATATAGAAGAAGTCGAAGCCACTTTGCCACTTTTAAAATTACATTTAAAGCGTAAAATCGAAACTGAAAAGCACATCTAGAATTTCATAAGATACGAATGAACAGCCTTTAAAAAAAATAAAACTTTTTTGATTTTCTGCTGTATAACCAAGTTTGGAATGTGAAAATCTCACGATCTTCGAGTCTCTTATTCGATCTGAAAAACGAGAAACTATCATTATAAATCAATATATTTCTCTGATTAAAGATAAAATGGTTCATAAAAAGAATGACGAGTAGTGATACAAACAAAATTTCTTCAAAAAGAAGCTAATATAGTGCCATTCCTGAAATATTTGTTGGTTGAAGAAAAGATACGGACAACAGTGAAAATACAATGACGATGTTTTGTTCCTATAGAAGGGTAACAGATATATAAGAGAGAAGAACGAAAGACTATTTATAGGCGCGCTTTTGTCTTTTTATGAAGATGATAAGATGAGCACGTTAAAACTTTTTACAGAGCGTGCATCATTATATTTAAGACAGATTTCTTTCAAAGAGATGTATAATATATTGAAACAGTTTACCTCGCAACAAAAAGTGAGATTATCATGATAATCGTCATTATTACATTATGCTATAAGTTAAAAAATCATAAATTTGTGCTTATAAGAACAGCTAAGTTATTGAGAAGTATTTTTATAAATTTATAAAAAATAATTTTTACACTCTTGCCATTCTTCTGATGCGCTTTATTTGAAAAGTAGAATTGCTCTTTAGTGAAACTATTTTTGTTAAGAGATAAATCGCAGTATTTTTGAATGGAGATAACAGTATATTTTCAAAGTTTTGTGTTTTTATTTATTTTTTAGCTTGAATCCCTCTAGCTAAAAGGGTTGGGGACTTTTCTAGATTCGATGTTGTCACAAAGATTTTAGGGCGGTGCCGTAATAAATAGCGGTGTCGATGGGAGGGGTTTTTCTTGATTTATTGGTTTTTGAAGTGCGCAAACTAAGGGGTTTGCCATGTGTGTTTTCACGCGTTGTGATGATGTTGAACTCTGTAGGAGGAGATTCTTATGAAAAAAAAATATTCCCCACCAAATTTAATTAAAGCTTTTTCTCTCAGCGCGGCAATGGCCACACTCTTATCGAGTGTTTCTCCTGTTGTTGCTTCGAATCTCGCGATAACGGGTGACAAAACTATGAGCACGAGTGGTTCTGGTGTGTCTTATGACCATGGTAGCCATGGCAGTATTATTTTTGCGGGTGATGATAATTACTGTGGTGTGGATAATGTCATTGGTCGTGGTGGCAAGCAACAGGAGTCAATTGCTAGTACTAATCAAATAACCGCAGAGCAGCAATATGATAGATTTACCAAAAATACAAATTTTTCTGGTCGTTATCCTTATGGCGTGACCACTGATAAGGTCACTTGGAGTGGTGATAGTAATACGAGCAACAGCAGCACTGGTTATATGGGGAAGCTTACAGGTGGTAGCACGAGTGCTATGCCTGAGGCTTATGGTGTGTATTCTTTTGCAACCGGTTGTGGATCTGCTGCAACAGGGAATTATTCAACAGCATTTGGTGCGGGTGCAACTGCAAAGAGTGGAGGAGCACAAGCTTTTGGTGTTTCTGCTCTTGCGAATGGAGCGGCAAGTGTTGCCATAGGGATTGGATCGGAAACGGTAAAAAGATCGTCTATCGCTATAGGTGGGCTTTCAAAGGCAGATGGCATTGATAGTATTGCGTTTGGTAGCAGCGCGGCTACAGGTGGTCAAGATGCGATTGCGATAGGTTATGCCGCTAAAGCCGGCGCGCAAAATGCGGTTTCAGTTGGTTCAAGTACAAAAGCGACTGGTAAAAGTAGTTTGGCTCTAGGCTATAAGGCAAGTGCATCAGGAGAATTAGCAGTTGCTATTGGTGGACTTGCAACCGGTATCCACGGCATTGCTATGGGGAATAACGCAGAAGCGAAGGATCAAGATACGATTGCGATAGGTTATGCTGCTCAAGCTCAAACAAAGTATTCGATTGCAATTGGTCCAAATGCACAGGTGATTGCTGGAGACGGAGTTGCTTTGGGTGGAGCTTCCGTTGCCAGTGTTGTTAATAATGTTGCTGGTTATGATCCTGTAAGTAACAAAAATTCACAACAAAACAATGGTGCATGGAAAAGTACAAAAAGTGCAATCAGTGTTGGAAAAGCTGACGGTAGTATAACACGCCAGATTACTGGGTTGGCGGCTGGTACTGCAGATACTGATGCCGTCAATGTGGCACAGTTGAAAGCTATGAGAGCTGTCGTAGAAGGAGCAGGGGGATGGAAGTTATCTGTTAACGGTGAAGCTGCTGTGGATATTCTGCCTGGTGAAACAGTCAATTTTGCTGGAGCTGAACTTGAGAATTATGAAAACAAGAACATTAAAATTGTAAGAAAAGATGATAAAACAGTAGAATTTGATTTGAATGACTTCATTACAGTTGGACGTGTACAAGCAGGAAAAACCCAATTAAGCGACCTTGGTTTCGTGATTACTGGTGGTCCGCGTATGACTGGTAGCGGTATTTTTGCTGGTAATAAACAAGTTTATGGAGTGGCAGCGGGGAGTGCAGAGACTGATGCGGTTAATGTTGCACAGCTGAATGAAGTAAAAAATCAAATAGCAGGAAATGGTCTTGTTAAATGGGATGAAGAACAGAAACTTATCACCATTGGTAAGGAAAAAGATGGTACGAAAATTGATGTTGCAGGCAGTGGGGGAGACCGTAGTATTTCTGGTGTAAAGGCCGCAGAGAGAGACAATGAAGCCGTTAATAAAAAACAACTCGATGGTGAAATTGCAACTATTACTGATACTATTAACAATATTAAGGAGGGTGGTGCTTTTGCAGTTCTCTACGATAAGAATGGTGATAGCAGTGTTAATTATAACAGTGTGACTTTAGGTGGCGGTAAGACTGGTGGGCAGGTAGCTCTGCACAATGTTAAAGATGGTGAAATTACTGAAGAGTCGTATGATGCAATTAATGGTAGGCAGCTTTGGAAGACGAATGAGCGTGTTACAGATGTTGAAAAGGATATTGTCCATATTAACGATAAGGTTACTAATATATCAGCTACGGTTACTGATCTTGGCAAGGAGGTTTTCAATATTCAGGAAGCAAATGCTTTTGCTGTCCTCTACGATAAAAATGCAGATGAAACCGTTAATTATAACAGTGTGACTTTAGGTGGCGGTAAGAGTACAGGACCAGTTGCTCTTTTGAATGTCAAAGATGGCAAAATTGC